>CAZZIF010000139.1:0-10238 GCA_964654025.1 uncultured bacterium
CATCGCGCGGTGGCGGACCCACGCGGACGTACCGGCCCGAGCCGGATAAGAAGCATCCGGCACCGGTGCCGGGCGCGGATATCCCGGGCGGGGGAGGTCCTTCCCGTCGCCGTGGCGGCGACGCCGAGCGCCGTGGCAAGCGCGGCAAGCGCAAGAAGAAGCGCGAGGTCGACGAGAGGGAGCTGCTCGACAGCGTGCGCCGGACCATGGCCACCCTCGACGGCTCGCGCAGCCGCAAACGCAAGCGAACTCGTGGGGAGGGCGGTGCCGAGATCGAGGAAGAGCCGACCAAGGTGGGTGTGAGCGAGTTCGTGACCGCCGCAGAACTGGCCTCGGCCCTGGGCGTACGGCCCAACGAGGTCGTCGCCACCTGCATGCGGCTGGGCGTGCTCGCCAATATCAACCGTCGGTTGGATCGTGACACCATCGAGGCCGTCGCTGATGAACTGGGCTTCGAGGTCGACTTCGTCAAGGAATTCGGCGAAGAGGTGATCCAGGAGGTCGAGGAGGACATCGAGGAGGCCCCGGAGGTTCCGCGTCCGCCGATCGTCACCGTCATGGGCCACGTCGATCACGGCAAGACGAAGCTGCTCGACTACATTCGCCACACCGACGTGGTGTCGGGCGAGTCGGGCGCCATCACACAGCATATTGGTGCCTATCAAGCCGCGGTGGGTGACCGGATGGTGACCTTCCTGGATACCCCGGGCCACCAGGCCTTCACGCAGATGCGTGCCCGCGGCGCAGACGTCACCGATATCGTCATCCTCATCGTGGCAGCTGACGACCGCGTCAACGAACAGACCATCGAGGCGATCAACCACGCCAAGGCCGCGCGCAAGCCGATCATCGTGGCCATCAACAAGATCGATCTGCCGGCCGCCGACCCGGATCGGATCAAACAGCAGCTCTCCGAACAGGGATTGCTGGTCGAGGACTGGGGTGGCGATACGGTTTCGGTGGAAATCTCGGCCAAGTTCGGCCAGAACGTCGACAAGTTGCTCGAGATGATTCTCTTGGTCGCCGATCTGCGCGAACTGACCGCCCAGGCCGACCGCCCGGCCAAGGGCACGATCATCGAGGCCAAGAAAGATCCGGGCCGGGGCGTCGTGGCGACGATGCTGGTGCAGCAGGGCACGATCCGGATTGGTGAGCCCTTTGTCTGCGGCACGGCACACGGTCGCGTGCGCGCGATGAAGAATGACCGGGGCCAGGACCTGCAAGACGCCGGCCCGGCCGCGGCGGTCGAAATCCTGGGCTGGTCGGACGTTCCTCAGGTGGGTGACAGTTTCGCCGTTGTCAAGGATGACGCCACCGCGCGCCTGATTGCCGCCGAGCGTACTCAGATCGCGCGGGAGCACCGCATGCGCCTGGCGGCCAGCCGCTTCCGACTGGACGATCTGCACACCCGGATCAAGGAGCAGGAACGGACGGATCTGCGCTTGATCATCAAAGCTGACGTGCAGGGTTCGGTGGAGGTGTTGCGCGACTCGCTCGAGAAGCTCTCGAACGAGAACGTGACGGTTCGCGTCGTCCATACCGGGGTGGGACGCATCAACGAATCCGACGTGATTCTGGCGGCGGCTTCGAACGCGATCATCATCGGTTTCCACGTGCGCCCGGATCCGAAAGCCACCCAGTTGGCCCAGACCGAAGGGGTCCAGGTCAGGCTGTACCGGATCATCTATGAGGCCATCGAAGAGATCAAGAGCGCCATGGTTGGCCTGTTGAAGCCGATCCAGGAGGAGCGCGTTCTGGGCAGCGCCGAGGTGCGCGAGATCTTCGCCGTGACCAAGAGCGGTGCGGTGGCCGGATGTCATGTCGTCGCCGGCACGATCAAGCGCAAGGCACGGGTACGGGTGATTCGAAACGAGGAAGTCATCTGGGACGGTGAGATCGGCTCGCTCAAGCGCTTCAAGGACGACGTTCGCGAGGTGGCCTCGGGCTACGACTGCGGCATGGTCCTGGATGGTCTCGCCGATCTGAAGACGGGCGACTTGGTCGAAGCCTATGTGATCGAGGAAGTGGCGCAGACTCCGACGTAGACTTCAAATCGTGGGGTGCGACTGCTCTCGCACCGGGCGGCCGAAGCCATCGGTTCGCCCGGCCGGGCGGCGGTGCGTACCGTGTGATGATATGTTCTTTGCACTCTGTCAGTGTGAGATCTTCATACCCCAGGGACGCAGCCTGAAGGGCAAACGTTCGGTGGTCAACCGCATCAAGGAGCGGTTGCGTTCGCGCTTCCATGCCTCGACCGCGGAGGTGGACTACCAGGACCTGCATCAACGGGCCGCGATCGGGATCGCCCTGGTCGGGGCCCATCCTCGATCACTCGAGGATGCGCTGGAGGCGATGCGGCGACTGGTCGAGGATGAATCTCGCTGTACCATCACGGCCTGGGAAACACGGGTCGAGCCCTTCCGGGGCGCCTCGCGGGCTCCAGCCGATGCGATGCTTTCGGCTCCGCCCGAGGAGACGACCTTCTGGGATGAATCTGGCCGTCGGTCGTCGGATGAATCTGGCCGTCGCTCGTCGGATGAGTCCGGCCGCCCCTCGTCGGATGAATCCGACCAGGCCTTGTGGGGTGCATCTGACGAGGCCTCATGGGATGAGCCCGAGGAGGACGACGAGCATTTCGGCCCAGGAAGACCGTCGGGGGGATCCGATCGATCCTGAACCGGGCCTCCGGCTCCATGACTTCGGATGGGCGAGAGGAGAGCATCCGTGGCAAACCCGGTACGGCGTGAACGCGTTGCCGAGCAGATCCACAAGGAACTCGGGATCCTCATCCAGAGCGAGGTTCGTGATCCCCGCCTGGGATGGTCCACGGTGACCCACGTGGAGATGAGTCCCGACCTGGCCTACGCGAAAGTCTATGTCTCGGTCCTTGGTGATGAAGCTGTGCAGAAGAACTCGCTCCAGGTGTTGCATCGCGCGCGATCTTTCCTGCGAGGGCAGCTGGGGCAGCGGGTTCGGTTGCGCACCGTGCCCGAGCTTCAGTTCCGGCTTGACCGGGGGTTCGAACACAGCCAGCGGATCATGGACATCCTCAATGCGGAACGTGATGCCGGCGATACCGGCGATGGCGGCGATGGCGGCGATGCCAGCGATGGCGGCGATGGCGGCGATGCCGGGCGCACTAGGCCGGATGACGATCCCGGAGATGACGCCGCCGACACCGGCCAGGATGAGCGATCCTGACCGGAGACGAGGAGCGTAAGGTGGGCCGCCGCCAACCCGACACACCCCTGCCCATGGCCGGCTTCGTTCTGAACGTGGACAAGCCGCCGGAGTGGACCAGTCACGATGCGGTGGCGCGGATCCGTTCGATCCTGCGCTTTCGCAAAGTGGGCCACACCGGCACACTGGATCCCTTCGCGACCGGTGTGCTCCTCTGTTGCGTCGGCCGCGCCACCCGGCTATCGAACGCCCTCATGGATCTGCCCAAGACCTACGAGGGCCACTTCCGCTGGGGCCAGAAGACCGATTCGGGTGACGCGACCGGGGAAGTGGTGGCCACCTCGCCGGCGGTCTGCCCGTCGGTGGGCGATCTCCAGGCGGCCGCGCGTGAGTTCGAGGGCGAGATACTGCAAGTCCCGCCGATGGTCTCCGCGTTGAAGCATCAGGGCCGGCCTCTATACAAGCTGGCTCGCAAGGGGGTCACCGTCGAGCGCCAACCTCGCAAGGTTCGTGTCGATGCCTTCGAGATCCTGGATGCGAACGAAGAACGGATCGGTTTCCGCGTCACCTGCTCGCGCGGCACCTACATCCGCGCGCTGGCCGAAGATCTGGCCGCCAGGCTCGATGGACTGGCGCATGTCGCCGACCTGTGTCGCACCCGGGTGGGATCGTTTGCCCGTGAGAACGCCGTCGGGTTCGACGGGGAGTGGACCCGGGA
The DNA here is from genome assembly GCA_964654025.1 of uncultured bacterium. Lineage (GTDB taxonomy): Bacteria > Eisenbacteria > RBG-16-71-46 > CAIMUX01 > WJJG01 > CAYQJL01. The sequence continues at coordinate 3,899 of CAZZIF010000139.1, forward strand.
AGCCTTGCTGGAGCGGGCGATCTCGATGAGCGAGGCGCTGGAGCACCTGCCGGCCTGGCGGGTGCCGCCGTTCTGGGCGGCCAAGCTCCGTCACGGTCAGATCCCTCCATGGGTCGTGCTGGACGTTGCGGAACCGCCCCGCCTCGGTTCGGCCGCCCGGCTGGTGACAACGGAAGGCGACCTGCTGGCGCTGGCCGAGGTGGTGCCGACGATCGGACCGGCCGACCGGGATTGGGTCGATGTACTGGCAATGAAGCTGACGCGGGTCACCTGAGCACCGAGGGGGGAGTCGATGCCGAAGAACCCTTCGTACGATAGGCCGGGCCACGCGAACAAGACGCCGCTGTCCGGACGACCTTCGTCGCAGCCGTCGCAGCCGTCGCAGCCGCCGCAGCCGTCGAGGCCGTCGCAGGCGCCGTGGGGTCCCACTCCCGGACGGCCGCGGGCGGTCGCCGCACTTGGCGTCTTCGACGGCGTTCACCGTGGTCATCAGGCCTTGCTGGGCCGGGTGTTGGCCGGTGCCGGGCGGGACGAGGCCGGGCGGGACGAGGCCGGGCGCGACCGGGCCGCCAGCGCGGTGGTGACCTTCGATCCCCCGCCGGCCAAGGTCTTTGCCAGGGAGCCCCTTGGCGCGATCGAAATCACGCCGGCCCCCGAGAAGACGGAAATCCTGCGAGCCTGCGGCATCGAACACGTGCGGATCCTGCCATTCACGCTCGAGTTCGCCCGGCTCTCGGCGGAGACGTTCGTGCGGGAGGTGCTGCTGGCCGAGTTCGATCTGGTCGGAGCGGTGGTGGGACACGATTTCAGCTTCGGCGCCGGACGCCAGGGCGATCCCTCCACGCTCACGGCCCTCGGCCGGGAACTCGGCTTCTGGGTCGAGGTCGTGCCGGCGGTCACGCTGGAAGGGGCGCGGATTTCGAGCTCGCGGATTCGAGAGCTTCTGCGCGAGGGTGATGTGCGGTCGGCGGCCGCGCTGATGGGCCGGGAACTGGCCTTCCGCGGCCGCGTGGTGCGAGGCGAGGGCCGTGGGGTACGCGAGTTCGTGCCTACCGCCAACCTGTCGATCTCGCCCGACCAGCTACTGCCGGCCCCCGGGGTCTACCGGGTATGGGCCGAGCCTCCCGGCGGAGGGCGGCTCCCCGGAGTGGCCAGCGTGGGACCCGTGCCCACGCTCGGCACCGGGCACGATCGTCTGGTGGAAGTGCATATCTTGAATGTCGACATAGACTTACGAGATCAAGCCCTACGGGTTGGATTTGTCGAATGGCTCCGGCCGGTGAAGACCTTCCCGAACGCGGGCGCCTTGCGCGAGGCCATCCTCGCCGACGTTGAAGAGGCCAGGAAACGGTTTGCGAACGAAGGATACAAGCCGCTTGCAACCGATACTTCCCTGTGATAGTTTCGCCCGGTTGAAATCATCAGTAGGTACGTCCCGGGAAGTACCCGGAGCACGTGACGCTAGGCGGAGGAAGGCATGTCGCTGACGAAGGATAAGAAGCAGGAAATCATCAGTAAGTACAAGCTCCATGGGCTCGATTCCGGGTCCCCCGAAGTGCAGATTGCCCTGCTGACCGAGAAGATCCGGTACCTGACCGAGCATTTCAAGGTGCACAAGGGTGATCATCACTCGCGTCGCGGCTTGTTGCGCATGGTCGGGCGTCGGCGTCGCCTCCTCGAGTACCTGAAGCGTGCCAAGGTCGAGCGCTATCGCGGGATTGTCAAGGAGCTGGGTCTCCGTCGCTAATCCGTTGCTAGTTCTCACTCCCCAAGGCTCTCTTCGCAGGCTGTCCTTGCCCCCCACATCCTTGGGGGGCATTGGTCGTAGCCGTTCTTCTCGAGAACACCTCTGCCCGTGATCCAGAAAGAGGTCCACGCATGAAACAGGAAGTATCCATGGAGCTGGGTGGCCGGACTCTGTCGTTGGAGACCGGCCGGCTGGCCAAGCAGGCTACCGGAAGTTGTTTGATTCGCTACGGGGATACCGTAGTGCTCTCGAATGTGGTCACCGCCAAGGAAGATGGTGTCGATCGCGGCTTCCTGCCTCTGTTCGTCGACTACCGCGAGAAGTTTTACGCCAGCGGGCGCATTCCCGGTGGCTTTTTCAAGCGCGAGGGCCGGCCCGGCCTGAAAGAGACGGTCAGCGCGCGGCTGATCGACCGTTCGATCCGCCCCTTCTTCGACAAGAGCATCCGCTTCGAGATCGCCGTTTTCAATGAGGTGCTCTCGGCCGACGGCGAGAACGATCCAGATATCATGTCCCTCATCGCCTCGTCGGTGGCGGTGTGCCTCTCCGACGTGCCGTTCCCTGGTCCGATCGGGGCCGTGCGGGTCGGCAAGGTCGACGGCAAGCTCATCCTCAACCCCGGCGTCGAGCAGCTCGAGGAGAGCGACATGGATCTGGTCGTCGCCGGCAACAAAGAGACGATCATCATGGTCGAGGGCGACGCCTTCGAGATCAGCGAGGAAGAGTTCCTCGAGGCCCTCGAGTTCGCCGCAGGGGAGATCCAGAAGGTCGTCAAGCTCCAGGAGGAGTTGATTGCCAAGATCGAGGTGAAGAAGCGCGAGATCACGCCCCTTTCTCCGCCCGAAGGCCTCGAGGAGGCCATCGAGAGCCAGTTCGGTGATCGCATCCGTGAGACGATGTTCGCGGGTGAAACGAAGCAGGAGCGCGGCGAGAACCGCCGCGACCTCAAGCGGGAAATCGTCAAGGCGCTGGAAGAGAAGTTCCCCGACAGTGGCAAGGCGATCGGCGGGATCATGGAAGGGATCGAAGGTGCCTACTTGCGCCGGATGATTCTCGACGATGGCAAGCGGGTCGACGGACGGGCACCTGATCAGATCCGGCCATTGGGCTGTGAGGTCGGGGCGCTGCCGCGCACACACGGCTCGGCCATTTTCAGCCGTGGCGAAACCCAGGCGCTGGTGGTGACCACACTGGGGACCGCCTCGGACGAGCAGCGTGTCGAAGACCTGGCCGGCCAGAGCTGGAAGACCTTCCTGCTCCACTACAATTTCCCCGGCTATAGCGTTGGCGAGGCGAAGCCCAACCGCGGCCCCTCTCGCCGGGACATGGGACACGGCAATCTGGCCGAGCGCGCGCTCTCACCGATCGTGCCCTCGAACGAGAGTTTCCCCTACACGATCCGGCTCGTCTCGGACATTCTGGAGTCGAACGGATCCTCGTCGATGGCCTCGGTGTGCGGTGGCAGTCTGTCGATGATGGATGCCGGCGTGCCGGTCAAGGGGCACGTCGCGGGGATCGCGACGGGCTTGATCACCGACGGAGAGCGTCACGTCTTCCTGACCGACATCGCCGGCCTCGAAGACCATCTAGGCGACATGGATCTCAAGGTTGCCGGAACCCGGGACGGCATTACGGCGGCCCAGATGGATCTGAAGATAAAGGGCCTGGATGCCAAGGTGCTCGCCGAAGGACTCGAGGTGGCCCGCAAAGCGCGGATGCAGATCCTCGACAAGCTCGAGGAAGCCCTGCCGAAACCGCGACCTGAGATCTCGCAGTACGCTCCGCGGATCATCGTCCTGATGGTGCCGCAGGATCGCATCCGCGACATCATTGGCCCCGGGGGCAAGATCATCAAGAAGATGACCGAGGAAACCGGTGCCTCGATCGACATCGAGGACAGCGGGGAGGTCAAGGTGGCCTGCGTCGACGCGGACATGGCGCAGAAGGCCGTCGACATGATCAGGGCCCTGACCGAGGATCCAGAGGTCGGCCGGATCTACAACGGCAAGGTGGTCCGCATCACCAGCTTCGGCGCCTTCGTCGAGATCCTGCCCGGACGCGACGGTCTGATTCACATCTCCGAACTCGAGCACCACCGGGTGGCCCGCGTCGAGGACGTCGTCAGCGAGGGCGACATGGTGCGGGTCAAGGTCATCGGCGTCGACGAGGAAGGCAAGGTACGTTTGAGCCGTAAGCAAGCGCTGGACGAAGGCTAGCCATCGGCAGTGCCCGCGGGGACCGAGGAGGGTACCTGAAGAGGCAGCCCGATGGGGCGGTTCGCGTTGGCGGGCCGGGCTGGTGAATCGAGCCGGCCGGCCGAGCCGGTCAGCGTGCTTGGCAACGGTAGTAGGGGAGCGGACGGAAGGGGCGAAAAACCCTCCGTCCGCTCGACCTTTTAGGCTCCTTCGGCGGTATAGAGCGACATGACGGGGGCAGAGTATGCCCGGAGACGGTGCAAGGGGCGGAGAGGATTCGTTGCCCTCCCTCCGGATCTGGCGGATACTGCCGCAACCGCTGTCGTTGCACCGAACGGGATGGAGCCAGGGAGCGTCAGCAGGGATATGCGTTCGATTGGTCGGCACATCGCGCGGGGCGTCTTGGGCGTCCTGATCATCGCGGGATCAGGCGGCCCGCTGGGAGCCATGCTGGATGCCGGGCCGGGCCTGGGATGGGATCCTCTCTGGGCACCTGCGGCCGCCCAGGGCGAGGAGGAGCCGCCTGTCCCGGCCGATGCGGGTCTTGGGGGGTTGTGGCTCGAGGCCGAGTCGATCGATTCCTTGCTCGCCACCGCCCGCTGGGAGACGCCGCAGCGACGACAGCAGCGGATCTTCCGTCAAACCCACCCGTACCTGGATGATGTGTTCGTGCCCGGTGAGCATCTGGAGTTCTCCGTGCGGTACGGGCCGATCCGGGCGGGCACCGCGACGATGTCGATTGCCGGCATCGTTCCGGTCCGAGGTGATAGCTGCTACCACATCGTGACAACAGCTCGCAGCAGCGACTTCTTCTCCACTTTCTTCTACGTCAATGACCGGGTCGAGTCGTTCGTTCGCGTCCGCGATCTCTTGCCGCTGCGATCGGAGAAGCACCTGATCGAAGGCGATTACCGCAACGACGAGGTCGTCATCTACGAGCAGGCGAGCAACATCGCCATCTACGACGGCGAGGAGATCCACGAGACCGTCGAGGGGGCTCATGACGTATTGAGCGCCTTCTACAGCGTGCGGGCCCGCGAGCTCGTCCCGGGCCAAACCATCGATCTGGAAAGCCACGTCGACAAGAAGAACTATCCCATCGAAGTGGTCGTCCACGGCCGTGAGCGCGTCTCGGTGCCAGCCGGGGATTTCGACTGCGTGATCGTGGAGCCGAAGCTGCGGACGCCGGGTCTGTTCAAGCATCAGGGAGAACTCTTGATCTGGCTGACCGACGATCGCCGGAGGATTCCGGTGCAGATGAAGAGCAAGCTGCCGATCGGATCGATCTCGGTCGTCTTGACCGACCTGGCCGGCCGGCCCGACTGGACGAGGTAAGCATGGGGCGCTACGCTGAAGCAGACTTGAGCCGCGTGCGGCGCATTCCCATGGACACACGGCAATCGAAAGTGTCCGGGCAGATGCTGGCGCGGGTCCCCGAGGACCATCGGTCGTTCGCCCAGTTCTGGGATGGCCTGCCAGAGGTGCTCGCCGCTCGAGACCTGCGAGCGCTGGCCCGGGAGGTCGTGCGTGCCCGGCGCGAGGGCCGGCCCGTGATCTGGATGTGTGGAGCGCACGTGATCAAGGTGGGCCTGTCGCCTCTCCTGATCGACCTTTTCGAACGAAGCCTGGGAACACTGCTCGCGGTCAACGGCGCCTTCGCCATTCACGATGCCGAGCTGGCGCTCTTCGGGCACACCTCCGAGGAAGTGGCCCGCGAGTTGCATGAGGGTCGTTTCGGGATGGTCAAGGAGACCGCGGCATTCTTGAACGGCGCCGTCCGGGAGGCCGCCGAGCGGACAGAGGGCTTTGGCGAGGCCGTGGGACGCTGCCTCCAGGAAGTCGAGGTGGTGCGGCCGAGTGTGTTGGGCAGCTGCTACGCCGGAGGGGTGCCGGTGACGGTGCACGTAGCGATTGGGACCGACATCGTTCACCAGCATCCCGACTTCGATGGCGCGGCCGCCGGAGAGGCCTCGGCGCGCGATTTCCGCATCGTGGCGGCCCACCTCCGCGAGATGGCCGGTGCGGTGGTGATCAACGTCGGCAGTGCCGTGATGATGCCCGAGGTCTTCCTGAAGGCCTTCTCGGTGGCGGTCAACCTGGGCGCGTCGCCCGAAGGGCTTGTCACCGCAACCCTTGATTTTCAAAAGCATTACCGCCCTCAGCAGAACGTTGTAGATCGTCCGCATCCCGGGGCGAAGCAAGGTTTCTACCTCGTGGGGCACCATGAGATCTTGCTGCCCCTCTTGATTCAGGGCATTCTGCTCGAGCAGGAACGTGCGCTGAGGAGCGGCGCGTAGAGGGTGGCGCGTAGAGGGTGGCGCGTAGAGGGTGGCGTGTAGAGGGCGGTGCGTAAAGAGGCCGCGCCTGGAGGGGCGGCACCTGGAGGACCGTGCGTAAA
>CAZZIF010000140.1:0-10038 GCA_964654025.1 uncultured bacterium
GACGAGGGCGGGACGTTCCCGGCCACCGGCGGCTTCGGCCTCCGGCTCATCCATCCTCCGCGGGGGCTCGGACAGGAGGTCGCCGGCGCTTCGCTCCAGGACAGCGTGCAGGCCTACCTCTACCGGCTGGGCACCGCGCCCGAGAGCCCCTATGCCGTGCGTCCCCATCCCGACAGCACCTCGTACCGTCCGTCGGCGGCGGCCTCCGGGGCCGCGGGTGGCGAACTCGTCCTCGAGATCGATGCTCCCGGCGAGCCGACCTGGTGGCGCCTCTTCGTCGATCAGGGTGTGTTGCGCGGGGAGAGCACCTTCGAACTCGCCCCGTCCGATCGCGAACGCGAGGTCATCGTCGTGTTGGCGCCCAGCGGCGTGACCGGTGACGGATTGATCCTCTACGACGGCCTGCCGGCCCACGACACGTTCCCGCACGCGTTCTCCGCCGCCTCCGCCGTGCGGCTCTTTCCCGTCAGCGTGGCGAATACGACCGATCTGAGCGCGCTCGGGCTGCGATTCTCCCTCGAGGGGGCGAGCGCCCCGTTCGTCCATGCCGATCCGGGCAGCCGGCTCTTCGCGGGGGGCGACACCCTGGGATTCACGGCCGCGATCACCCGGCTCAACCTGTCGGGCGCGGGGTGCGCGATCTACGAACTCCACCTCGCCGCCAGCCAGACGCAGGCCCGGGTCGCATCGGGCAGCGGAGTCCTCTTCTACCTGGGCGCGGAGGAGTCCGATCCGGACGCGGGCCTTTGCATCGACCCAAAGCGCGTGGACTTCACCGGCGCAGGCGCCACCTGGAGCCTCGACCCCGACGCGGTGGTGACGCCCCAGGGCTGCGAGTTCACCGGCTGCGAGTTGGGCGTGCTGTTTCCCGATGCGGGGGCACAGCTCTGCGAGGACGATCCGGTCACGATCGAGTGGACCCGGGCCGGCTGCTGCTCGGACTCGGTGCGGATCGAGTTGCTTCAGGACGGCGCCGTGTGCCGGACGCTGGCGGCCTCGGTGCCCGGTGACGGCACGTTTGCCTGGAGCCCCGAGCCGTGCGGCGGCGAGACCGGCGGCTACGCGATCCGCGTGACCGACCTGGTTACCGGTGATGCGGCCCGTAGCGAAGGCGCCTTCTCGATCCAACCCGGCTGCGCCATCACGGTTACCCAGCCGAACGGCGGGGACCTGCTCTGCGAGGGAACGCCCTACACCATCACCTGGGAGGCGGCCACCTGTTGCTCCGACAGCGTCCGCATCGAGCTGCAGCAATCCGGCCAGGTGTGCCTGACCGTGGCGGCCTCGGCGCCCAATGCCGGAACCTACGAGTGGATTCCGGCCGGCTGCGGCGCGGGCGAGGAAGACTACGCGATCTGCATCACCGATCGCAGCACCGGCGCCGCCGATTGCAGTGACGGCGCCTTCGCCATCCGGCCGGCGTGCGCGCTGGAGGTCACCGCTCCGGCGGCCGGTGCCCTCGTGTGCGTGGGAAGCACGGTCCAGGTCGAGTGGACCGCGGGAACCTGCTGCGGCGAGTCGGTCGCGCTCGACCTCTACCAGAGCGGGCAATACTGCCTCACCCTGACCGATGAGGCCGCCAACACGGGCACCTACGCGTGGACCGTCACCGGCTGTGAGCCCGGCGAGGAGTACAGCGTGAGGATCGCCGACAACGCCACGGGTGCGACGGCCGAAAGCGGTGCCTTCCAGATCGAGCCGGCCTGCTCGCTGTCGCTGACCGCTCCGGCCGGGGGCGGCGCCTATTGCGCCGAAAGCGAGCTGACGATCACCTGGGAGGCCTCGGCCTGCTGCCCGAGCACCGTGCGCCTCGATCTGCTCCGGGACGGGACGGATTGCCTCGTGCTGGCCGAAGCGGCCCCGAATACCGGCACCTATGGCTGGACCGTCGAGCGTTGCGACGGCGAGGACGGAGAGTATGCCATCCGCGTCAGCGACCCGGCCACCGGCGCCTTCTCCCAGAGCGCCGAGCCCTTCACCATCCTGCCGCCCTGCGAGCTGACGATCACCGCGCCCGAGAGCGGCGCCACGCTCTGCCAGGGCGAGCAGGCCTTGCTGGCCTGGGAGACCACGTCCTGTTGCGGATCCGAGGTCACGATCGAGCTGCTCTTCGAAGACGAGCCGTGTCTCACCCTGGCCACCGGTGAAGAGAACGACGGGCAATACGAGTGGACCGTCTCTGCCTGCGCCTCCCCGGGCGCGGGCTACGGCCTGCGCGTCACCGACGAGGCCACCGGCGCGGCGGCCACGCTGGCGGGCAGCTTCGCCATCGAGGACTCGTGCGCCATCGGCGTGCTCTCGCCGGTCGAGCAGACCAGCTACTGCGAGGGCGATCCGGTCGAGATCCTCTGGACCCGGTCGGCCTGTTGCGACTCGCTGGTGACGATCGACCTGTTGCTCGGGGGAGAGGTGTGCGCCACGATCGCCACGGCCGCCACCAATGACGGCAGCTACGAGTGGACCGCCGCGCCGTGCGCGGCGCAGAGCGGCCCCTACACGATTCGCGTGCTCGCCGGTCAGGAGGGGGACGAGAGCGATCCGTTCTGGGTGCATCCGGGCTGCACGCTCGCGATCACCGCGCCCGCCGGGGGCGATCGGCTCTGCGAAGGGGACCTCTACGATCTGACCTGGAATGCCTCGACCTGTTGCGGTGACAGCGTGCGCATCCTGCTGCTGCTTCGCGGCGAGCTGTGCGCCACGATCACCGAGGGGGCGCCCAACCTGGGCATCTTCGCCTGGACGGTGGCCGGCTGCGGCGGCGCGACCGAAGGCTATACGCTGCGCGTGATCGATCTGGACACCGGGGCGGCGGCCGAGATGCCGCAGGCCTTCGGCATCGAGACCGGTTGCGAGCCCGCGCTGCTCTCCCCGGCCGCGGGAGAGGTGTACTGTCCGGGCGACCCGGTGACGATCGCCTGGAGCGAGGGGGCGTGCTGCGGCGAGGTCGTCGAGATCGTGCTGGCGCAGGGCGGCGCGCCATGCGCCGTCATCGCCTCCGAGACGCTCAATGACGGTCTCTTCGTCTGGACGGCGGCGCCGTGCGGCAGCGCGACGAGTGATTACACGATCCGGGTGACCGACGTGACGACCCAGGGCGCCGGCGAGAGCGAGGCCTTCACGATCGAGGCGCCCTGTCCGCTGCTCACCTATCCGAACGGCGGTGAGACGCTGTGCGCGGACGAGGAGATCGAGATCACCTGGGAGACCTCGGCCTGTTGCGGGCCCCTGGTGTCCCTGGAACTGTTGCGCGACGGCGAGCTGTGCCGGACGATCTCGACCGGCGCCGGCAACGACGGGAGCTACCCGTGGACGGTCGAGCGGTGCGGCCAGGAGACGAGCCCCTACACCCTGCGCGTCACCGATCTGGAGACCGGCTCGGCGGACGTCTCCGCGGCGCCCTTCACCATCGAGCCGCCCTGCAGCCTGACGGTGACCAGCCCCTCGGGCGGGGGCACGCTCACGATCGGGCGGAATCTATTGATCGGCTGGGACTACACCGACTGCTGCGGTCCCCTGGTGCGGATCGAACTGCTCCACGACGGCGCCCCGTGCAAGACGATCGGAGATCCGGCCAGCAACGACGGCCGCTTCAGCTGGGTGATCCAGCCCTGCGACGACTACGTCGACGACTACACGATCCGCGTGACCGACCTTCAGACCGGCGTCAGCGACGTCACCGACGAGACCTACTCGATGGACCAGGCGCCGCCGCCTTGTACGCTGGACGTGACCTCGCCGGATGGGGGCGAGTGGTACTACGAGGGCCAGGTCGTGCCGATCCAGTGGACCCGGTCCGACGCGTGCGGGCAGTGGGTGCGGATCGAGTTGTGGTACGCCGAGACGCTCTGCGGGGTCATCCACACCTCGACCGCCAACGACGGTGAGGCCGAGTGGGAATACGTCGATCCCTTCGAGTGCCCCAGCGGGGACGAGTTCCGCATCCGCGTGATCGATCTGCAGAGCGAACGCTACGCCGAAAGCGACGGGACCTTCACGATCAGCGGCCGCTGAGCCGGCCCGGCGTACTGGCATGCGATGCCACCCGCCTTGCTGCCGTGCGATGCTGGCACGCGGCGCCTGGCGCTACTGGACCGGCGGAACCTGGACGGTTTCGGGGATCGAGAGCAGGATCGGATCGCCCGCGTCGAGCCCGCCCTGCCCGCCGCGCAAGAACAGCCCCACCAGCAGCGGCGTCAGCAAAATGGCGGTCAGCTTGCGGGACTTGCCGCGGAAGGTGTCGCGTCCCGACAACTCGACCGGAATATCCACGGCCGAGCCGGGAATGCTCCCCGCGCCGAAGACGACCTGGCCCGGCTTGCCCCACAGCATGCCGTTCTTCTTGACGGCGGAGACCTCGAGCGTGCCGACCGTGCCGGCCTTGATCGCGATCAGTCCGTGCATCTCGACGTCCTCGGCCACCTCGAAGCGGACGCGGTCGCCGGCCGCGACGCTGCGCGAGCGGGCATCGTCGAGCATGCGGGCGCGAATCTCACGTCCCTCGCGCAGGGTCAGCTGGCCGGACTGGGCTTTGGGACCCGGGGCCAGGACGGGCAGTTGCGCGAGGGTGAAGGTTGCGATCACGGCCAGGACCGTGATCCGCTGCCAGGGGACCAACGCGGAGAACATCGATCTATTCCTCCTCTTTCGGTGTCATCCGGTGTCATCGGGTGTCATCGGGTGCGCGGCCGCACCTGATCGGCCGACTCGGGACAGTCGCCGCCGGGCTCGTGTACACACCACAGGTCGTAGCGCCGCACGGGGCGATACGCGAAGCTGGCCAGTGCGACAGCCGCGCGGCGCTCGGGCGCGAGCAGCGCCAGCGCCGCCCGGCACACCTCGTCGATCGCGCGGCACGGCCGGCCGGCCTGCAGCCGCACCTCACGCCCTTGCTCGAGGGCCGCGGCAATCGCGCGGGCCGGGACCTGCGCCGAATCCGAAAGGCTCCCGGCATCGAGTGCCGGCACCAGTGAGGCATCGACGTCGATCGGCTGGCAGTCATCGCCTTCGAACCAGCGGTCCTTGAAGAAACCGGCCTTGTCGAAGGCGAAGCAATCCGCCCCGGCCGACAGGTAGTCCGCCTCGTTCAGGATCAGGACCTGGTGGTACCAGGCCATGCGTGCTCCGGGGTCGGTCCCCTGGCGGATGACCTTGCTCACCAGGTGCGCCTCGTGCGGGGCGGGCAGGGCCAGGTGCCACAGCGCGCTGCGGAACTCGGGGCGCCCGACCTCGCCCCACGACCGGCAGGCTTCCACCGCTGCCTGGGCCAGCGCCGGGCCCACGCCCGATGAGCGGGCGACCAGGGTGAAACCCTGCGTGAACGGAAAGGTCCCGTAGACGAGCTGCTCGGCGTGCAAGGTGGACACGGTCATAGCCTCGGCAACGCGCCCGATAAATCCGGGAAGGTGATCACCACCGACAAATTGCCCTGAAAGACGTGGCGGCCCCCATCGGACTGGATGCGGAAGAGCGCGAAGCGATCGGTGACCTCCCAGACATCGAGAATCGCATTGCTGGTGCTGGCCGGGTCGGTGCGCTCGATGCCCAGCTTCACCGCCTCGCCCGGCTTCCAGCGCAGGGTGCCCGGCAACCCGGGCTCGACGTCGCTCGGCTGCCAGGCGCCGGCCTCGTTGTCCCACAGGCGCAGATGGTAGCCGCTGGGGATCTCGCTGACCTGCAGCGTCACCAGAAGGCCGTTCTTCTCAATGGCCTCCACGCGGGAGAGGAAGGAGGCCACGCGCTGGCCTTCGGGCGTGCCGCGGTACTTCTGCGCGAAGCTGCGCGCCCGGCTCTGGAACGTCTCGCTGAACCGAAACGAAGGCTCGCCGGTGTCGATCATCTGGGCGAGCGCGTCGTAGGTTTCCCCGGCCGAGGCGGCGACCGCCTCGCTGCTCAGGCTGATCAGGTGATTGGCGAGACGTTCGCCCACCGGCTGGCCCTGGATCTCGCCGACCGCCCGCAGCTGGCGCGCGATCCCGCGCAGCTCATCGGCCGAGTCCTGGCTCTGCAGGGCCAGCCCCAAGAGGTTCTGGATCTGGCGGACCGATCCGTAGACCTCCTGCCACTGCCCGAGGGCGCGCACATCCTCCGAATAGGCGTCCAGGTAGGAGCCCGACAGCGTGGCGATCGTCTCGAGCGCCTTCCAGGATTGTCCGCCCAGCCCGGCCGCCGAGGTCAGGATCTGCTGCAGGTCCTGGCGGCGCAGCTCATCGCGGGTGTTCGTCTGCCGCTGCGACCATTGCGAGGACCACTCCCGCCGGTTCTCGGGCGCGAAGAGCTGTTTGAGCGCGAGCTCGACCTCGGCCGGGGAGGGGTTGCGCGCCAGCAGGGGCTGGAGCTTGTACTGCACGTAGGCGGCGTCCCAGGCCGACTCCATTTGCGACAGCATCTCGGCCGCCCGCCGGTACTCCTCCGACATGGGCGGGAACTGGTCGCGCAGATCCCGCAGGGCGCGGTGGCGCGCCGAGAAGGTCTCGTAGTCGAGCGCATCGATCGCCGTGCGCATCTCCGCCGAGAGGGCGCGGGCCTGTTCGTAGTCCAGGATCAGATCGACCGTCTCCTGGAAGTCGGAGGCGAAGAAGCCCGAGAGGAAGCTGTTGCGGTAGCCTTCCAGGGCTTGCACGCGTTCGGTGGCCGGTGCGGCGCCGACGCCCGAGCGCCCGCCCGAGAGCCGGTGGACCGACTGGATGCGGCTTTCGTGCCAGAAGTTGACCAGTGAGAAGAGGGCGATGAAGAGTGCCGCGGCGCCGGCGACCCACCACTTGATCTTGCGGGCGATGAGCGCCTTGCGCTTCTCCATCAGAAGGTGCACCGACCAGACGAAGGGCATCTCGAGCCCCACCGGGCGCAGATCCTTCGGCGGCCGGGCCGCCTGGCTGCCGTCAGGCTGCTCCACGGTCTCGACCCCGCCGGTCGAGGAGACGAAGAAGACCTGCAGGTCGGGCGACTTGGTCAGGCAGTAGTCGACCAGGGGCTTCATCATGAGCAGAACGTCTTCGACCTGCTCGCGCCAGGGCAGGTGGGCCGACACGTGGCCTTGCGCCAGCACGGCGCTGACGAAGTTGTCGTAGCCGCGGTAGCGGGAATAGCGGATGTCGTCGCTGACCAGCACGACCTGGCTCTGATCGCGGTAGCCGTCCAGGAGGTCGGCCTTGGTCACCACGATCGCGACCGGGATGCGCAGCCGGTTGCGCGTGCCCTCGACGAGCTGGGCCAGCATCAGCTCGAAGGAGTCGATCTTCTTCCGGCGCCGCTGGGCCGCATCATCGCCCCGGTGGATCAGGTCCTCGGCGTCGACGAGAATGAAGACCGCATCGCAGGCCTCGAAGTACTCGAGAAACTCCTTGCCGGTCTCGACCTCGCGGTCGATCGAGACGCTCTCGCCCTGGTAGTCCTGCGACTCGAACGGGTACCGGATGGTCGTGTCGATGACCGCCGTGAAGCGGTAGAGGCGCTCGGTGGCCGTCGGCGGCGGCCACTCGCCGCTGGCGAGCAGGTCGTAGTAGCTGCTCATGTCCTGGCGGGTCTGGTAGTCGTCGGTTTCGAGCGAGAAGTCGCGCCGGCCGTGGGTTTGATGCCAGAGCATCGTGAGGAAGACGGTCTTGCCCGCGCGGGTGTGGCCGAAGATCCCGATCTTGCGCTGCTGCGGCCCGCCGTCCCGGCCGCCCTGGGCCTTGGCCCCGGCGGTCTTGGCCTTCTTGCCTTGCGAGAGGCCCTTCTTCAGCATCCCCAGACTGAGACCCATCCGTGTCCCCCAACCTCAGGTGTGCTCGCCTGCGTTCCCTCGCGCCGCAGCGGGGCGCCCCCGGCCGCCTGGCGCCCGGTGGCCCGGCAGCCCGGCTCCCGGTCGCCCCGCCTCTAGCGGAGTTCGCTGACGCGATCGTAGTACTGCTCGAGCAGCTCGAGCTGCTGGTCCTGGCGCCAGTTCCAGAAGAGCACCGTCAAGACGCTGAGCAGCACCGCCAGGACCATGTACGAGAGCTGCATCCGGTAGACCATCCGCCAGCGCCCCAGCCGCCCGAAGGTCGAGCGTCCCCGGCCCAAGGCGGCCAGACGCCGCCGCAGGCGCACCCAGAACGACTCGGGCTCGATGTAGTCCATTCGCTCGAAGAAGCTGCCCAGCACCCGGCGTACCGTCGCGGTCTCCTCGAAGAAGCCGGCCTCGGCCAGGCGCTGCTCGAGTGTGTGGGCCTTCCGCGCCAGATTGGGCACGTCGCGATAGCGGGCGCGCCGGCGCATCAGCTCCAGCAGGAGGGTGTCGGGGCGCGCCTCCTTGACCTGCTCGAGCGCCAGGTTGTCGCCCCAGTGGCCGCCGGGGTCCTTCTCCTCGAGGAACCGAGCCACCTCCCCGACCAGGTAGAACCGCAAGCCATCCTCTTCGTGCAGCGTGGTTTCCTCGAAGATGGCGGGCACGAGCTCTTCGTAGATGAACGGTCCATCGATCGTCGAGACCGCGCGCTTCTCCTGGGTGAACTCGTAGGCCTTGCGAAAGCCGCGACCCTCGTTGGCGTAGTTCTCGAAGAGGGTCGCCAGCACGTGGGCCACCAGGGTGCGCAGGCCGGGCCGCTCGTAGTCGGCCGCCTGCAGCAGGCCGGCGAGCGTCTCGTCCATCTCACGCAGGCGCGCATCGTTGCCGCGCAGGTTCTTGAAGTCGTCGACGACCCCGACCAGGTTCCGTTGCAGCGCGTCCATGTCCAGCGAGGACGGATCCGCATCGAATCCGGCCGCCTGGGCAAAGACCTCTTCGAGTTGCTTGACACCGACGCCCATCGTGCTCGGCTCCCTAGAGGTAGTACAACCGAATGTCGGTCGCTTGGTTCTGCAGAAGCTCCTTGAGGTCGACCACACCCGAGGATCGCAGCGTGATGTACTCGACCCGGTCGCGCTTACCGCGTTCGACCTCCATCAGCAGGTAGATGCGCCCGGGGCGCTCCTTGAAATCGGGTTGCAGCTCGGGACAGTACAAGGGGCGGTCGTCGTTGACGCCCCCTTTCACGCGAATGTCGCGCTCGTCGGCGCCCTCGGCCGCGTTGTTGCGCAGGACGAAGAGCACGCTGCGCATCTCGCGCTCACCCAGATTCCGGAAGTAGAGCACCTGGCTCTCGTCGGTGAAGCTGCTCTCGATCTGCCCGACCTCGAGCAGGTAGTGGTCTTGCTGGCGGTAGGTGACCTTCGGCCGCGGCGCGGCGATCGTGCCCTCGAGCCCCGAGGCCAGCTTGCCGGTTACGAAGCGCAGGCATTCGCGCGCGTGGGAGAGAAGCCGGTGGCCGTTCTGGAGCTGTTGGCCCATCGCATCGTGGGCGTAGGGGGTGGTCACGAAGCGGCTCACGGCGCCGTGCACGTCGAGCCCGCCGGCCTCGCCGGGCAGGCCGCCGGTCTGCAGGAACTCGCCGTCCAGGGTCTCGCGTACCGGTGCGTGCGCATCGAGCGCGAGGGCGAAGGTGCGCAGCATCGCGCGCACGCCGCCGACGAACTGGACCGGCGGGGCCGCCTCCCAGCCGACGAGGGATTCGATGCCCACCGACCAGCCCACCACGATCGCATCCAACAGGCCACGGGCCGAGAGCTGCCAGGGGTGCATGTCGCCGGTGACCGGCGTGGCCCGCAGGACCTCGATCAACTCGTCCAAGGTCGTCTGGGCCACCCGCGCGGTGTCCTCGCCCAGGCGCCGCAGGGGCTCGGTGGCCCGCATCGAGCAGCTGGGCGGCAGGTAGGTCTCGGACTCGCGGACCTGTTGCTGGGCGACGGTGAGCTCGGCGATCTTCAAACAGTCGCGGCTCCCGCCGGCCTCTTCGTCGCTCAAGAGCAACTCGCACCGCGACAGGCGCTGGGCGGGGTGGCCGGAGGCATCCGGCGGGCCCACCGCTACTCGTTCGCCCGAGACCCGAACGTAGACCGGGATCGTCTGCTCGAGGTCACCGGAGAGCGTGCGCCGGCCGGTGACCGGCCGCGCGCGGCCGGCGCCGGTGTCGCCGTCGACGTAGACAATGGCGCCGCTGGGCGTGATCGCGTGGCAGCGCGCGAGTTGAACCACCAGCTCCT
>CAZZIF010000141.1:0-9998 GCA_964654025.1 uncultured bacterium
GCCCGCCCGCCAGCCCCCGGCCGAAGGTCGCCCCACGCCCGGTCGCAGCGCCACCGGCCCCGAAGAGTCGCTCGTTCAGGGCGTCGAACTCCATTTCGGCGAAGAAGTCGCGCAGCGCCGTTTGCTCGGCCGGATCGGGCACCTCGAGCGCCTCGGGCGGGGTCACCTCCAGGTCGGTGCGGACCCGCACCAGCCTGCGGCTGAGCAGCGCATCCTCGTGCCCAGCCTCCAGCTTCTTCCGCACGCCGACCGGCGCGACCTCCTCCAACTGCTCGTAGATCCCCTCCAGGCTCCCGTAATCGCCGAGCAGCTTGGCCGCCGTCTTCGGCCCGATGCCGCGGACGCCGGGCACATTGTCCGAGCTGTCACCGGTGAGCGCCAGGAAATCGATGAACTGCGTGGGCGCCACCCCCCACTTTTCCTGGACCTGCTCGGGCCCCACCCACTGGGCCGGTTCACGGCCGCGCGAGGGAACGTATTGAACGATCCTCTCATCGATCAGCTGTCCGAAATCCTTGTCCCCCGAGACGATCACGGTCCGCCACCCCCCTGCGGTCGCGCGAGCGGCCATCGAGCCGATGACGTCGTCGGCCTCATAGCCCTCGCGGACGATGGGCTCCCAGGCCAGGGCGCGGATGAGCCGGTGCGCCAGCGGGAACTGCTCGCTGAGTTCGGGCGGCATTTCAGGACGGTTGGCCTTGTACGCCGGGAACAGCTCGTGCCGGAAGGTGGGACCGGGCGGATCGAACACCATCCCGACGTAGCGGGCGCGCTCGTCGCGCAGCAAAGCCAGCAGCGTGCTGGCGAAACCGAAGAGCGCGCCGACGTGCTGGCCGCTCGAGGTCGTCAGGGGCCGGCGCAGGAAGGCGAAGTGCGCGCGATAAAGCAGCGCCGATCCATCGACGAGAAAGAGGCGGTGCTCATCCGGCGCCCGGCCGGCCTGCTCTGGACTCGCCATTGATGTTCCTCCCGCGCGCTCGGGGCGCGCACGCGCCCTCCGGGTCTCCGGAGGGGATTGTGTGGGTCGTCCCGTGGGCTCAGGATCGGGGGTAGAGGCCGTGGCGTTCGATGTAGGCGCACACCGGCGCTGGCACGAGGAAGCGCACCGGGCGCCCGGCGGCGAGATCGTCACGCAGCTGTGAACTCGACACGTCCACCTGTGGGCCCGCTACCCAGTCGATGTGGGAGGATAGACGCTCCTCCACCGGGGCGCCATAGCCGGGACGAGCGTAGACGGCCAGCCGACACTGACGCAGGATCCGGTCGGGATCCCGCCAGTTCGGCAGGTCGTCAAGACTGTCCCGCCCAAGCAACAGCCAGATCGAGAGGTCGTCTTCGGTGGCGTGGAGATCCGTGAGCGTATCGGCCGTGTAGGAGAGCCCCCCTCGGTCGCGCTCCCGGGTCGAGACCGTGAATCCCCGGACTCCGGCAGTGGCCAAACGAGCCATTTCCAGGCGGTGTTCGAACGGCCGGAGAACGCGATCCCGCTTGTGCGGCGGCCGGTAGGCCGGCACGAAGCGTACCTCGTCGAGATCAAGGGCGGCTGCGCAGCGGGACGCCAGGATGAGATGACCGATGTGGGGCGGGTCGAAGCTACCCCCCAGAATGCCCAGTCTCACGATTCACCCCCGGACGGGTCAAGGCGACGACGCCAGGCCAAGCTTCTGCTTTGCGCGGGCGAGCAGATCCTGCCCATCTTCGTACCGGTCCGGGGCCGGAGCCAGCATCTCGACCAAACGTTCGTAGAACTCGGCTGCCCTTGCCCGGTCGTCTTGGCGTTCGTAGGTGCGGGCAATACCGTCGACCGCCTTGCCGGCCACGGAGGCCTGAGGCCACTGCTCGTAGGACTTGCGGAAGTAGCGCCGGGCCGCCTCCGGTCGCCCGAGCCGCATGTAGGTCCGCCCATTCAGGAAGGCCTTCTTTGCCAGGGTATTCTGCACCTCGGTGATGGCCGCCCGCGCTTCGTCTACGTACTTGCCCTCCGGGTAGCGGCGCAGGTAGGCGGCGAAAGCGATGGCAGCCTCCTCGGCCGGTTCCGGGTCCAGGGCGGGACCGCGCATACCCAAGTACCAGGAACGGGCAATCTCGAAGTAGGCGTCCTCGCTGAAGCTGCTGCGCGGAAAGGCCGTCAGGATGCGCTCGAATGCCTGCCGGGCCAGGAGCTGCTCGTTGTTCGCTTGATGGGCCTTCCCGAGGAAGTAGAGCGCGTCGTCGATGAACTGACTGCCCGGGTGCCGCCGCTCGAACGCCTCGAGCAACTCGATCGCCTCGAGATGGCGGCCACGTTCATAGGCCGTCTTGCCGCGCTCGAACTCGCCCTGGGCGCCCGGCATGCTGAGCGGTCCGGCGGCCGATCCGCAGCCGGCCCCTGTCAGAAGGCCCGAGCAAACCAGCCACCCGACGGCGAGCACCAGCGTGAGGCCGTGTGCCGCGCGCGGCGCGGATTTCCCCTTGCCACCACTATGCGTCATGATCGTCGTATGCAATTACTTCTGGTTCTCATTAAACAGGTAGACGAGCCCAGCCACGATGGACACCACGATGACCGGTTCCACCAAACGCCGAAGCTGCGCTCCCTGCGGTTGCTCGATCGGAAACGGAAAACCATCTCCCTCCAGATAGGGCCGTGCCCATCCGGGGAAGTCATCGATGCGGATCCGGTCGCTGGCGGCAACGCTGCCCACCCGTACGCCGGGCTGCGATATCCGGCTGCCCCGCAGCTTGATGCTCGCGTAGCGTCCATACTGTTGCGGACCTATCAGCCAGGTCCGTTTCATCCAAGGATAACTGACGCCGCACTCCAACACGCGAAAGGTACAGACCTCTCCACGCGCCGGCAGCTTCATCTCGTACTCGGCCGCCGTTTGCCCGGAAGCGGCCGGCTGGGCCGGCTGCTGGGCGGCCGGTCCCCGACGCCGACGCGGCTGGATAGGCTCGACATCGGTGTCGTCGTCTTCGATCTCTTCCTCCCCGGCATCCTCACCCGCCTCTTCTCCAGCCTCGTCGTCTCCGGCTTCCTCATCGTCTCCGGCGTCCTCGTCGTCCTCTTCGCCGGCAAAGGGACTCTCATCACCGGGTTCATCCCCGGCTTCGGCTTCGGCCCCGGCTTCGGCCCCAGTCTCATCCCCCGCTTGATCCCCTCCCTCATCGCCGGCCTCGTCGCCGGATTCGACCCCGGGTTCGGCCCCGGCGCCCGCCTCCTGACCGGCTTCAGCTTCGCCCGAACCACCCGGGGAGCCCGCGTCACCCGGTGCGCTTCCGGGCGCTTGCCCCGGCCCCGGCTCGCCGCCGGTTGTCGCTCCCGAGGCCATCCCCACCGCCCGACCGGCCGGCGCGCTCTTCGGCTCCGCGAGGGTGGGCCGAATGACGCCATAGCCCTGCTCGCGGAGGGTGCGTGCGAGGATGCTGGCCACGAACCAGTTCGCGGGATGGTCAGTCTCGGGAATGAGGTAGACATCGGCGCCGGGAGGGAAGTCGAGCTGTCCTAAAAACTCACGGGCCGCCTCTTCACCCAACGTCTGGAGCAGCGTCAGATGATCGGCGTGTTCTTCTTGGGCCCAGGCGGGGCGACAGGTGACGGCCGCAAGTCCGATCCACAGAGCGCACACCAAAGAAAACGCCCCCACGAAGAGGCCGCGACTTCGGTGGCCATCCGCCAAACGCATCATCAGGGCTTGCCTCCCCCCGGCCGGGATGAACCGGACCGGACTCTCTCGCCCGCCACGGCGGGGTCCACCGGGACGGCGACCAAGTCGTAGGATCCAGCGCCGATCACCCGGCTCCGGACCCAATCCCCGGGTTCCACGCGGCCGGAACGCACGGCGCCGGGCGCTTTGCAATACACGATACCATCAATCTCCGGCGTTTCGCCGTAGCTGCGGGCAGTGGCATAACCCCGGTCGCGATGGACACCTTCGATGAGAAGATCGTACTCGCGACCTTTGCGTCTCTGCTGAAGAAAAACCGCCTGTCTACGCTGGAGTTCCAGGACCCGCCCCCGGCGTTCGGCAGCCACCTCCACACCCACCGGATCCGCCATCGAATCTGACCGGGTTTCGTCCACGGGACTGTAGGCAAACGCTCCCAAACGGTCAAAGGGAAATTCCTCCAGGAACCGCAGCAAGACCGTCACATCCTCTTCCCGCTCGCCCGGATGGCCCACCAGGACCGTGGTGCGCAGGATCACGTCCGGAATGCGCCGGCGCAGCTCACGGACGAGACGCTCCAGGTCGGCGCCGGTATGGCCACGGCCCATCAGTGAGAGCATCCGATCGGAGGCGTGCTGGATCGGGACGTCGATGTAGGGAACCAGCCGCTGGCCGGCCTCGTAGGCACGAATCAACTCCTCGTTCCAGTACCTCGGATGCGTGTAGAGCACGCGGATCCAGCGGGGACCGTCCACAAGGTGTTCGAGGCGGTCCAGCAGCGCGGCCAGCGTGGGTCGGCCCGCCAGGTCCCGCCCGTAGCTCGTCGTGTCCTGCGCCACGAGGATGATCTCCTCGGTACCGGAGGCGGCCAGCTCGGCCACCTCAGCGCCGATCGCCTCGGGCGAGCGGCTGCGCTGGGGCCCGCGCAGCCGGGGAATCAGGCAAAAGCTGCACCGGTGGTTGCATCCCTCGGAAATCTTGACGTAGGCAGTCCATGGACTCCCGGTCGGCACACGCTCGGCGCGTTCGGGCTCGGGACCGAAGCTACCGGTCCACACCAGGCCGCGCTGCCCGTCTCCCACCGCGGCGACCAACTCCGGCAGCCTCGGGAGCGCGCCGGGGCCGAGCAACGCGTCGATCTCGGGAATCTCGCGCAGCAGTTCCTCGCCATAGCGTTCGGCCAGGCACCCCACCACGATGAGGATCGGCCCGCCGCCGGGCGCCCCCTTCAGCCGCGCCAGCTCGAGAATCTGGTCGATCGACTCCCGGACGGCATCTTCGATGAAGGCGCAGGTATTGACGAGCAGCACATCGGCGTCTCCCGGATCGGCGCAAAGCCGGTGTCCGGCTGCCTCGAGCCGGGCGAGCATGCGCTCGCTGTCGACCACATTCTTGGGACAGCCCAGGGTCACCATGCAGCAGCGCAGGGAGGGTGGCATCCGGGGTTACCTCGGTCTCGCGGACGGAACCGGCGCGGCGCGGCCGCGCCGCCGGTCCGGAATACGTGCGTATTCAGTCCACATCGAGCCGCTCATAGCCCTCGGGCACGGCGAAGTGAAACGTGGCGTCGGGCACCCTCTCCAGTGTGCGCCAGGCGTGCAGATCGAAGCGAACTTCATTGCCCTCTTCATCCACGTAACGGTAGGCCGCCGGAACCGCCTCGGGCAAAGCGATCGCTACCTCGAGTTCTTGGAGATCCCACTCCGGACGGGGCTGCAGGTTCACCCAGGCGTAGCGCTCCCCATCCGGTCGCAACTCGATCCGGGCAAGGGAGTCGGCGGCTTGCCCCAGCCCATCCCAGAACAGCTCGCCGACTCCGGTCGTGTGTTGCGCGGCGGCACGCAGCACTTGGCGGTCCTCGGGAATGAAGGTGTAGACGTGGCGGGAGTCGCTGCCAACCAGGTGCCCAGGCGGCTGCGCGTACTGAAAACGGAATCGGTCCGGGGGAGCTACCGTCAAGGTCCCCCGGGCGGTGTCGGCCTCGTCAAAGGCCGCCCAGCGGTTGGTTTGGACGAACCGCGCCTCGAATCCGGCGGCCCCTCCCAGGCGGTTCAGCAATCGTTCCACGATCGGCTGCGCCGGCACGCGGTCGGGTGGCGAGGCCGACGCCACACCACAGATCAGGTGCGATACCGCCACGAACATCAGTGCGGCCACCCATGGCAGCGCGGTCGCGCGAAGATGTGTCGCCGCACGTGGCTGTGCCGCCGCACGTGGCGGTGCCCCCGCGCGAAGATGTGTCGCCGCACGTGACTGTGCCCTCGTGCGTAGCCCTACGGCCGCACGTGGCTGTGCCCCCAGTAGAGACGAGTTCGCGCGTCGCATCCGCCCCCCAGGGCACATCGTGCCCGATCGTGGGCGCCCGTTCGTTGAGTGCGGGGTCACGAAGATACGGCTGCCTCCGATCCCAGGAGTTCGGGTAACTGGTCCGGACGGTACAGCACCTCCCGTGCGCGGCTACCGTCGGGGGGGCCGACCACGCCCGAACGCTCCAGCATGTCCATCAGTCGGCCGGCGCGGGTGTAGCCGACGCGCAGCTTGCGCTGCAACATCGAGGTCGATCCCTGGCCGCTGCTGACCACGATCTTGAGCGCCTCGCTGTAGAGGGGATCGTCCTGCTCCTCTTCATCACCCATCAGGCCGCCTTCCTGTTCCGTCTCGATCAGCGATTCCGGGGTCGGGAACTGCTGAAGGTAGGCCACGATCTGTTCGGTCTCCTCGTCGCTGATGAAGGCGCCGTGGATGCGATGCGCCTCGGCTTTGCCCGGCGGGATGAAGAGCATGTCACCGCGGCCGAGCAGCGACTCGGCGCCGTTCATGTCCAGGATGGTGCGCGAGTCGGTCCGCGTGGCGACCTGGAAGGCGATGCGCGCCGGGAAGTTCGCTTTGATGACCCCGGTGATGACATCCACCGAGGGCCGTTGCGTCGCCAGCACCAGGTGGATGCCGACCGCGCGGGCCATCTGCGCGAGCCGTGCGATCGGCACCTCCACTTCGGAGGCGTTCGAGAGCATCAGATCGGCGAGCTCATCGACCAGGACGACGATGTAGGGCATCGGCGCCTCCGGCACATGCTCTCCGCCCTCCGCCTGCTTCTGGTGATAACCGGCAATGTTGCGCACCCCCACGCCGGCCAGGATGCGGTACCGGCGCTCCATCTCCCGCGTGAGCCAGCGAAGGGCCTTGGCGGCCTCCTTCGCGTCGGTCACGACCGGTTGCAACAGGTGTGGGATGCCGTTGTACCCGGTGAACTCGAGCATCTTCGGATCGATCAGGAGCAAACGGAGCCGGTCGGGCGTGTTGCGCATCAGCATCGAGACGATGAGCGTGTTCATGCATACGCTCTTCCCCGACCCGGTGGTGCCGGCCACGAGCAGGTGCGGCATCTTCTCGAGGGCGGTGTAGAAGGGCCGTCCGGCGACATCTTTGCCCAATGCGAGACCGAGCTCGCCGCGCAGCTCGAAGAAGGCCTTGCGGCCCGCCACCGATTTGAACCCGATCAGGGCGGGTTCACGATTCGGGATCTCCACCCCCACGGCGGCCTTGCCGGGGATCGGCGCCAGCATCCGCACGCGCGGCGCCCGCATGGCCAGGGCGAGGTCGGTCTGGCGGCTGGTGATCTGGCTGATGGTGACACCCACCCCGGGGGTGAACTCGTATCGCGTGATGACCGGACCGGGATGGACCTCGCTCACCTCGCCGGCGATCCCGAAGCTGGCCAGCGTGTCCTTGAGAAGCTGCGCGTTGGCCGCGACCTCATCGCGCGAGACCTCGCTGCCGCCCTCGTCACGATCCCGCAGAAGATTGAGAGGGGCAACGGGACGCGCCCCACGCGGCACCTCCGGTGCCGGCCCCTTTCGCTTCGGACGGTACGGCGGCTCCGCTGCCGAAGCGCCTCGCGTCTCTCGGACCGGAAGGGCTTCCTCGGGCGCCGATGCCTGCTGCTCCCGCAAGTCGGTCGCGCTCACGGCCAGCTCCGGCTCGGCGTCGGGTCCGATCAGAGGTCCGCCGGCGCGCTCCTCGTTCATCATCCGCCGCGCGGCCGAATCCAGCTCGGCCTCGCGGGCTTCCTCGCGCGGGCGCAGCCACAGTCCCCGCACCCCCTCGGCGACCCCCGTAGCCACACGGGTCGCCCCTGCCGCCACCACGAGACCGGCGGGACGCATCGCCCCGCGCCAGAGGCCGCGGCCGATGGCTCCGAGCCCGTGGCCGACGAGGTTCAGACCACCAGAGACGAAACGCGCCACCACACCCGATGCGCGCGTCAGACCCTCCCCGACCGAGGCGGGCAGACCGTAGCGAAAGAGAAAGACGGTTGCCGCCATCGCCAGCGCGCCCAGGGCAAGGCCATGCTGCATCGCAGCGCCGGGGCCAAAAAAGTCGCGGACGGCAAAGTGAACCACGGTGGCGATCTCGCCGTGCAGGTCGCCGCCTTCCCGTGGTGGATGGAAGCCCTGTGAGAAGGCATCCCACAGGATGACGAACGGTCCGGCGAAGATGAGCTGCCCCCAGAAAATCCCGCGGGGAAGCCGCGCCAAGAGCGCCAGCCCCCACAGAACGCCCACGACAACGAAGAGCGCCAGGCCCGGTACTCCGAGCCACTGCACCCAGAAGGCAACCCACACCCAGCCGAAGGGACCCGTCATGCTGCCCCAACCCGGTCCCGTCAAGCTCAGCGCGGTCAGCAGACTCACCGTCAGCAAGAGGAGACCGAGCACCCAACGCCGGGGAGGTTTGCGCTTCGCGCGCGCCATACGACCTCCACAGACCCAATGGTATGCTGCGGCAAAGGCCGCGCGCCCTCCCAGCTCCCAGAGGCGGGGCGACCCTGCCAGTCTTCGGATCGGATCTTCGTCAGCGTCGGCCCCTCGGGATGGGCCGGGCTCATCCTAGGCGTCCTCGCCGATCGCCGCAACCACTGCCTGCCGGCGCAGCCTGCGGGCGCGGCAACCGGCGTGACGGCCCGCAGTCGCGGCAGCCGGCGCAGCGAACGGCGCCGTGAGCAGCGCGGCAATCGGCACGGCGCCGTCTTCTGGGTCTAGCCCTGCTTCAGCTCCTCGGCGCGGTCGGCGCGCTCCCAGGTGAACTCGGGCAGCTCGCGTCCCAGGTGGCCGAAGTAGGC
The DNA here is from genome assembly GCA_964654025.1 of uncultured bacterium. Taxonomy (GTDB): domain Bacteria; phylum Eisenbacteria; class RBG-16-71-46; order CAIMUX01; family WJJG01; genus CAYQJL01. The sequence goes on from CAZZIF010000141.1 coordinate 8,770, forward strand.
GGTCTTCTCGTAGATGGGCCGCCTGAGATCGAGCGCCGTCAGGATCCCGTGCGGGGTGAGATCGAACACCTTGCGAATGCGCTTCTCGATCTCGGTGTCCGGCAGCTGGCCGGTGCCAAAGGTATCGACCGCGATGCTCACCGGCTCCGAGACGCCGATCGCGTAGCCGACCTGGAGCAGACACCTCTGAGCGAGGCCGGCGGCCACCACGTTCTTGGCCACCCAGCGAGCGGCGTAGGTCGCCGAGCGGTCCACCTTGGTGGGATCCTTGCCCGAGAACGCGCCCCCACCGTGTGGAGCCATGCCGCCGTAGGTGTCGACGATCAGCTTGCGCCCGGTGAGCCCGGTGTCGGCCTGCGGCCCCCCGCTGACGAAGGCACCGGTAGGATTGATGTGGACTTGACCAGCGATGCGCTGATAGTCGACCAGTTCGGGCGGAAGCGACTTCTTGATCACCTCCTCCAGCAACCCCTCGCGGACCTTGAGAATCCCCACGTCCTTGTGGTGCGCCGAAAGCACGACCGCCTCGATCGCGACCGGCCGGTCGTTCTCGTAGCGCACCGTGACCTGGCCCTTGCCGTCCGGGTAGAGGAAGTCCAGATCGCCCGAGACGCGGGCCTCCTCGAGACGGATCATCATCCGGTGGGCATACTCGATCGGAGCGGGCATCAAGGTCGCGGTCTCGTCGGTGGCGAATCCGAACATGATCCCCTGGTCGCCGGCGCCCAGAGCGCCGTCCTCCAGCTCGACCCCACGGCCGATGTCGAGCGATTGCTCATCGATCGCCGGCAGCACGGCACAGGTCGTAGCCTCGAAGCCGATCGCCGGGTCGGTGTACCCGATCCGGGCGATCGTGTCGCGCACCACGTGGGGGATGTCGACATACGCCTCTTTGGCCCTGATCTCGGCCGAAACCAGGGCCAGGCCCGTCGTCACGAGCGTCTCGCACGCCACGTGAGCGCTCGGCTCCTGCTCGAGAAACGCATCCAGGATCGCATCGGAAATCTGGTCGGCAACCTTGTCGGGGTGTCCGCGGGCCACCGACTCCGACGTGAAGATCATGTTCCGCGCCATGCGCATCTCCTTTCCGGTTGTCCACGGCTCGGGATGCCGCGGTGAACCGGAAGGTCCCACTCGCCGCGGTCAGCCTAGCCATCTCTCTTGTGCACTGGGAACGGTTCGCCATGGTAGCCCAAGCCGAATCAGGACACAACAATCGCGGGAGCCTC
>CAZZIF010000142.1:0-9933 GCA_964654025.1 uncultured bacterium
ACAATCGACTCATCCGGGTGCCAGCCGACCAGATGGGTCGAATGGATCTCCCAACGAGATGGCGAGATGTTTACAAGCAACGCTCCAGGAGAGGCGAGTTCGGCGAGTCAATTGAATTAGAAGGATTTACGAGATCGCTTCTAATTGAAGTGATGGATGAAGTGTAAACGTGTTCGACGTAAACAAACCCTATGTGGCTCCGGAACACCCCTACGGGGCGATTCATCCGACATGGGGTCCCAGCGTCCGACAAGGATCATCGCCACAACCAAGGCAGGACGTAAGCGGCGAAGATACAATAGCTTTGTCAAACAGGGATCATTGGGTGGATCCGCTGGCAAGCGCTTGCCCCGAGACATGGCTCCAGCTGAAATGGCCACCAGGGTGGTGAAATTACAGTGTAAGCCTACCCGGACAACTGAAAGAGAAACACGGTTCTATGCTTGGTATTTATGTGTAAACATTTGCATTTGAAGACGATGCAACCTCGAAGGACGGCGTGTGATCTGTAGCGCATTCTGACACCCTTCGCTAAGTGGCTTCTCTATATATGGATAGGAGATTGGATAGGAGATGGGACACCCAGGATCTCGCGCCAGAACGCCCACACGAGAACACCCGCTCGAGAATACCCGCACGCCCTCAAGCTCGGCTTGACGGGCGCTTCGTGGCGCCGTATAAGCAAGCAATGCGACCCTATCTGGCGTGACCGTAGTGAATAAGCACTTCACACCAACCGGACGATGGCCACAAGGGTGGCCCCGGCGGCAACAGAAAGGTCTCACCACAATCATGAGTTCCCTTCGCCAGCTCACCCAGGCCGCCTGGTTCCCCTACGTCGCTCCCTTCACCCTCTTCATGGTGCTGACCTATGCGGGCGCCTCGCTGCCCGGGAGCCCCGCCCTGTGGTACGCCCTCAAGACACTGCTCGTTGGGACGCTGCTGCTCGCCTTCCGCGGCCGCTTCCCGGAGCTGCGGGTGCGCTTCGATCCGGTCAACTGGCTGCTGGGCGTGGTGGCCGGTCTCGTGGTCCTCGTCATCTGGGTGGCGCCGGAGAAGCTCCTCGAGCCGCTGCTCTTCACGACACCGAAGGGATTCCATCCCTATCTTTATGCCGAAGCCGGCGTCCCGGTCGCGATGGTGATCGGCGTGCGGATTCTGGGGGCGAGTGTGGTGGTGCCCATCATGGAAGAGCTCTTCTGGCGCAGCTTCCTCATGCGCTATCTCGTCCACTCCAACTTCCGCGAAGTGGCGATGGGTACCTTCCGCCTGGTGCCGTTTCTCATCGTGGCCGTCGCCTTCGGATTCGAACATCACCGCTGGCTGGTGGGTATCCTGGCGGGCCTCGTCTACGGCGGCCTCCTGGTCTGGCGCCGGGATCTCTTCACCATCGTCCTGGCCCACGCCGTGACCAATCTGGGACTCGGGATCTACGTGGTGGTCACCGAGCGGTGGTCTTTCTGGTAGAATCGCCCCCAGAAGGAGGGCTTCATCATGCTCCCACCGCACCGTTTGTTTCCACCGCACCGCTTGTTCCCGCACCGTTTCGCGCCATGTCTCTTGATCTTCACCTCGATCATCTTGGTCACCCTGGCAGCCTCGCTCGCGCCCCCGGCTTCCGCCGAAGACTGGGACACCATCACGCAATCCCCCTCGGTCAGCATCAACGGCATCTCCATGCTGCCCGATGGTGATCACGGCTGGGCCGTCGGCTCCGATGCCGGCGGAGGGCTCGTCATCAGCACGATTCTGCGAACGGCGGACGGCCAGACCTGGGAACACCTGCCCTTCCCAGGGTCAGAGTCCTTCGAACTCAATGCCGTGCACTTCATCGATCAGAACCACGGATGGGTGGCCGGTGACGGCGGGTTGATCCTCGCCACCACCGACGGAGGAGACTCCTGGACGCTCCAGCCCTCCGGCACCACGCGGGACCTGGCGAGCGTGCACTTCCTCGACGCGCTCGAAGGTTGGGCCGTCGGCGGCTCGGGCGACGGCAGCAGCTACCTGGTGCTGTACACCGCCGATGGGGGCAGCACGTGGGAGAACCTGTCCTTCGGCACGAACTGCTATTCGGTCGAAGACGTGTGGTTCACCGACTCGCTCCGCGGCTGGATCTGTGGCGCGGACTCATCGCTCGATCCGCACATCCATCACACCGAAGACGGCGGTCTGACCTGGACGCGCCAGGCGGTGAACCCAGCGCTCGACAAGGTCGCCGCTCTCGAGATGGTGACCCCCGACATCGGTTGGGCGGTCACGAGCGGGCTCTACGCCTCGCCCCTGGGTGCGGTCCTGCATACCACCGACGGCGGCGGAACCTGGAGCATTCAGTACTATACGAACTTCCCTTACAACTACTGCCTGGACGCTCAGGAGGGCGACACGGACGCCTACCGGATCGCGATCGCCTCGGTCGATATCTTCACCGCCGACCGGCTCGACGTCATCGTCAGCGAGGACTCGGGCGTGACCTGGGAGCGCTACGCCACGCAGGTCAACAACTACACCCACGCGATCCAGTTCGTGGGCGATGAGATCTGGTGCGGATCCTGGTGGAGCCAGATCCTCCATGGCCAATCGCCCTTTGACGAGTGGGACTGGGCGCACATCGAGCCGCTGTGGAACTCGATCTGCTGGGCCGATGAGCAGACCGGCTGGCTCGTCTACGGCCCCTACGGCGGCGGCGCCGGCTACACGCTGCGCACGACCAACGGCGGCGGGTCATGGCAGAGAGTGCCCGGCGCGCCCGGCGGCAACCAGGTCGCCTTCGCAACGCCCGATGCCGGCTGGATGCTCTGGGGAGGCCAGGGCGCTTCGGTATGGCGGACCACCGACGGCGGCGCCACCTGGAGCCGGCATTACCTCGGCACGGGCAACTGGATCGAGGGGATCCACTTCGTGACCGCGGATCTGGGCTGGGCGCACGGCTCAAACGGCACGCTGCGCCGCACGACCGATGGCGGGGTCACCTGGTCCGCGCAGTCCTTGGGCACGAGCCTGTATTGCCAGATCGTCCGCTTCGTGGACGAGAACACTGGCTGGGCTGCGGGGGGCTATGGCTCGAGCAGCGGCTTCATGCGCCACACGACCAACGGCGGCGCCACCTGGACGACGCAGACGATGGCGGTCAACGACCATGTGACCGCCGGCTCCTTCGCCGATCCCTTGCACGGCTGGGTGGCCGGCGTGGGCGGGCGAGTGCAGCGCACGGCCGACGGCGGTGAGACCTGGGAACTCGCCAGTCAGGTCAACCACACCTATGTCGATGGCCTGGTGATGCTGAGCAAGGCGAACGGCTATCTTCTCGCCCGCAATCACTACGGCGGCTCCTACCCCGAGGATGGACGCGGCTTCATCTACCATACGCTCGACGGCGGAGACAGTTGGACGCTCGAGTGGGAGGGCGAGTGGCCCCGCCACGGCGTCTCCGACCTGGCCGCCCAGACCGCCGACATCGTGTGGGCCTGCGGCGGGCACACCACGCTCCTGCGCTACGCGGACCTCTCGGGGGTGGACGAAGGGCCGATCGTAGGTCCGAGCGCGGATCTGATCAGGGATCTGACCAGGGATCTGACCGCGGATCTGACCACGGGGCTGCGGCTCTCATCCGGGCCGAACCCGGTCACCTCGGTGGCGCACATCCAGTATGAACTCACGGGGCGGCAGCCGGTGCGTCTGTCGCTGTACGATTGCGCGGGCCGTGAGATCCGCGTGCTTCTGCGGGAGGCCGCAGGTTCACCCGGCGCGCATCAGGTCAACTGGGACGGCCGCGACCGTGGAGGGCGGCGCCTGCCCGCGGGGACCTACTATCTGCGGCTCGAGACGGACACCGGAGCCGTGACCCGGCCCATTCAGTACGTGAGGTAGGTGGCCGCGCCTGCCGGGGCGGGCGGCATCCTCCCCGGCGCCGAGGTAAGCGGCATCCAGACCGGCGCCAGGGCCGGCGGCATCATGAATGGCACCGTCGCTGCCGATGCCATTAGGGACGGCGGCGTCAGGAGCCGGGAACCGCTCGAAGCGGGACCCTGTACCTGATATCGTAGGATGCGAGGCATCGAGCGAGGCATCGAGCGAGGCATCGAGCGAGGCATCGAGCGAGGCTTCGGCGCAGCCGCAGCGTGAGCCAGTCGTTGGCGCGGGCCGGTCGGCGCGGGCCATTTCCACCAAATGTAAGGAGACGCTACCCATGAAGCTGGGGGTCACGATGATGGTCCTGTCTACGATCGCTGCCCTCTTGGGCTTGGGGCAAGCTTCCGGCCAGCGGGGCGACGGCGCCATCGATGCGCCGATGTTCCTCTATGAGATCCCGGTCAACAAGATCGACGGTACCGAGACCACGCTCAAAGAATACGAGGGCGAGGTGCTGCTGATCGTCAACGTCGCCAGCAAGTGCGGCTTCACCAATCAGTACAAGGGCCTTCAGGCGCTCTACGAGACGTACCAGGATCAGGGATTCCAGGTGCTGGGCTTTCCCGCCAACAACTTCCTCAATCAAGAGCCGGGCACCAACGAGCAGATCGCCGCGTTCTGCGAGGCCAACTTCGGCGTGACCTTCCCGATGTTCGAGAAGATCTCGGTCAAGGGCGCCGACATGCATCCGCTCTACCAGCACCTGACCTCGAAGCAGCTCCACCCGGACTACGGCGGTGACATCGGGTGGAACTTCACGAAGTTCGTCGTGAGCCGCGACGGCCGCCTGGTGGGCCGCTTCGGTTCGCGCACCGGTCCCGACCACGAGGCCCTCGTGGGTACGGTGGAGAGGGCCCTCGCCGCCCCCACGCCCGAAGAGGCCGCCAAGGCCAAGAGCGACGTCAAGAGCGTGAGCGAGGGGAAGTAGGACAACCGGCGACGAAGTAGTCGTGGCGCGCGATGCCGAGGAGTCGGGGACCTTGAGCTGAAGGTTCCCGGGTTGCCAATCGCGATCGTCAGTAGGTCCCGGACTTGCTCTTCGAGTGCAGCAACCCCGCCGCACTGGATGGAGACGAAGCCGCGGCGATCCTCGGACGAGCGACGATGTCGTGGAGGGTGAGAGCGCGGCCGACGAGTCGCTCGCCACCGGCGAGTTGGGCGACATCCTGCTGGTTTCGGGCGAGCTGCCGGAGGTGGGGGATGCGATCACGCTTGGACCCTGCGAGGCCTCCGGGAACTCCCCATTCGCGATGAAGTCGCCGCGTCCTGTCGTCCGAAACCCATCGTGAACATCAGCGGTGCCGTGAAGCGACATCCGCTGCATGTAGTTCGGCGTTCTTATGGTTCGCCTTCGCGTTTCGCGAGACGGCACCAGGACTCCAGGCGCACCCTTCGCGAAACCGAGCCAGTACAACTGTCAGTTGTCTGGCGTTGTCTCATCTGCTCCAGGAAGCATTCGTTGGCGCACGCTATCTCGCCCAATGACAGTGATGCGACCCGCAAATCCTATGTCGGCATGCTCGATCAATGCCAGCAGCACCGAGGATTCGCCAGTCGCTCTGCAACGGCCGATACGCGGTCATGTTCCCTCACCACGAATCCGTATCGCTGACTCAGCCGGTGGAAGTCGTTGTCCCCAAGGAGAAAGTCCGAGAAGCAGCTTTCATCGGTAACGAGGGCTTCGGAGGAGCCAATGTCTCGCAGGATTGCGTCGACTTGATGTCGATACTCGTCGACCTTCTCCTGTGGCTCGATCCATATTCGTCCTTCCCGTGCGGCTCTACGGATCCTTGCAGCGGTCACTTCATCTAAGGGCTTCCACTTCATCGGAGCATTCCCTGTCCGGCCGTGCTGTCAGAGCGTGCGGGGCCCACGACTTCCGTCTGTGGTTTTCGTTCTTAACGCCGAACGCACTGCTCAGCGCTGGGCTGGCCTGGCGCGGAGCCTGCCCTACAGGACCCGTGACAGGACAGATCCATCCGCTGTAGCAGATTGTTATCGCTTTCATCTTCTCCATCCCCTTGAGACTACAGCAGTCCATCTGTCGAATCGACTAATTCTGGGTGATGAGCCCGCAGCCATCGGAGAACCACGGTGCGGAAGGCTGCGACCTCGGATATCAGCTCATCGACCTGCGACTGCGAGACCAGGCCGGCATCATCGTAGTCTGTGACATTGCGCTTCTGGCGGCAGCTATCGAAATAGTCAACGCGTTCTTGCTCCTCCTTGCCCAGCAACTCGAGCAAGAGCTGGAAGGTAATCCAATGATGTCCCACCCCAGCCGTGCGATAGCCGGAGGCCCGGACGACAATCGTGGCGAGCTGCAAAGCTGCGCCGTAGGCTGTCGCGAACCGCCGATCGGGCGATATCAAGTCTATGCGCGCATCGGCAAGATCTCGGTTGCCTACCCGTATCAGACCTCGTATCTCCTTTACGGAGGTCTTCTGAGCGCGGACCCGGCCTTTACTCAACCATTCCTGCAAGGACATCACGATCACCTATGAGCCAGAGCAATTGACCCGCGAGCAGGTCGGAGACAAAACGGTCCCCTTCAGCAATGCGCTTCCTGAATTCCTGCGGCGTGTAGACCAGTTGGTTTACCTCCCGGTTCAATCTGCGAGCAAGGGGCCCAATGACGCCTGCCAGCTTCCGAGATGAAACGTCCCCCACAACGAGTAGATCAACGTCGCTCGCGGGTCCTTCGCTTCCCGATGCCACCGAGCCGAAAATGCAAGCCATCAGGATCTTCTCCCGCATGGGCTCGAGACCGTCGCGCAACGCGTCCCCGAAGGCCACCGTCTTCAGCACGAGACCCTTCAAGTCCTCATAGACTGGGTGAGCCTGGTTGGCGGTGTAGTAGACTCGATTGCCCCGACGGGTGGCATGGGCGAGGCCCGCATCCTCGATGCGTCGTAGTGCGCGCTGAACCTGGAGCAGCGTGTGTCCGCTGCGGCGGACGATTTCCGATTGGTAGAAATCTTCGGTCGGGTGAACCAGGAGAAGGCTGAGCACTTCGAGCAATGCTCTATTGGGGAAAAGCCTATCAATCGAGGAAGTTATGAGCCGACGCTTGGGCATGTCCGGTCCAGAGAAGGGGCCCACTGCCACACTACGTACTGTAGTGGGTAGACTACCGTTCGTAGTCATTCCTGTCAAGGCATCAGTTTTTCTTGGGCGGGCACGTCCGGTGGGGTCTTCGACCGATAACGAGAACATCACCGGTGGTTGGGCCTAGCGCGGGTTTGGCCCTGCGGAGCCGTGTCAGGTGCTGCCAGCCCTTGGGCCAGAGCCGTGACAGGATCAGACATCCGGTGCATGTAGGGTTATCTATCCTCCTTAGGTTTGATGGCCATATGGTGGCGCCGCTCTACGAATCCATAGCCGTAGAAACCGATCACTGATGAGGAAGGATCCATTGTCTCTGTCAATCACGTCCCGTTCCATCAGGCTGTCGACAACACGATGGGCGTTCGAGGGAGAACGGAGACCGTGGCGGCGAATGAAGTCGGCGGCGTAGACCTTTGTTGCTCTTGGTTCGTGAGCAAGGCCCCTTAGAAAGCGGCGCTGGTTGATACCGAAGGACTCCCACAACGACGTGTACGCGTAGCTCTCACGGTCCAGGAGCAGATCAATGGCCTTCCCCAGCATTTGTTTGGTTGCCTTCTGGTCCCGACCGCACAGCTCCCAAAGCACGTGGCACAAATGCTGCGTGCAGAAGGGATGTCCCTCTGTTTGCTCGAAGATGCTCTGGATCAGTTCATCACCAATCTCTTTCCCTGCCCGGTTGAATCGAGTCCGAATGAAGGGCATCCAATGCTCAAGGGCAATGGGACCGAGAGGGTAGTGGGTTCCTGCACGGTACAACGGTCACTCCTGGTCGAGCACCATCTTTCGGGTGAGATGCTTGCGGCTGCCGAGGTGACCTCCTGCTTGCGGTTGCAGAACGCGCCCTTGCCGACGACACCACCGTATTTGAACGGGTTAGCCATATTACGCACCTCGCGTAACGCGTGACGCGTAATCATGCACGTGGGGTCAAGTATTCAGTTGTCCCCCGGCAGAAGTCCCGGCTTTGGGTGCGGCGCATCTCGGTTTTCTCAAGATAACGCTCAGCATCAGCTGCGGCGCGCAGCGCCGTCCGGTGCATACTGTTGTTATGTAGCCTGTCCACCGATCACCGCGAATTCCTCCTCGGGTTCGTCACGAGGCGCATGACCCATTCCAGCGGACCACGCCGGAATCGACGAGTCCACATGGTGGAAAAGGCGACACCCAGTATGCAGAATGCCACCGCGGCCATGATAGCGAAAGACAGAGACTGATTCTCGAGTCGACTCGCCGCCTCCAGTACTCCCATTCCTATCACGACGTGAGCGACGTACAGAGTCAGTGCGAGCTGACCTGTGGCGACAAGCGGCCGGATCCACGCTGAGTTCCGGTACTGCGTACCCAGCCAAACGCATAGGACTACCGCGGTCACCGCTACGCCCCCAGCAGCCACCATGTATAGGACGACTGGTGGCATCGGATCTGTGCCAAACACAGCCAAGAGGTCCGCCTCGTCTTGGCGCGAGAGTACAGCGGCACCGACGAGTCTTCTGAGACCCCAACTCGCCGTCTCCGCAAAGGCCGCTGCCGAGACACTCCAACGCAGGACGCGCGCGCGTATCTTCGCATCCGTGAGGTCGAGTCGGCCGAGGGCCATTCCGAGGAGCATGAACGCCAGCCACGGCACGACGGGATGGAATCCGTTGAAGAACAGGTGCCGGATCATTCCAAGCGGTGTCCAGAAGCCCTGGTAGCTCAACGTGTCCCAATCCCAACCGGCCTCGTAATTCAACGGCAGAAGAAGGGCCATGAAGAGGAGCACGAGAGCCGTCGCTCCGCCCAAGAGGCGCCGCATGGAAGCTGTTAGAAACAGCGCCGCCACCGCGATGTACACACCATAGAAATGCAGGATGTCAGCCGGCCAGATCGGCGTGTAGGCCAACCCAACTACGAAGAGGAAGGCGGCCCTGCGCAGCAGTATCCCCCGATCGCCGGCCACCGCTGCTCTGTCGCCCGTCTGCCGCGAACGGAGCGACATCAGCGAGATGCCAACACCCGCCAGAACCACGAAGGTCGCGGCGGCCCGCCCATCCAGCAGGCCCACGACCCACACCAGCCAGTCGGGTCCGGCGGATTCCGCACCCATCACGATCTTGAAGTTGACCACCACCATGCCGATCACGGCCAGGGCGCGCGCTATGTCGAATCCGACAACCCGTCGTTGATCGTTCACGTCTCTATCTCGATTTAGTGGGCTACGGTAGAATCACGGGCGGCTGATCCCGGCACGACCCTGGCCGGAAGGGCAGGGTTGGGGCGGGGGCTGCCAGGGGCGTGACGGGACCAGACGTCCGGTGCATGTAGGGTTCTGTGGCCGTTCATTCATTCTTGCCGTACTGTCGTGGCGCGTCCTTTGGCCTGCAGATCATGGCCATGATCGCCGGCTCGCTCGTCAAATGGAATCAAGCTGATTGAAGACCTGCCCCCTGTCGCTCTACATGACTTACGTCCGCTACGCGCGCTTCCGCTGGCCCTGTCCGCCCCAGTGCATTGAGAGCTTCCGACCAGTGGTGGCGCATTCCCTCAGATACAGGTTTATCAGTGTCTGATAGGGAATCCCTGTCTCATCGGCCAAGCCCTTGAAGTAGTCAATGGTCTCCAGATCGAGGCGGATCGTGACTTGCTTCTTGAGCCGTGCCGCGTACGGGTTCTTCTTTGCCTTTGAGAAGTCGTATTCCTTCTTCATCTCTTCCACCTTTGGTGGCACTGCCTACACTCCTTACGCGTGGCCGACCGCGCCGAAATGATTCGAATCTTCTGGCCGTGTCGCTCGCAGTGACAGACAACAAGAAGATGGGGCCTTCCGCTCATTCCCAGCAGAAGAGAACGCTTCTCCTCATGAGAGTGCGCACGGTCATGAAGCAGGAGTGCTTCCTCGTCATAGAACATGGTCAGCGCTTCCTGGAATGGGAC
>CAZZIF010000143.1:0-1412 GCA_964654025.1 uncultured bacterium
GGGGCGGGGCTGGGCTGAGGCCGGAAACCGGGGCAGAGACAAAACCGACGCTCGCAACGCAAGGCAACGCGGGAAGACATCGACGAACCTGTGCGGGGTGCGCTCAGCGGCGCAGGCCAGAAGCGCTCAGCTGGTCAGCTCGTCGAGCTTCGGCCGCAGCCACGTAGGGCATACGGTGCTCTTCCCGTCGGCGGCCCTGACGAAAGCATGCTTCGTGTGGCCCTCGGCGACTACACGGCCGCCATGGAGAATCTCGTAGGCAAAGGCGACGGTTCGAGACCGAACCTCATGAATCCAGGTCTGGGTGATGAGGACGTCGTCGTAGCTAACGGATGCCCGCAACCGAAAGGCGGTTTCAACCAAGGGCAGATTGATCCCCCGTTCCTCCATCTCCCGGTAAGGAAACCCTGCGCTGCGCATGAACTCGGTGCGCCCGATCTCGAACCAAGTCAGGTAGTGCGCGTTGTAGGCGATCCCCATGCGATCGGTCTCGGCATAGCGAATGCGCACGGCCGTCTCGCCCTTGTAGCAGCCGCGTTTGTCATCCCACCCGAACTCTGGACTTCGGGGCCGAATATCGCTTCGTCTTGAATCGCCCATGGGACCCGCTATTCCGACTCTCTTACCGACTCCATGCGGATGCTCGATGCTTTCTGTGTTCGTTCGACATCTTCCTCGACAAGCTTCCTCGGCGAGGGTCCTCGACAAGACTCCTCGACAAGACTCCTCGGCGAGGGTCCTCGACAAGTATTCCTAGGCAAGCATTCTTGGCACGTGTTTGCCATCGCACCTTTGGTGCGTCCCTGCTTGGCCCGGGCTTCCTTCTCGATCCTTCTCTCAACCTGTGTACAGCGCAGCCATTGTCGGGTCCGCCCTCGGAGGATGTCAACCCAAACCCCGAAAGCACGCGATCGAGTTCCGTGGTTCACACGTTCCCTGGTCCGCCGACTCGCTGGTCCACCACCTCCCTCATCCGCCACCGCCCTCGTCCACCACCTCCCTCGTCCGCCGATTCGCTTCTCAGACCTCTGGGAGGAACCGTATTTGGCGATGCGCGGAAGTGGGAGCGAGTGGAAGGAGAAGGCGCCCCGCTCGGTGATATGATGAGATGGAAACTGCTGGCGGCATCACTGGAGTATTGAGATGGAGGGATCCGGCTAGCTCTGCAATGCCCTTGGCGAGTTCCTGGCACGCCCGTGGCGAACTCCTGGCAGACCCTTGGTGAGGTCCTGGCATGCCCTTGGCGAACTCCTGGCAGACCCTTGGCGAGTTCCTGGGGTGCCCTTGGCGAACTCCTGGCATGCCCTTGGCAAGCCCGGACCTCGGCGATTAGTCTTGCCCGGCCAAGCTTGCCCCGACCTTCTCCGACCAGGACTGACGCGGAGGGCTCACCCTGTCGCACCGCGATCAGG
>CAZZIF010000143.1:1512-9898 GCA_964654025.1 uncultured bacterium
CAGGACTGACGCGGAGGGCTCACCCTGTCGCACCGCGATCAGGCCTGCGCCGAGGGCTCACCCCGACCAGGCCCGTGAGTTTTGGTTCGTCTCGAGGCGCAGTGAATCTTTCTCGTCCGGTTTAGGCGGCGAGTTTGCCCAGGGCATCGCTCGGATCGGTGAAGACCTCGAGGTTCTGGGTATCCACGACCCCTTTGAGTTTGTCGATGACCTGGGTGGAAGGTGAAATGTAGGCTGCCGTCACGCCGAGTTCGCTCGTCTTCTCCGCGATGCCGCTCCACAGAGACACATCGTCTAGTAGGTTCTCGGCCAAACCACTCAAGTCAATGCAGACCTTCATGTAGCCGTCTTCCGCAGCACTTTCGATTGCCTTCAGTATCATTTGAATGAGCGCACCAAACGAGGTCCCCTCACACCGAATCACCGCCACCTCGCCCTCGTTCTCGACCTTGACCTCGTTACTGGCCTTCGCAGTGAGAACATTCTTCACGTCATCCGGCGTGAACGGCTTGAGCAGGATATCGATGTATCCGGTGCCCCGAGCGCGCGCGATGACCTCCTTGGCCGTCTTCAGGCACATCCCGACGTAGCGCACATCCTGTCGATCGGGAATCTTGCGCATCTGCACTAGAAGCTCGAACCCGTTCAGATTCTCCATCGCCATGTTGACGAGGACCAGGTCGGGAGCATTCGTCTTGAAGTGTGCCAGTGCCTGCGCCGAATCCGTCGTGAGGCTCACCGCGTGCGTTCCCTCTGCCGCGGACTGGATCGTGCGCGCGATGTTCTCCTTGTCCTCCACCACGAGGACATACTTGCCCTCGGGGGTGGCCACACAGCCTTCTTCGCCCTGAGCCTTCTTGGCCATCTTGGCCACAACGCCTCCGACCTTCGTCACGAATTCTTGCTTCTCGAAGGGCTTGATGATGAACTGCTGAACACCTAGCTGGAGCAAGCGCACGACAAGCTGCTTCTCCGACTCCGTTGTCAGCATCACCACCGCAATGCCCTTGGTCTCCTCTTTGTCACGCAGGTGCTTCAGGCACTCCTCACCCGTCATGACCGGCATGTTGACGTCTAGGATGATGATGTCCGGAAGACTCTCGTTGCATTTGTCGAGGCATTCCTGCCCGTTCTCCGCTTCGACCACCTGGACGTCCGGAGCCAAGTCTTTGGCATAGGTCGTTACAATGCGGCGAATTGTGCGGCTGTCATCCACGGTCATGAGTTTCAGCGGCATCGATGGACTCCTCCTGCGTAGCTACGATGCAGATCTCTGCGTACCCTGGTGGGGCATATATAGACAGACCAGCCTAGTTCTCTTCAGTTCAGTCTTCGTTCGATTCTCCTTCAAACTGTAGGATCTGTTTGCTTCCTGCGGGCATCAGGTTGAATTGCGCTTCTCCGCATAGTTTCCGCTGGCTGGAATCGTGTAACTTCTGGTCGCTACGCCCCTGAACCTACTCGGTTCGCCACTTGGAGACTTTTCCGGACAAGAAATCGACTTTCCTGGCCGACAAATGGACCAAGGAGAGACTGCGGCCAACGGTCGCTATCCATGCAGGCCTCGCCTCGCGAACGGCTGGCCCCGGAGGCGCTGGCACTGAATACACATGTTGATGCGCCTCTTCGAGACGCGAGTCCCTGTGACCGTAAAGAGGACGATCATGCGACACGTTGTTGGTGTTGGTGACATGAAGCTCTCGTCGAATCCGGGAGATGTCGTCGTCACCCATGCCCTCGGATCATGCATTGGGGTAGCCATATACGATGCCCGGGCCAAGGTGGGTGGGATTCTACATTTCATGCTGCCCCTGTCGTCGGTGAACCCCGAGAAGGCGAAGAACAATCCGGCCATGTTTGCTGACACCGGTATCCCAGCGTTCTTCAAATCCGCCTACAAACTCGGTGCGGCGCGAATGGCCCTGAAAATCAAGATGGCGGGAGGCGCTCAGGTCTTCGATGACAAGGACTTCTTCGCTGTCGGCAAGCGCAACCAGGTCGTCGCCCGCAAAATCTTCTGGAAGAACAACATGCTCATAGAGAAGGAACACGTCGGTGGCCAGATGTCGCGGACCATGTACTTGGACATTGAAAGCGGACGAACCTGGCTGGTCGTCAAAGGACAGGAGATTGAGCTGTGATTACCCTGGATCAGCTCGCGCAAGAAGTGCAGGACCTTGCCCCGCTGCCGGCAGCCGCCGCCAAGCTGGCGAAGATTGTATCGGAGAAGGATCCCAATGTTGGGGATGTCGTTACGGCTATCAAGTACGATCAAGCCTTGACGGCCAGAATTCTCCGCTACGCCAACTCGCCAATGGCAGGATCACTCTACAAGATCCAAAGCGTCAAGGATGCTGTGATCCGGCTGGGATTCGCCAAGGTACTGGAGATCACCGTTAGCAGCCACGTGAAATCGAGCCTGCAGAAGTCCCTTCCGGAATACGGGCTGGGAGAGGAAGAGCTCTGGTTCCACTCTGTCGCCAGCGCTCTGGCCGCCGAGTCCCTCCAGCAGAGGACCAAGGACAAGCTACCTGCGACGTCCTTCACGGCCGCCCTGCTGCATGACATCGGCAAGCTCATCCTGGCGCGGCATCTTGATCCGGAACTCCAGCAGCAAATCCATCGGCACACGGACGACTACTCCACAACCTACTACCAGGCCGAGCACGACGTGTTGGGCTTCACGCATGCCGATCTGGGCGCGAAGGTCGTTCTGCGCTGGGGTCTGGGAGAGGACATCGCCCATGCCGTGGCGCGCCACCATGGTTTGGACGAGGATGCGGGCCCGACCACCGATGTCGTCCGCATCTGCAACCTCGTCGCCAAGACGATTGGTTCCGGCCTTGGCTACGAAGGTATGAATCTGATTGGCGATCCCGGTGCGTGTGAGCGCCTCGGCATTGGCCGGACCGCGTATGAAGGGCTATGCGCTGAAGTGGCAACTCTGCTCTTGCAATTCCAGGAATGGGCCGCTTGAACGGGGAGTGATCGAACATGCAGTTGAACATCCTGGTCGTCGATGATTCTAAGGTGACCCGCAAGATGATCGGCCGAACCCTCGCCATGGCCGGTATCCCCATCGGGAACCTGGTGGAAGCGGAAAATGGGCTCGAGGGCCTCAAGAAAATGAGGGCACTCAAGCTGATGGAGCGGGATCCGTTCGACGTCGTCATCGCGGACATCAATATGCCGGAGATGAACGGCATCGAGATGATCGAGAACATGAACGACGATCCCCAGCTGCGGGGCATTCCGGTCGTCGTCGTGTCAACCGAGGGAAGCCAGACGCGCATCGAGGAACTGCGGGGCCTGGGTGTGCATGCCTACATCCGGAAGCCTTTCGCTCCGGAAGATGTGCGCGACATGATCCGTCAGATCGTAGGGGATTGGGAAGATGAACATGACGAAAGAAGCGCTTGAGCAGGTTGCCGCCCGCGTCCTCGAGGACACGGCGTTCGTATTCGCCATGCCGCGCTGCGAACCGCCTCTCGAAGAAGGGGATTGGCAACCTTTGGGCGTCGGCCTCCGCTTCCAGGGACCGGTCTGCGGCCACTGCGAACTGTGGACGACCTCGGAACTCGCCATGCTGGTATCAGCCAACATGCTCGGCACGGACGAAGAGTCCGAGGATGCGAGCGATGCCTGCGTCGATGCGCTGAAAGAGGCGTTGAACATCTTGTGCGGCAATCTACTGACCGAATTGGCCGGTGAGGAGCCGGTCTTCGACCTCGGAACGCCGCAGATCTTGGAAGCACTATCACCTCTGCCGGACGAGGATCGGTCGGTCGAGACCTGGCTCGACGCCGACGGTCATCCGGCTCTGATGAGGTTGATGCTCGAGAAGGAAGCATCGTCGGCCGCATGATCACTCCGAGAATGGGATCCTAGTGCCACGACAACGGAGGAACGCACATGGTCCGGGTGCTCATCGTCGATGATTCCAAGGTCGTGCGGCAGATGCTGGCAAAGCAGCTGTCCGCCGACCCGGGTATCGAGGTGGTGGGAGCCGCGCCCGACGCCTATGTTGCCCGGGATCTGATTCTCAAGCTGCGTCCAGATGTAGTCACTCTCGATATCGAGATGCCCCGAATGGACGGCCTGACCTTCCTTCGGAAGCTGATGGAACACTATCCGATCCCGGTGATCATCATCAGCTCGGTCGCGCCGCGAGGTAGCCAGAATGCCCTCGAGGCTCTCCGACTGGGCGCAGTGGATGTCTTCTGCAAGCCGGGCTCACCACATGCCGTAGGAGATAGTTCACGAATGCTGGTCCAGCAAATCAAGGCCGCCGCCACCGCCCGCATCGAGCAGCCGCGCGGTGGAATCGCTACGGCGGACCGCAAGGCAATCCCTACTCTGGTATTCTCACCGAACCGACTGGTCGCGATTGGAGCTTCGACCGGCGGGACACGTGCCATCGAAGCGGTCATCCGCGATTTCCCGGCCAACGCGCCCGCCACGCTCATCGTGCAGCACATGCCGCCGGATTTCACGAAGTCCTTCGCCGAATCGCTCAATCGCGTCTGCGCGATGGATGTCAAGGAGGCCGCGAACGGAGACAGGCTATCACCTGGCCGCGCTTTCGTGGCGCCCGGCGGATTCCACATGGTTCTGCAACGCTTCGGTACGAACTACCAGTTGAAGTTGATCGAGGGGCCGCGGGTTCATTACCAAAGGCCGGCGGTGGACGTCACCTTCAAGTCGGTTGCCCAGGTCGCCGGTCAGTTGGCGGTTGGAGCCGTGCTCACCGGCATGGGGGCCGACGGCGCGGAGGGATTGCTGGCAATGCGCCGGCAAGGATCACACACGATTGCTCAGGACGAGGCCACCAGTGTGGTCTTCGGCATGCCCAAGGAGGCCATCCGCATGGGGGCCGCCGAGCGCGTCCTGCCCCTTCATGAGATTGGCCGCGGCCTGTTGAGTTATGCCAGCGCGACCGGCCGCGCGGCGTGATGGGGGGAAGGTGCCGGCAACCCTGATGGCCCGATGCGGCATGCCTGGTGGCCGGAGGCGGCATGCCTGGTGGCCGGAGGCGGCATGCCTGGTGGCCGGAGGCGGCATGCCTGGTGGCCCGATGCGATGATAGGCGATGATCGCCCCAGAGAATGGGGCGCCATCGCAGACGGGCCATCGCAGACAGGCCATCGCAGACAGGCCATCGCAGACAGGCCATCGCAGATGAGTCGCGGCCAACGAGCCATCGTTGGCAATCCAGCATAGAAGAGCCGACATAGACGGGCCGACATAGACGGGTCGACATAGACGGGCCGACATAGACGGGCCGACATAGACGGGCCGACATAGACGGGCCGACATAAGCGAGTCAACACAGAGGGGCCGACACAAAGATGACAACCGAGCAACAAGCCCAGCTACGCGACCTCTTGGAAGCCCATTGCGGCATCCACGTGGGAGACGCCTGGAACGGGCCCATGCAGGAAGGACTCGCCCGCGTCATGGCCCGCATCGAGGTCGGCTCGGTAGATGATCTGATTTCTCGAGCATCGGACCCGCATGGCAGCATCCGTGATCAACTGGTCAATGCGCTGATTTCTCGCGAGACCTGGTGGTTCCGTGATCCCGAGTGCTTCACCGCCATCGAAACCCTGGTGGCGCTCCTCGAAGAATCCCTCGCAACGGGTGATCACGATAAAATCCGGATCTGGTCGGCCGGCTGTTCCACGGGACAGGAACCCTATTCGGTGGTGATCAGCATTCTCGAGCGCCGTCGGCGCGCCGATCAGGAGCAGAGCATGCCGCCCCACTTCGAGATCGTGGGCACGGACGTCTCTCCCGCGGCGCTCTTCCTGGCGGTGGCCGGCCGGTATGATACACGCGCGATGGAACGAGGCCTGGATGACTCAGTGCGCGAACGCTACTTCTCGGCTGAAGGTATGGTGCACTGCATCCGCCCTCACGTACGAGGGGCCGTCAGATTCCGGCAACACAGTTTCCTCAAGCCCCCCAAGGACCTGAGTTCAGCACCATTCGACATCGTTCTACTTCGAAATGTGCTGGACTACTACGCGCCCGCCACACAACACCAGCTCTTGTCGCACATCGCCGAGGCCATGTTCCCCGGCGCGTACCTGTTCTTGGGGCAGGGAGAGACCCTCCCCGAGGGAACCCACTTCGAGCCCAGTCATCTGGGTTCCTACGCTTGCTATCGGAGACGCACATGAGGATCTTGGCTGTCACTGCTTCCAAGCCTTCGCAACAAGCATTGCAGGGCGCCATCAAGGTGCTCGGTCACGATCTGTTGGCCGCGGAGGGTCGGCGCGATCTGTTTGCGCTCTTGCCGGCGTATCACCCCGACATCGCGCTCGTCATCTTGGACTTGGACCTTCCGGACGCAGCGGGATTGGACGTGCTGCGTGAACTGAAGGCCCACCCACGGTTCGGAGGCCTTCCCGTACTCGTGCTCACGGGAGACCAGAACGAATCGGAAGCATTGACAGCAATTCACGCCGGTGCCCGGGACAGCCTTTCGCGGGAATGTACACAGCAAGACCTGGTGACCCGCATGTTCGAGTGTTTAGGTCATGCAGCCTAGATCATTACGAGGGGTGGATGGATCGTAATGCCAGGAACAGCGTTGCCGGCTGTGCGTCGCACTGCCCGATGAGGATGCAGACAAGGCGCCGCTCTGGAACAACTGAGTTGAGAAGACGTCCCGTTCTGGGACATTGACGCTACCAAGACGCTCCACGCCAGGATAGTGGCGCTGACAAGGAGGAGGGCAGGAAACATGCCGAGCGTGCGAGAGTCATTGTTGCGTACTCTCAACAGCATCGCCTACCTGCCGACGATGCCGCGTGTCTTGTTCGAACTCGAAGAAGCCATGCGGGACTACAACACGGCCGCTGACCGGTTGGGTAGGATCATCCGGCGGGATCCAGCGCTCACCGCGTCTGTATTGCGCGTAGCCAACTCAGCGGTCTACCGGGGCAAGCTGAGTAAGCGCATTAGTTCGGTCCCCCTGGCGATTGTCCGCTTGGGCTACACGGAAGTGCGGCGCATCTGTATGTCGACCGCGATCATCCGCGCCTTTGACGGCTACGGCAGCGGCATCAACCATCCTGCCTTCTGGCGGCATTGTGTGACGGTAGCTTCCGTAACCCGAATCTTCGACAAATACACGAGCAAGCCGGGTCTTCTATCGAGCGACGAACTGGAAGATGCCTTCGTGGCGGGTCTCCTACATGATGTTGGCATGCTTGTGATGGAGCAATTCTTCCCCGAACTCTTCGCGCGAAGCCAGGCCGTGGCCGAGGAGAAACTGGTACCGCTGGCCCGCGCCGAACTCGATGCGCTCGGCATTCATCACGGCGAGATCGGCGGTGCACTCCTAAGAAATTGGTCACTGGCCGAGCGGGTATCGGGTGCGGTCACCTGGCACCATGATCCCGATCAAAGCGATCCCGGACACCGGCGCGTGACACAGCTTGTGCACCTGGCTGACTTCATCTGCGTGAACCAGTCCATCGGGGACACGGTGGAAGGCTTATACGATGGCTTCAGCGTGGGGGCCTGGTACGACCTTGGACTGTCGGTCGAGCAGGTGCCCAATATGTTGGAAGACCTAAAGACAGAGTCGGATCGATCCGAGATTATGGGTGAGGCAGAGGCGGCTTGATAGTCACTGATAGGGGGACGCTGTCCGTGGACGCAACCAGTGCACTGAAACTGCAGCAGGAATTCTTGACACCGTTCATCGAAGGAACGGTCTCTACGCTATCGACGATGGCTAGCATGAATCCGACGCTTAAGGGCATCGAGATGCCGGGCGCCGAGAAGTTTTCCGGCGATGTGTCAGCGGTCATGGGTCTCACGGGTGAATCCGTGGAAGGGTTCGTCGGCATCTCCTTTACCGAAGACCTGGGAAGCAAGATCGTCAGCGCCGTCCTCGGCATGGATCCCTCCGACCTCGAACCCGGCGACATCAACGACGGCGTGGGGGAGCTGATCAACATGATCGCGGGCAGCGCCAAGAATGCCCTGCTCAGCACGCCCTTCAGCTTCCGGGTAGCATTGCCCAACGTGATTTCAGGAAAGGGCCATGAGGTAGGCTATCCAAAGAACGCCACCTGCTGGCGGGCGGTTCTCCAGTTGGAAGGAGACACGTTCGACCTCCACGTCGCTTACGTGCAGAAGTAATCGCAAATCCGGGGGCTCCACGAGTTCTGCCCCCCGCCGCCCCCGGCCCTGCGGACTCGGGAGGATGCGAGGCGGCAGGCCGGGTTGCGACCAGGCGAGGCTGCAAGCGGGCCGGGCCGAGGTCAGGCCGGGCCGAGGTCAGGCCGGGCCGGGTTGCGACCAGGCGAGGCCGAGGGCTACCCGGGCCGAGATCAGGCCGGGCTGCGACGAGGCGAGGCCGAGGGCTACC
>CAZZIF010000144.1:0-1889 GCA_964654025.1 uncultured bacterium
AGGCAAGGCAGATCGGCGCGGAAAGACGGGTATGGGAATTCATGTGTTCTCCTTGAGATGCGTTGTTGGCTCAAGAGGGCATGATACCAAAGATCTCGGGTCTTCGCAGCGACCAGATGGACCCACCGGCCAAGATGGTAGCACCGCCGACGCACAGGGCCGCCGCCAACGTGGGGGGCGCCACCTACGTGTGGGCCGCCGCCAACGCGGGGAGGCCGCCACCAACGCGGACGGGGACCCGACTGTGACATGGGGCCCCCGGTCGAGGGGCGAACATCGGCCAGACTCGCTGGGTCGGCTGGCGCCGGACCATCATCCCGAGTCGCCGGCCCGGGTGGCGATTCGGGCCAGCATACGGCTGAAGATGAGCTTGTGGATCGGCAATAGCAGATACCAGTACAGCCGCCCACCCAGGCCCACCGGGTCGAAAATCGCCGTTTGGCGAATGCGACAGCCTGAGGGCTGAGGGCCCGAGGCGGCGGGCCCGGGCGCCTGGGACTTGCTCGGTGACGATACTTCCAACGGCTGGATCTCGAAGTCCAGCCAAGCGCGGCCGGGCAGTTTCATCTCGGCGCGGAAACGCAGGTGCCACCCCGGCTCGACTGCTTCGACCGCTTCGACCGCCTCGACCGCTTGGACCCTTTCGACCGCCTCGACCCGCCACCAGTCCACCGCATCGCCGACGACCAACTCCGTGGGATGACGGCGCCCGCGACGCACACCGACGCCTCCGACCAGTAGGTCCAGGAACCCCCGCAGCCGCCACAGCCAGTCGGCGTAGAGCCAGCCGGTTGTTCCTCCCAGCCGGCTGATCATGGCGAAGGCTTCCCCAGGCGATGCGCTGCAACGCGCCTCGTACGAGGCGGTGATCCGGGTGCCGAAGCGCGTCCGGCTCCAGTCGGGCGGTAGCCCGGAGGATGAGACGGCATCGAACCAGCGGCTGGCGGCCACCTCCTCGTCCTCCTGGCGAAGCGCGGCGGCGATGGCGTCGCGCAAGCCGAGGGGCCGGATCGGAAAGGTCCGTAGCGCCAGGTCGCCTTCGACCACCGTGGGGTAACGCAGGCCATCGACCAGCTTCCGGCCAATGCGGGCGTAGAGGGGGGTGACCAGGCCCAACCACAGGCTGGAGAGCCGCGGTGTGAGCAGCGGCACCGGAATCATCACCCGCCGCAAACCGCGCAGGCGGGCGTAGGCCGTCATGATGCCGCCATAGGAGGTCTCCTCCGCTCCGCCGATGGGGAAGATACCGTCGCCCTCCCATGAGAGATCAATGGCGGCCTGCAGGTAGGAGAGGACGTCATCGATCGCGATCGGTTGCGCGCGTACCGAGACCCAGCGGGGCGTGATCATCACCGGCAGGCGCTCGACGAGCGCGCGGATCATCTCGTAGGAGAGACTGCCCGACCCGAGGATGATCGAGGCGCGAAACTCGATCACCGGCACGGGGCCGGATCGCAGGACCTCGCCGACTTCCTGGCGGCTTCGCAGGTGGCGCGACAGCGAGACCTGCTCGTCGCCCAGTCCGCCCAGATACACGATACGGCCGACACCGGCCCGCGCCGCGGCCGAGGCGAAGTTCTGCGCCCCTCGGCGGTCGAGCTCTTCGAAGCCGCTGCTGGCGCCCATCGAGTGGATCAGGTAGATGGCCGTATCCGTCTGGGCCAGGGCCCGCTCGAGGCTCTGTGGCTCCAAGACGTCCCCGGCAACAATCTCGGTTCGTGGGCCGACCCGGCCCTCGAGTCGGCCCGGATCCCGGACCATGCAGCGCACGCGGTATCCGCCGCGCTCCAGACGGCGCAGGAGTCGTCCTCCCACGTATCCGGTCGCGCCGGTCAGAAGGATCCGTTTCCCGTCCGGTTGATTGGTCATGGCGCCTCTTCCTTGGCGGA
>CAZZIF010000144.1:1989-9890 GCA_964654025.1 uncultured bacterium
CGCGGCTACTTGTGCTTGCGTCGCGTGAGCATGCGCTGCATGCGCCGGCTCGATCGCCACGGCGCTCCGGGACGCAAGGGGGATGTGTCGCTGGCGTAGCGCACGTCTTCGATGGTGTAGAAAGCCGCCGGGTTGTAGCGGCGGATGACGCGCACGACCCGGGGGAGCTGCCGCCGCCGGATGACGGTGAACAGGAGGTCTACCTCACCATCGCGGCCCGAGGCACGGAGGGTGGTCACCCGGTAGCCAGCGCGCCGCAAGAACCGCTTTAGCCGGTCGGTGCCGGCCGGGGTGATGATTCGTACCATCGAGAGGCCGACGGCGAGTTTGGCTTCGATGATCAGCCCGATGTAGTTGCCGGCCGCGAAACCGGCTCCGTAGGCAACGTAGCACACCCAGTTGCTAAGATTCTGCATGATCTGGCCGATGGCTATGAGCCAGATGATGATTTCGAAGAACCCCAGGATCGGCGCCAGCAGGCGCATGCCGCGGCCCAAGAGTACGACGCGCACCGTTCCCATCGACACATCGACGATGCGCGCGGCAAAGATGGCGAGCGGCAGCACGCCATACTGGAGGAAGGTGGAGCTCTGGGTCCAATCAAGCATCGTTGCACTCATTGTCGTATCGCCTCGTTGGAGCGCCTCTCCCAGTGGCCGGTCCTGGGAGCATCTCTCCTGGTGGCCTGCCCTGCGGTCAGATCAAGCGGCGACGTCGCTCGGCCACGCAGCGCCGTCACTAGGACGCCTGGTTCATAATCGTGAGCATGAAAGCATACATCAAGGCCGTCTCCCGGTGGGCACGGAAACGCCCGCTCGTGCCTCCGTGGCCGGCCTCCATGTTCGTGTGCAGCAGGAGTAGACTCTCGCCGGTCTTCAGTGCCCGTAGCTTGGCCGCCCACTTGGCCGGTTCCCAGTACTGCACCTGCGAATCCTGCCAGCCGGCGAAAATGAGCAGGGCTGGGTAGGCCTTCGCTTCCACCCGGTCGTAAGGCGAGTAGGAGAGCATGTAGTCGTAGTAGGCCGGGTCGTTGGGATTGCCCCACTCGTCGTATTCGCTGGTCGTAAGGGGGATGCTGTCGTCGAGCATGGTGGTGACCACATCCACCCACGGGACATCGGCAATGATCCCGGCGAAAAGATCGGGCGCCATGTTCATGACCGCGCCCACCAGCAGCCCGCCCGCGCTCGATCCGTAGGCGAACAGGCGGTCGGGACTCGTGTAGCCGCGATCGATCAGGTCCTGCGCGCAGTCGATGAAGTCGGTGAAGGTGTTCTTCTTCTCCAGCAACCGGCCTTGCTCATACCACCAGCGGCCCCGCTCCTGGCCGCCGCGGACGTGGGCGATCGCGTAGACGAACCCTCGCTCGAGCAGGCTGACCCTCGCCGGACTGAAGTAGGGATCGCTGCTGGATCCGTAGGCGCCATACCCGTAGAGCAGCAGCGGCGCATGCCCATCGAGCGAAAGGTCGGCTGGGTAGACGAGCGAAACCGGCACCTGTTCGCCATCACGCGCCCGCACGAGGATACGCTCGGTCGCATAGTCGTTCGGGTCGTAGCCACCGAGAACAGCGTCCCGCTTCAAGAGCGTGCGCGTTGCGGTGGCCATGTCGTAGTCGAAAACCGAGTTGGGCGTGGTGAGCGACTCGTAGATGTAGCGCACACGCGTACTCTCCGGCTCTCTGTTCGTGCCGAAGTAGGCGACGTAGGTGTCCTCGCCGAAGTCGATCTCATGGCCGGCTGGATCCGCACTCGGATCCTGGCTGATCCCGCCCAGGGATTTGCCCCGGGGCAAAACGCGCATGCGCGGTAGCCCTTCGATCCGTTCCTGGACGACCAGGTAATCGCTGAAGAGTGCGAACTCCTCCAGAAACACGTCCGCATCGTGCGGAACGACAGCTTCCCACCGCTCTTTCCTGGTGTTCCCCGCTTGCGCCGACATCAGACGGAAGTTTTCGGCGCCCCAGTTCGTCCGGACATAGAAGCGGTCCCCGACATGGTTGACGTGATACTCGTGCCCGCGCTCCCGAGGCGTGAAGATCTGCCAGGCGCCCTCAGGCGCGCTTGCCTTCAGGTAGCGAACTTCGGTACTCACCGTCTGCTCGCAGAGAAGGAAGAGGTACTCACCCGACATGCTGGCCTCGAGACTGACCCAGAAGGTATCGTCCGTTTCTTCGTAGACGAGTTCATCCAGGGCGGGATCATCGCCCAGACGATGACGGTAGATGCGGCTGTGGCGCAGCGTGACCGGATCCTGTTTCGTATAGAAGAGCGTGCGGCCGTCGGCAGCCCAAACGAAGTTGCAGGTGATGCGCGGAACACGATCCGAGAGCAGCTCACCGGTACGCAGGTCTTTGATGTGCAGGGTGTAGAAACGCCGACCGGTTGTGTCGACCGGGAAGGCGAAGAAGCGACCGTTTGGACTGACCTCGGCGCCGCGAATGCTGAAGAATCCGTGCCCTTCGGCCACGGCGTTGGCATCGAGCATCACCTCCTCGGGCGCTTCCATGCTGCCGCGGCGCCGGCAGTACAGAGGATACTCGTGCCGCGGTTCGTAGCGGGTGTAGTAGTAGTGCCCGCGATAGAGATAGGGCACCGTGGACTCATCGGGCTGCAGGCGATTCTTGATCTCCTCGAACAGTGAATCCTGCAGCGCGGCGGTGTGGGCGAGGGCGGCATCCACGTACGCGTTCTCGGCCTCGAGGTAGCGGGATACGGCGGGGTCCTCGCGGTCGCGCAGCCAGTAGTAATCGTCGATGCGCACATGGCCGTGGGTGATGAGCGTCTCGGGTCGTACCTCGGCGACCGGTGGCAGGCCTTGCGGCGCGGAACGGTCGGGCGCGCAGCCCCAGCCGCCCCATCCCAAAACGCACAGCATGATGCACAGGAGAGCCCACCGGAGGGTCCGCCGCAGGGTCCACCGGAGGGTCCACCTGTGGGGCCACCGCGGGGTCCACGACAGGGCCCACCGCAGGGCGCCTGGTCGGGCGTAGTCCCCGACGGCAGTTTGCTCTGTGTGGATGGTGCCTGGCATGGGCATGGTCTCTCTCGTCGGCATGGTTTGTCTCGTCGGGATGGTTTGTCTCGTCGGGATGGTCTCTCTCGTTGGCATGGTTTGTCTCGTCGGGATGGTCTCTCTCGTCAGCGGGCCTTCTCTCGCCAGCATCTATCAGCATGTATCCCCTTATCAAGTTCATCCCCCTGGTCAGCGAAACAGCCGCATGGTGGAGACAAACGAACACAGCATACTTCATGGCTACGAACCGCGCGAGAGGGCGGTGAGAGTGGGCGTGGGGGACTGTTGCGGGAGGGGTCACTCGCAAAGGGGCCATCCGAAGGGCATGCTAGGGGGCCGCGTAGGGGCCTGCCCCAGGGGTCGGCCGAGGGACGCTGCGGTAAGGGACTGCCCCATGCGAGCGCCCGAGAGGGGGCTGGGCACGGCACCCCACGCGGTTTGCCCGTGCGAGGGACCCCGATGCGGGTCGCCTTTGCGGGGTGCATCGCTCCGAAGGTCGCGACGTGCTATGGTCGGGTGCCAGGAGAGGAGGGTGCCACCAGAGGAAGGTGCCACGAGACGAGGGTGCCGCCAGAGGAGGGAGCCATGGCGCCGGGATCGAACGACGATAGGCATGAGGCTGGGAACACGCCTCAGGCCAAGCTCGATGAGGGCTCGCCCGGGGCCTCCCCCAGGCGGACCGTTCTCGTGACCGGAGGTTCGAGCGGTATCGGGGCGGCCATGGTGGACGCGTTCGTGGAGGCCGGCTTCCGGGTGTGGTTCACCTACCACACGGGCGAGGAGCGGGCCCGCGCACTGCTCAATCGCCACGGCGGCGCGGAGGTGGCGGCCTTTGCGCTCGAGCTCGGCAATCGGGCAAGCCACGACCAGTTGCTGCACGACCTGCCCGGGTCCGTTGACGTCCTGGTTCAGAACGCGGGGCTGGGGTCGAAGACCGTCGAACGCGTGTCCTCCGATCCGCTCGAACAAGACGCGGCGCTCCTGCGCGTCAACGCGATCGGTCCCTGGTGGCTCACGCGGCAGCTGCTGCCCCAGATGGAAGCCCGCGGGAGCGGTACGATCATCTTGGTGAGTTCGGTGGGTGGGGGCGTCAACCAGTTCCCCGCATTTCATCCTGCCGACGGCATGAGCAAGGCCGCACTGGCCTATCTCGGCAAACACCTGCAGGCCCGCTACGCGCGGGAGGCGATCGACGTCTTCACGATTTGTCCCGGAGCGACCGACACACCGATGTTTGCCGCTTCTACGTTGAACGATCTGCCGGAGGAGGAGCGCGAGCACTTGATCGCGTCCTTGCCCGGCCGCCGCCTCATCGATCCGGCCGAGATCGCGCGCCTGGCCGTGTGGCTGTGCAGCGAGGATGCCCGCGTGCTTCGGGGAGCCGTGCTGGATGCATCCTTGGGACTGGGCGTGCATCCAGGGCTGATTACCGGAGAAGATCATTAACAGGCGATCGGTAGCTGGGAGTCGGTGACGGGGGATCGGCAGCGGAGATTGGGGAGCCGCGGTCGGGAGTGGAGATCGGGAGTGGAGATCGGGAGTTGAGATCGGCAGCGGAGATCGGCCGCCGGCAGTGGCCAGGGAAAGGGAAACCATGATCTCTCATCGCGCACAGGCCTGGAACGCTCGGGACCCGTTTCTGGTGAAGGCGCACTTTGCGTGTGCCGCGGATCCCTACGATCCAGCCTCCAATCCGAACGGCTACATCAACCTGGGAACGGCTGAGAACAAGACCCTCTACGACCACGGGGCACCGTTGCTGCGCGAGTGCCTGGAGATCCACGAAGACGACACGCACTACAGTACGCTGCACGGTCCGGCATTCGTGCGCCGGGCCATCGCGGAGTTCTTGAGCCCACGCGCAGGCCGCTCGATTTCGGCCGACCACCTCGCCGTGGGCGCGGGGACCTCGGCGATCCTCGAGAACCTCTCCTTCGTTCTC
This sequence comes from uncultured bacterium, assembly GCA_964654025.1. Classification (GTDB taxonomy): domain Bacteria; phylum Eisenbacteria; class RBG-16-71-46; order CAIMUX01; family WJJG01; genus CAYQJL01. The sequence continues at coordinate 6,947 of CAZZIF010000144.1, forward strand.
TGTGATCCCGGGGACATCATTCTGATCCCGACGCCCTACTATCCAGGCTTCGATCAAGATCTCGTGCTCCGCTCAGGTGCTGTGTTCGCGCACATTCCCTTACCCGCTCCCAGGTTCGAGCTCACGCTCGATGCGGTCGGGCAGGCCTATACATCGGCGGCCCGTCACGCGTCCCAGGCCGGCCGGAAGGTGCGCGCACTGCTGCTGACCTCGCCCCACAACCCGCTTGGCGTCATCTACCCGGAATCCCTTCTCAAGGATCTGCAGGCGTTCTGCGAGGGGCGCCGGCTGCACATGATCGTCGATGAGATCTATGCCGAGTCGGTGCTGCCCGAGCGCGAGCACATCTCCGCCCTGCGCCTCGCAAGCGAGTGGGTGCACGTGGTCTACGGATTTGCGAAGGATTTCGGACTCTCGGGCTACAAGGTGGGGCTGGTGCATAGCCTGAACGAGATCGTGATGCGGTCACTTCAGGCCGGCTGTTACTTCTACACGGTCTCGGGGCCGGTGCATCGCCTGATCGCGAATCTCCTGCGTCATCCGGGCCTGCCCGATTACTTGGCGACCATGCGGCGGCGCCTGGCCGGCGCGCGTGAGGAGGTCGTGCGGGAGCTGAGCCGATGCGGCGTGCGCCACCATCCATTGGACGGCAGCATCGTGATGTGGCTCAACCTCAAGCCCCACTTGAAGCATGGCACCTTCGAGGCCGAACGGGCGCTGTTCGAGGAGATGCTCGGCGAGTGCCGCGTCAGTCTGCCTCCTGGTCAAGCGTTCCATTGCAGTGAACCGGGATGGTTCCGGATGTGCTATACGGCCTCCGACGCGCATCGCCGGGAGGGCGTGGCCCGGCTCGTGCGATACCTGGGTGCCAGATGAGCGGCGGCCTGGGAATAGGCTCCGCCGCGACGGCAGCGGGTTCGGCTGCGACGTCGACAAAGGTGTCCCCGGAACTGCTGGTGCCTTTGCTAGCGGCGCCGGCGCCTGCGCTGTAGAACCCAGCTTCCGGCCAGCGCGCTTCCCATGAGGATCCAGGTCGCCGGTTCGGGGACCTCGGGTGTGTTGCTCCCGGCGGTGTCCGGGACGAGCAAGTGGTACTCGAGCGAGCCATCCTGGGGCGGGCCGGCCGGATCGTAGTCGCCCAGCGTGAAGCCCGCGTTCCAGGCCGCGTTCTGGCCGTGGCCGCCGGCGCGTCCGTTCTTCGAGTAGAAATCACCCCATACCGGAACCCGGTATGAATCGAACGCGAGCGCGGTCGTCTGGCCCCGCGCGCCATCGAACTTGATGCCATACAGGGCCTCGGGCATGCCTGGGTTGCCTGAACCCACGTTGTGCCAGCCCACCTCGATCGAGCCGAACTGACCGCTCGCATTGGAGAGATTGGCCGCGGTGAAGCTGGTGGAGGTCTCGAGGATGAAATGGCTGGTTTCACCCTTCGGGTGGGAGAACGAATAGGCGTAATGCCACGAGTCGTCGGCATTCTGCGTGACAGTCCACGAGAGGGTCGTGGGGCCTTCGGCGATCCAGTTGCCCGTCCCCAGAATGGCAAAGTCGGTGCTCGAGAGCGCTCCAGTGTAGGCCGTGGCCGTACCCGGTGTCGCGGCGAGGGCAAGGAGCAGCAGAAGGGCTGCGCCTGTAAAAGATTGTATGCAAACGATTTGCGTGGATCGATTCTGGTTGCGCATGGTTCTGTGCTCCAAAGGTGCTCCAAAGGTGCCTGCGTATCCGAACGCGATTGAGCGTGGTACCTCGTAGACGCGATCGGATTCTCGGAAATAGCCCAAGGCGCTACTTTTTTTGCTTGTCGCGAGCGGTAGGGGCTCACTTGGGCAGGCTCACCCGGGCACCAAAGACTACCCTGCAAGAGGTGCGCCGAGCACGGCGAGCACGGCGGGTAACAGAGCGCGACAAAGTGCAACAAAATGGACATCCGTGCTGGCCCTTGACGGGTTCGCCCATGTGCTTTGCGCCGTGCTCTCGACCTTGCTCTCCGCGGCCCTCTCCGCCGCCCTCGCCACCGTGCTCTCGACCTTGCTCTCCGCGGCCCTCTCCGCCGCCCTCGCCGCCGCGCTCTCGATCGCGCTCTCCGCGGTGTTCTCCAACGCGTGAGCCGGCCAGCTCGTTCTGGTATGGTCCTGGTAGTCGCGACAGCGAGTTCACGGTCTCGGCATCGGCATCGGGTTCACGGTTCCGTTACCGGGATGCTCGCCCTCGAGAGGGCCAGGCTTGGATCAGGAGGACTCCCGCAATGGCGCGCATGAAGTGGGATGGCACGCTCTCCATCGGTGTGGAAGCGATCGACAAGCAGCATCAGACGTGGATCGAACGGCTCAACGATGTGTCCGAGGCGCTCGACTCGGTTCAAGGCGCCAGTCACATCGCCAAGACGCTGAGTTTCTTGGTCGACTACACCCGATACCACTTCGGGAGTGAAGAGAGATACATGGAGGAAACCGGCTATCCCGACCTCGCCGCCCATCGCCAGAAGCACCACGAGCTTGGCGAGACGTTGGACAACCTGGTGAACGACTTCGATGAAGAAGGGGCCACCCCGGCGCTAGCCGTGGCCGTGGATACCTTCCTGCAGAACTGGCTCGTTGCCCACATCAAGAACGTGGACCAACTCTTCGGTGACTACCTGAAGGAGAAGGGCGTTTCCCTTCAGTAGATCTCGTGGCGGCCCAGGGTGGCTCAGGGCGTCTCAGGGTAGCCCAGGTGGCTCAGGGTGCCTCGGAGTGGCTCAGGGTGGCTCAGGGGTGGCTCAGGGGCGGCTCAGGATAGCGCCCAGGTGGCTTAGGGTGCCTCGAAGTGGCTCAGGGCTCCTCTCAGGGCGGCTCAACAGCGGCGGAGCGTAGGAATGGAGAAACGGGATTCCTCCCACCGGCATCCGAAGTCGATGAAACGACACACGTTTGAGGCAGAGGCTGCCTACGCGCAAAGCATCTTC
>CAZZIF010000145.1:0-7037 GCA_964654025.1 uncultured bacterium
CATCGGATGAGCCAGCTCATCAACAACCTGCTTCAGCTGTCGCGCATCGGCCTCGGCAATCTCTCGGCCAAGTTCGCCTTCGTGAAGACAGGCGACCTGGTGCGCATCATCGGCGATTCCTTGCGCGCCCAGGCCGAGGGCCACGGCGTTCTGTTCAAAATGCACGTGCCCGACAACCTGCCCTCGATTCAAGGGGACAAGGATCTGCTCGGGGTGGCGATCACCAATCTCGTCACGAACGCCATCAAGTACACGCCCGGTGGCGGCAGCGTGCAGTTGACCGCCGTGGAGGCCGGCGGGGGCATTGGCATCGAGGTCACCGACACCGGCTGCGGCATTCCCGAGGAGTTCCAGGAGCAGGTCTTCGAGCGGTTCGCCCGTTCGGACCAGGAAGAAGTGCTCGAGAAATCGGGCTCCGGTTTGGGCCTGTCGTTGGTGCGGGAGATCGCCGATATCCATGAGGGACGGGTCGAGCTTTCGAGCCAGGTGGGCGAGGGCAGCACCTTCCGCCTGTGGCTGCCGATTCCCGAATCCGGTTCGCAGTTGAGGGTTCCGGCCGCGTGATCAACGCGGTACATCGCGGAGACGTGAGGACATGAGCACCCGAAGAATTCTGATCGTCGACGACGACTCGAACGTGGTACGCATTCTGGCGCGCACCTTCGAACGCTCGGGCTATGCCGTCACCACCGCGCGCAACGGCGCGCTGGCCCATCAGGCGCTCTCGAGCCAGGAACCCTTCGAGGCCATGATCTGCGACATCCAGATGCCCCAGCTCACCGGCCGCGAGTTGTGCCAGAAGCTGGCGACCGAAGGCCCTTACCTGCCGCCGGTGGTGGTCGTCGTGACCTCTCGCTCGGAAGCCGATGAACGCGACTGGGTTCGGGAGATCCCCGCCATCACCTTGATCGAGAAGCCGGTGGGACCGAAGCAGCTCCTGCGAACCGTGCGTGAACACCTCGAACAGACCGATGCGTGCGATCAAGCAGCCGACAGTGAGCGGAGGGCGGCATGAGCGGCGAGATCTATCGCGAACAGGAAGCGGGCGTCTTTGGCGATTTCATTGAAGCCCACTACGCCGAGTGGCTCGCCGAGCTGTCGCGAACCACCCGGAGCCCACTGTGGATCGTAGATCCCAAGGGACAGGTCATCCTAGCGGCCGGCCCGGACACAACCGCTGGCGCCGTTGGCCCGGACCAGGAGCGAGCGGACGGCCCCAACCAGGTCGGCTTCCCCATCCAGGCGGGCGACTCGGTCTACGGACAGGTCGTCTGTCGCTCCGGAGATGGGGGCGCCGAAATCCTGGCGCGCAACCTGGCCGAGCAGATCGGCCGGCACTTCGTGACCGTCATCGACCTGGATCACATGACCGGCCAGCTCGCCGACAGCTTCGACGAGATCAATCTGCTCTACCGGTTCAGCAAGATCCTCCGTCCCGACGCCAGTATCCTGACCACCTTCCGCAATCTAATGGCCGAGACCGCCGACCTGCTGGCCGGGCGGCTCCTGGTGCTGCTCGACACACGCAAGCAGCACTTCGAGTGGGCCGTCGCCGAGGGAGATGAGCTGTGCCCGGCTCAAGAGTGGCTGATCGAGAACCGCGGCAAACTCGAGGCGCTCTTTGACCAGGTCGGCGCATCCGGCAACCCGGGCAGCCCCGCCACTCGCATTCCGGGCGAATTCGACTCGCCCCACGGGGACATCAAGTTCGTGCTCTCGCCCGTTCGCACGGGAGATGAACTGACCGGCTACGTAGGGCTGTTCCGCAAGGACACCGAGATCTTCTTCGAGACCGGAGAGCTACGTCTGCTCGAATGCCTCTCCGAGGAACTCTCGAATGCCACGACCTCGCGCCACCTCTACCAGGAACTGCAGGACATGCTCTTCAACACGGTCAAGAGCCTGGTGGCCGCCGTCGACGCCAAGGATGAGTACACGCGAGGCCATTCCGAACGCGTGTACGAGGTCGCCATCATGCTGGGTGAGCGGATCGGGCTCGACACTTCCGATCTTCGCGATCTCAGCTGGGCGGCGCTGCTGCACGACGTGGGCAAGATCGCCATCGGCCGCGAGATCCTCAACAAGCCCAGCCGGCTTTCGGACGAGGAGTTCGCGGTCATCAAGACGCATCCGGACCGGGGCGTGCGGGTGCTGGAGCCGATTCCGCAGCTGCAGCACATCCTGCCGGCCATCCGGCATCATCACGAACGCTTCGACGGCCACGGGTATCCCCTCGGCCTGAAGGGCATGGAGATTCCCCTCGCCTCGCGGATTCTCGCGGTCGCCGACACCTTCGACGCGATGGCCTCTTCCCGGGCCTACCGTCCGGCTCAGGACCTGGAGGTCGTGCTGAATGAGATCCGCAGGTGTTCGGGGTCGCAATTCGATCCCGACGTGGTGACAGCTTTCCTCGAACTCGCCGAAGAAGGTGCGCTCGACGAGGTCGTCGAGCGTCAGAGTCGGGCTCACAAGGCGGCATAGGAGCAACCCAGAATCATGACCGTGCGCAAGACCCGGCTGGGTGTGGCGATCTACCTGACCCCCGACGGCGCTTTGGTTGCCGAGACCCTGCCCGCCTTCCAGGAGGCGGTCGGCGAGACACAGGGGAACGGCGACGCCAATATCGTGCTCGACATGAAGCACGTGCCGTTCATCGACAGCGACGGGCTCGAGTACCTGTGGGACCTCGCCACCAACCTGGGCACCCAGGGGGGGTCGCTTCGCATTGCCTGCGTCAATCAGACCTGCAAGGACATCCTGCGCATCACACGAGTCGATCAGACCGTTCCGGTCTACGATGACCTCGAGACCGCCGGGCGGAGCTTCTTGTAATGCGCAAGACCGACGCCCAGAGACTGCCTCTCGGTGACTACCTCGTGCAGCGGGGCATGATCACCGCGGATCAGAAGCTACAGGCGCTCAGTCTGCACTCGCAGACCGGACGGCGTCTGGGCGAGGTCCTGGTCGAGATGGGAGCGCTCACCGAAGACGACATCTCCCAGGCACTGGCCGAGCGCAACGGGATCCCCTACGTCCACCTGCGCGGTGGACTCGTCGACCCGCGCATCGCCACCTCGATTCCGCGGGAGAAGGCCGAACTCTACGAAGTCCTACCGCTGTTCCGGATCCACAACCGTCTCTTCCTGGCCGTCAGCGACCCGAACAAGGTCTTCGTGCTCGACATCATCCGCAAGCTCACCGGCTGCGAGGTGCTGTCGGTGGTCTCGCCCAAGGAAGAGATTCGGCACATGATCGCCGACTGTTTCGAGGGGTCCGCCGAGGAGACGATCGGCGATCTGGTCTCGGGGATGGAGGAAGCCGACGTCGAGCTGGTCTCCCAGGAGGTCGAAGGCAACTACGAAGACATCGCCGACATGGCCGGCGAGAGTCCGATCATCAATCTGGTCAACCTCATCATCCTCAAGGCCATTCGCGAACACGCCAGCGACATTCACCTAGAGCCCGAACGCACCTTCTTCCGGGTCCGCTACCGGATCGACGGCATCCTCTACGAGGTCATGCGCCAGAAGATCGAACTGCTGGCGCCGGTGATCTCGCGCATGAAGATCATGGCCAATCTCGACATCGCCGAGCGGCGCCTGCCGCAGGATGGACGTATCCAGGTGATGGCGCACGGACATACGGTCGACTTGCGCTTCTCCTCCCTGCCGGGCGTGATCGGTGAGAAGGTGGTGCTGCGCGTGTTGGATCGTGAAGCCGGTGTCCTGGGACTGCATCAGATCGGCTTCTCCGAGGAGACGCTGGGACGATTCCGCGCTCTGCTGCACCGGCCGCACGGCCTGGTCCTGGTCACGGGCCCGACCGGCAGCGGCAAGACGACGACGCTCTATGCCGGCCTGCGCGAGCTGAACTCGCTCGAGAAGAACATCGTTACCATCGAGGATCCGGTCGAGTACCAGTTCGAGATCATCAACCAGAATCAGGTTCGCGACGAGATCGGTCTCACCTTCGCCCGGGTGCTGCGCCACACCCTGCGCCAGGACCCGGACATCATCATGGTCGGGGAGATCCGTGACTCCGAAACCGCCGAGATCGCCGTGCAAGCCGCCCTGACGGGTCACCTGGTGCTGTCGACCATGCACACCAACGACGCCTCGAGTTCGATCAGCCGTCTTCTGGAGATGGGCATCGAGAGCTACCTGCTGGCATCCTCCCTCATCGGGGTCGTCGGCCAGCGGCTGGTGCGGACCGTATGCCCGGATTGCATGACCCGCTACATGCCCACCAAGCCTGAACTCGCGACCCTGGGCATCCCCGAGGACCGCAAGATCCAGCTCACCCGCGGGCGCGGGTGCTCCTCATGCTTCGATTCGGGGTACCGGGGCCGGCTCGGCATCTACGAACTGGTGCAGATCGACCATGAACTCCAGCACCTGATCCTCCGGGACCCCTCCTTGGAGGAAATCCGCCGCCATCAGGCCAACCACGACCTGCCCACCCTGCAGTCGGAGGGCTTCCGTCGGGTCATCGAGGGCAAGACGACGCTCGAAGAGGTCGGCCGCGCCGTATCGATCGAGTAGCCCGGCGCTCGAACCCGGTCACCGCCACTCAAGGCACCCTCCTCCGCATCCGATAACCATGTATGCAATGAGCGGATCAACCCTGGAGGGGGCGTGGCACTCAATCTGGCAAATCTAGAGGCATCTCCGGACCCGGTTCCCGATGACGCCGTCGCTACATCCCCCCGGAAATCCGCGAATCGGGATGCCGCCGGCGGAAGCGGGCCGTCCTGGCTCGCTCGCCTCAACCGGATCGAACTCCATGCCTCGAAACGGGTCGGGGTCGCCGAACTGGTCCTTTTCACCCAGCAACTCGCCCTGCTCCTTGGCACCGGCAATAGCATCGCCCCCTCGATCGGAGCGATGGCCAGCCAGATGCGCTCGCCCATCTTCCGCCAGACTCTCGAGCGCGTACATGCCCGGCTGGAGGAAGGGATTCCGCTGTCGGACTGCCTCAAGCAGCACCCCAAGGTCTTCGACGCCCTCTACATCAGCATCGTGCGCGCCGGAGAGGCCAGCGGCGCCCTGCGCGAAAGCCTGGAGCGCCTGGCCCACATGCTCGAGGTCGAGCGGCAGGTCAAGGCCCGGGTGCGCGAGGCCATGACCTATCCGATGGTGCTCACCGTCATCATGTTCGCCGTGGTGCTCTTCATGGTCTTCTACATGGTGCCCCGCTTCGAAGACATCTTCGCCGAGATCGGCGACGAACTCCCGCTGAGCACCCGCTGCCTTCTGGGCGGAATGCAATTCCTTCGCTCAAGGTGGTGGCTTGCGATCCCGATACTTGTAGCAGCAGTGTTTACTGTTCGTAGGGTGCTTATGTCCCAAGCGGTGGCCCGAGCCTGGGACCGGCTCAAGCTCAAACTGCCGCTGGTCGGACGACTCTTCTACGGAGCGTATCTCTACCGGCTGTTCTCCAGTCTGGGTCTGCTGCTCAGCAGTCATGTCCCGCACCTGGAAGCGATCGACATCGCGCGCCATTCAGTGCGCAACGAGCGATTCCAGGAGCTGTTCGACCGGCTGCGCGAACAGGTGGAGGCCGGCCGCGGTGTCGCGGCAGCGTTCTTGGAGGTGCGGTTCCTGCCGGAGGCGGTCCAGTTGATGATCTCGACGGGCGAGACCTCCGGAGCACTGGATACGGTCATGGCGAGGCTCAGCGAGCGCTATCGGGAGGAACTCGAAAGTGACATTCGGCGCCTCAGCACACTCATCGAACCGGTGATGCTGGTGGCGATGGGGGTGGCGGTAGGATTCATCGCCGTCTCCTTCATCATGCCCCTGTTCAAGCTGAGCCGGGCGGTGCATTAGAGGATAGGTGAAGCGGCTCGCTCGCGGGCCCGTCACACGAGAACAGAGCAAGAAAGGGAGTCAGAACCATGGTACGTCGCCTCTCCATGCGGTCGGGATTCACGTTGGTAGAGCTCCTGATCGTGGTGGTCATCCTGGGTGTCCTGGCCGCGATCGCAATCCCGCAATTCGGGAGCAACACCGAAGATGCCAAGCTGGCGGCCCTGGACGCGTCGCTGGCCGAGTTGCGCAATGCGGTGGAGCTCTACTATCACCAGCACGGCGCAATCTATCCGGGGGCCAAGAAGAACACCGACGGCTCCGACATCGACAACGCGGCCAACGCGGCCACCGCCTTCGTCGAGCAGCTCACCAAGTACAGTGCGGCCACCGGTGTGACGTCGGACACGAAGGACGCCACCCACAAGTACGGGCCGTATCTGAAGAAGGGTCTGCCGGTCAATCCCATGAATGGCCTCGCGACCGTCTTGATCGACATCGCGGAGGCCGACATCACGGCAGCGGCCTCGAGCGGCACGGCCGGCTGGAAGTTCTACACCCAGACCGGCCGCCTGATTGCCAACGACGGCAGCCACGACGCCCGGTAGCGCGTGTCACCGAGCCTAGCCTCAGAGGCGACGATGGGTCGCCCGAGGGGACGGATCCGCGCGCAACGGGGTGGACGATGATCGGCTGGAGCGTAGCTACGCGAGCGGGTGTGGCGGGCGGACGGAGGCGGGATCCTCCAGCACCGCCCGTTCCGTCTGCGGCAGGGTTTGCGCGGGCGAGCGGTTTTACGCTGGTCGAGTTGATGGCCGCCATTGCCGTGCTGGGCATCGTAGCGGGCTCCGGCTATGCCCTCCTGGCCGGCGGACATCATGAGTGGGCCGCCGAGAGCGCCGCAGGACGCGTGGCGGCCGACATCGAGTTCGCCCAGAGCGATGCCATTGCTCGGCACGAGGTCCGCACCGTCCGATTCGACACATCCGGCGACGCCTACTTCATCGTCTCGGAGGGCGCCAGCATACGACATCCGATGACGAACATGTCCTACCGCGTCGAGTTCGCGGAACAGTTCCCGGGTGCGGTGGTCAATCTGCGCGACGCGGACTTCGGCGGGGCCGACAGCCTCACCTTCACGGCCGACGGTTTGTGTGTCGCGGGAGGCAAGGTCAGCATTGATGTGGGGGAACGCTCCTGGTCCGTCGCAGTGGCGGACCATACGGGACA
>CAZZIF010000145.1:7137-9882 GCA_964654025.1 uncultured bacterium
CCCAGCCCGGGCGCTTCCCGGGCTTCGGGCGGATTCACGCTGGTCGAGGTGCTCATCGCGAGCACGCTGTCGGCGATCCTCGGCTCTGCGCTGATCTATCTGCTCAGCCACTTCGCCACGCTCACCGATGATCTCAATGCCGGCCGCGCGCTCCAACGGGATCTCCAGCGCGCGACCAGCCTTCTGCGCAAGGACGTCAGTCAGGCAACCGCTGTCCTCGAGGCCGGACCCGGCAGACTCCTCTTGCTCTCGGCCGCCGGGGACAGCCTCTACTACGCCTTGAGCGGCGCCTCGCCGGATACGCTGGTGCGCTATGTGAAGGGGCAGAGCCCCGCGCCGGTCGCGACAGGCGTGGATACCTTCTGGACCACAGCCCAGACGATCACCATCCCCCGATGGCGCGAGACCGACGTTCCAGAAACCACCCTGGTCGTATCCAGCCAATGTGACGAGGACGATTTGGGAGACCTCGCCGACTCGGGCGATTGCGAGGACCTGGACTTGCGCAGATGGCGAATCGAGGACGACCGCTGGGCGGCCGAGCAGTTCTGGGACACGGAAGATCAGGCCAGCTTCGACTACGCCGAGGTCATGGTGCGAAACGGCGACGAAGAGGACGGCCTCGACGAAGACCTGCTCCTGGAGATCTACAAGAACGACAGTTCCTACGGCTACCCCGGCACCCTCGTGGCCCGGGGCCGGATCGAGAAGGATGAGATCACCTCGGAATGGTCCTGGTACGGGTGCGAGCTCACCATGCAGATCGAGGAGCCGGTGGTCGCGGGCGCCACCTACTGGCTCGTTGTCCGTCACGACGGCTCGGGCAACAACAGCTACGCGGGCAGTATCCGCTGGGGCGAAGCGGACGATTGTGAATGGTCTCCCCAGAGCAACGCCAAGTGTTTGGGGCTCACCACGGACGGAGGCCAGAGCTGGACCGAGACCAACGAGCGTGACCGTGAGCTTCTGTATCGCGTCTACAGCCCCGCTTTCACAACCACGTTCAAGGAAGTCGTCCAGAACGATACCGACACGATCGGCATCGCCTACGCACTGAAACTGGGACAAGGAAACAAGGAAGGCCGCAGTGAAGGCTTCATCGCGCTTCACAACCTCTAGCCGCGAGCGCGGGAGCATCCTGATCGTGGCGGTGATCGTCACCCTGATCACATCGTTCATGGTGATCGGCGCCGTCTACCAGGGAGGATTGCGCCTTCGCCAGCGGGGCCAGCTCGGCGACGCCGGCGTGGCCTTGGCCTGCGCCCAGGCGGGTCTTGAGTCGGCGGCCGACCTGGCCCAGAAATCCGCGTCCTGGCGCGTGCTTCAGGGTACCGGCGCTTGGGTCGCCGGCCAGGACATCGGCAAGGGCACTGTCTCGGTTGCCGCCAACGATCCGGCCGATGGATCGGTCGAGGTCGTGCTCGGCACCACCTCCTCGGCCGCCGACACGGTGCGGCTGCTCTCGGCGGGATCCTATCAAGGGCTGACGCGCAAGCTGCGGGCCGACTATCTGCCACCTCCCCACGAGAGCATCACCTACGTGATCGGCTCGCTCTCGACCGTCGGATTGCAGAACGTCAACGTCACGGGACGGATCCGCGCCAATAGCACCATTTCCGACCACGGCGGGGTGACGCTGAACGGCAACCTCACCACCGTCGAAGGCAGCAGTGTTTCACCAAGCCTGATCGACTTCGACACCGACACGCTCTTCGTCGCCGACAGCCTGTCGCTCCCCGACATCAACTTCGCCTATCTCCGGTCGATCGCCGAGCCGCTCACCGTGCCATGGGACCGGACCTTCTCGAACCACGTCCTGAGCCGAGACCGCAATCACTGGGGAGCGGTCTCGCCGTCGGGCATCTACAGCATCGACGGAGGCGGCGGCGAGATCTACATGTACAACTGTTATCTCGAAGCTTGCCTCATCGTCTACAACACCAGTGTGTTCAACATCCACGGTCCGTGGTCGAGCGATGCGGTGTGGTTCTATCACGCCTCACCGGACACATCCCGCCTCCCGGCGCTCGTGGTCGACGGCGATGTCGACATGCGTGTGGAGCGTCTCTCCATGGATGTCTACCATCCCACTCTCGGGCTCATCCAGGTGCGCAGCGCACTCCATGGGGTCTTCCTTTGCACCGGCGAGTTCTGGGGGCCCCAGACCTATGCCGACGCACCGATCGAGCTGGTGGGGACGATCATCGCCGCGGAGGCTCATATCCGTGGGCCTGGAACCGTGATCCGCCACGATCCCCAGCTCAATCGTTCGGCGCTCGTGGAGCTGACGGAGCCGAAGGGGCTGCGACTCGTCCCCGGCACGGTGAGGGAGCTGTGATGCGGCATCTGAGCGACACTCGCGGCGTTACCTTCGTGGAGGTCATGGCGGCCACCGTGATCATCGGAATGCTCGCCGCGGCGTTGCAGCACGCCACCGGTTTCATCCTCGAGACCGAGTCCGAGGCGTCCTCATCGTGGATCATCGAGGAACTCGGCCTCTCCTTGCTCGAGGAGGTGACGGCCACGGCCTTCGACGATCCGCAGACCGGCAGCAGAACCCTGGGGCTCGACGCCGGCGAGTGGCCCGATCTCAGTGTGATCCCCGATCATGTCGATCTGCCCGATCCGGTCCCGTTCGGAAGCGGCGCCTTCTCCCCCGAGGACATTCCGGTGGAGGCTTTCGCAGAGATCCCGGAAGGCCCACCCGGAGGGGTGCCCGAAGAGGTGCCGGGGGAGGTGCCGGGA
>CAZZIF010000146.1:0-9822 GCA_964654025.1 uncultured bacterium
CCGGTGACGAAGGAAAAGGACCGGGCCGCTGCCCAGTCTGGCCCAGGCGCCTGCTCACAAGAGGACCACGCCAGGGGCTCACGCAAACTGCCAGCTGGGTCGCCTCAACTCGAAGCGCACCGTTGCCATCCGACTAGAGAAATCGCCGGCCTCCATGGGTGTCCCATCCCACTCGCGGCGCGTGTAGTGGATGTGTCTGCGGCCGCGCCGCGCGAGCGTCTCACGAACGCGTCGCGAGTTTATCAGAGCGGAGAGTCCGCTTGGGGAAGCGAATCCGACGAGCCCGCCCGGACAGCTAGACCATGATGTAGATCGTCACCATGTTCCGGGTCGCGAAGGCGTACTGCCCCTGGTAGATCCCCTTGAGCGACTCCAGGACATCCGGATCGGACCCGCGTACCTGGAAGACCAGGATGTGCTGGAAGGGCAGGCGGGCCGCGATGCGTGGGCCCAGACTGACCCGCCACCACCGGTACACGTTGTCCTTGTAGCGAAAGTCGAAATCGCGCGGAAGGCGGCCTTCCATTTCGCGGGGTATGCGTCCCCATCCCGTGGTCCGTGGAAACTCGTTGGTGGCGGAGAAGCAATCGAAGGCCGCCGACTTGATCGTGTGAAAGTCGGCCAGCATGCTGGCCGCATCGGCATGATCTTTCGCATTGTGATAGACCGGGATCGCGATGTTGGCCAGGATGCCCATGACCACGAGGACGACCATCAGCTCGACAAGTGTAAAACCGCGCTGGTTCATTGGTTCTTCTCCACTGGTTGGTTCGGGTCCATGGCAAGGCTGCGTTCGATCTCCATCTGGGGCGCGAAGGCGGAAATGTCCTCTCCTTGACGGTAGATGATCCGGCGCAAGCCGGCGCGCGCGATCAGGCGGTACCCGGCGCCTTGGGGCTCATAGCTGATTTGAGGAAAGTCCAGACCCAGTTCTTCAAGGGATGCGGGCAGTTCCTCGTGGGTGTCCTCGTAGGTGGCCAGAGCGGTCGCGGCCAGGTAGATCTCCAGGCGCGCCCGGGCCTCCTCGTCGTCCGCGGAGAAGAGATCGGGCATCTTCCGCGCCAGAATCACGTTGCCGGCGGTGAGCAGCACCAACACGGGAAGCAGCACCACGAGCCACTGCGTGGCCGTCAGGCCCCGGCGCCGCCGCCGCAGCGCGCGAGTATCGGCGATCGCCACCCGTTCTTCCTTCGAGTCGCGATCTTCTCGAGCTTCTGCCAGGATCCCCTCGATGATGCCGGATTGCCGGCGTTCGGGATCCGATCCGCTGGTCTGCTTCGCGTCGTTGGACATGGCGGAATCGCTCCTTCGCATCTCATGTCTAGCCCGCGTAAACCCCCATCTCGCCATCGCGGGTAAAGCGAGGTCCCGAGGACCCCTGTTCGTCCCCTATTTCTATCGGCATCTGGGGTTGGCTTGGTGAGACCCAGGATTCACGAGGGCCGAATTGAGGACCGGCGGCGCTACGGCTTGTCAGATAGTCACTTGGCGGGACCGGGGTAGGCCTTGAGGCTGAAGGCCAGGGGTAGGCAGCCGTGGGTCTCGGGCGGGAGACGCCACCAGCGGCCTTCCTCGATCATGCAGGGCAGGGCGGGATAGTGCAGGCGGTCGTGCTCGCGCAGGAACTCGACTCTCAGGCCGGCGCCGAGCAGGGCATTGATGATGTCCGACAGGCTCCATTGCCACTCGTAGGAGGGTTCCTTCACGAGGTAGCCCGGGTCGGCGTAGTCGGGGTTCTGCCCCGCCCAGCACACCGGCTCCGGCCGGTGGAAGTACGGATAACGCAAGCGGATCTCAGAAACCTCGTCGTCAAAGACCATGAGGACCGGATGCGTTTCCATGATGTAGAAGAAGCCGTCCGGCTTCAGATAGGAGCGAATCAGCCGTGCCCAGGCCGAGAGATCCGATAGCCAGCAAAGCACGCCGACCGACGTGTAGACGATGTCGAAACGTTCCTCGAGTTTCGCGGGCAGATCATAGAGGCTCGATTCGATGAAACGGGCCTCGACACCGGTCTTGCGCGCCAGCTCACGGGCATGCTCCAGCGAGACCGGCGAGATGTCGATGCCGGTTGGACGCGCGCCCAAGAGGCCCCAGGAGAGCGTGTCGGTTCCGATGTGACACTGCAGATGCAGAAGGCTCTTGCCGGCGACCGGCCCCATCTCGGCGATCTGGATCTCGTCGACAACGGGCCGGCCCGCCAGCAGCGGCTCGATCACGTAGGAATCCACGTGGACGGGGGCCAGTTCGTCCCAGTGCCGGCGGTTGCCGGCTTCAGCGTCGGCGTACCGGCGCGCGGGAGGCGCGTCGGTCGCGGGCCGATCCCGTTCGGACGACGGAGGCGGACCTTCCCGTAGGCTCATCGCCCAGGGCCTTTCGGCGATGGGGTCTCGGCTTCAAGTTCCTCGAAGGAGCCGGAGGCGCGGTTCTTCCGCACGTTGTTCCAGTCGAAGATGCGGCCGTTCATGGCCACGTAGACCCCGGGCGGAAGCGTCTGGGCAAAGGCCAGCGCGCTGCCGAGGTTGAAGAGCCCGTCGGAACTCCCAAACGTGTAGGGCACGAGGGCGCCGGTCAGGACGATGGTCTTGCCCTCCACCGATTCGCCCAGGAAACGGGCGGTCTCGGACATGGTATCGGTGCCGTGGGTAATGACGATGTGATCGTCCGAACTCTCGGCGCAGGCCTTGCGTATCAGCTCGCGGTCCATGTCGGTCATCTCGGTGCTGTCGATCATCATGAGGGTGCGAATGTGGACATCGAGATTGCACCGGCCGAGCTTGAGCATCTCGCGGACATGGCTGTCCTTGAAGAACAGCTCGCCGCTGATCTCATTATATTCCTTGTCAAATGTCCCGCCGGTGACATAGAGCCGAATCCGCATGGTAGACCTCCTACTGCTCCCCGGTGCGTACTCCCTCGGCAGATCCATTGTCAAGTGCTGTCTCTTGGGACGTCCGGCGCAGTGCTTGGGGCTCGCGGCTCAGGGCTTGACAATCAGGCAGGTGCTTCCTATAGTCTAGCGTTTTCATAGACAATGATCGGGTACCGGATGCGTGGGCTCCGGACACCCGCGAAGAACATGAGGACGCACGCATGAAATACAACGGCCCGAAGGTCCGTCTGTCGCGCCGGCTGGGCATCGCGCTCACGCCCAAGGCGCAGCGCATCATGGAGAAGAAGCCGTACCCGCCCGGTGAGCACGGCCAGCGGCGCGCCCGCCGCACCTCGGTCTACCAGCAGCAACTGCGGGAGAAGCAGCGCCTGCGCATGCAGTACAACGTCAGTGAGCGCCAGCTGCGGATCTACGTGAAGCGCGCCACCAAGCAATCGGGCAACACGGTCGACCGGCTGGCCCAGCAGCTCGAGACCCGTCTCGACGCGTTGGTGCTGCGCGCGGGAATGGCCCAAACCATCTACGCCGCCCGCCAACTCGTGGGACACGGTCACATCGAGGTCGACGGCCGGCGGGTGGACATCCCCTCCTACCAGGTTCGCGTCGGTCAGTGGTTCCGTGTCCGCCCGCGCAGCCGCAGCATCCCACAGGTCGTCGAAGCCTGGGAGGTCGCAACCATCGGCGCCCCGGTCAGCTATTTGACCCGGTCGAAGAAGGACTTCTCGGCCTCGCTCACCGATGTGCCAAGCCGCGACGACATCCCGGTGATCTGCGAGATCCCCCAGGTCGTCGAGTTCTACTCGAAGTAGGCGTGGTACAATAACGCTTGCGCCTCCGGCAGGCGGAAGGGATGGCACCACGGAATGGAATTGCCGCGCGCCGGAGAGCCGACGACCACATCGATGAAGAGGCTGCATCCGTGGGGGGTTGAGTGCGCTTCAGTTCGCTGCGGCAGCCACGTTGGCTGCGACGCGCCATCCTGGCCGGGACTTTCCTGACCATCGTCGCCGCACCGGCCTCGATAGCCGGCCCAACGCTGCGCGAGGCCTTCGAACTCGCGCAGCCGGCCTACGGCTATGACAAGTACATCGCGCTCGAGACCGGGCAGACCTACACGGGCGGGCTACTGATCGGCCCGATCTTCAGCCCACTCACCTGGACCCTCGAGGGCGAGCCGGGGCAAGACGTCTTCATCGCCGGCAACGGCGCGATCCTGGATCTGCAAGGCGAGCAGATCTGCCTTTCCTACTGCGACAACGAGCTGGTGATCGAGGACTGCGTCATCCTCGGCGGCAACGTGCGCTACCGGGGCATGAACACCGATCTCTACCATGTCATCCCCACCGGCAGCGTGCGCCACGTCACCTTCTACGGACCGCACGACTATGGCATCCGCTTGCAGGGAGCAGGCGACGGCATCACGATCGAGCGCAACATCGTGGTCGATGCCATCGATACCGGCTACGACTATCTGTACACGAACGGGTACGCCAGCGACTGGCTGCCGACCGGGACCAACATCTCCTTCAGCGTACAAATGGGCTTCTACGGTACGCCCGAGATCCGTCAGAACTGGACCTTTCACACCGATCCGGTCCGCAACTCGGTTCCGCTGGCCCACTACTCACTGCTCTGCGAGTACGGCTGAGTCGCGCCCGAGCCCTGGCCGGCGGCCGGGAATCCACCGCATGAGAACATCGTCGGCGAAGACCCGCTGCTGACCGATCCGCAGAACGGCGACTTTCGTCCTCTCCCGGGATCGCCGGCCGAAGCCTACGGTTGCCAGACCTTCCCCGCGGCTTCTCGCCGTGGGCCGGCAAGGGCGGACGCACCTCATCTAGCGTCTCACGCCAGGCGTCTGACCGGTGACCGGCCGGCGGAGTCGTATCCCTCCACTCGCCCGCAACCGCTGGGCTCCGCCTGCGGTCGGGCCAGTGACGGCGACGCTTCCTCAGAGCCGGCACTCGGGCGGCTCGACGGTCGCACCGTTTGGGATGCCGACACCGTGCACGTGACCGGTGACGTCCTCGTACCGGCTGGTGCCGAACTCGAGATCTTGCCGGCCGTGCAGGTGCTCTTCGACGGACACTACGCACTGCACATTCAGGGAACCCTCACCGCCGTCGGGACACCCCTCGAACCCATTCGATTCACGACCGCCGAGCCCGAACTCTTCGCCGTGGATTCGACCACGGCCGGAAGCTGGCGCGGCATCCGCTTCGAGCATACGCCGGCCACCGGCGACAGCTCACGCTTGACCTACTGCGTCGTGGAATATTGCAAAGCCGCCGGGGACGAAAGCCGCGGCGCCGCGCTCCACTTGACCGGTTTTTCCAAGCTGCGCGTCGCCAACTGCATCTTCCGGCACAATGTGGCCGACTACGGCGCCGTTGCCTACTGCGCCAACTTTGCCGCGCCCACCTTCGCGGGGTGCCTGATGCACGATAATCACGCGTTCGTGAGCGGTTCGGCAGTCTACTGCGTGGACGCGTATCCGCTCATCGCCGCCTGCACGATCGTGAACAACCATGTGCTCAACCCCGACATCTTCGATGAGGCCGGCATCATCCACAACCACCTCTCGAAGTCGAAGCCGGTAGGCTGCATCCTGCGCGAGAACACCTCGAACTACTTCCTCGGCGGCCAGATTCTCGAGCCGAAGCTCTACTACGTGATCTACAACGACATCGAAGGCGGGTACGCGGGTGAGGGCAATTTCGACCTCGACCCGCTCTTCGCCGACGGCGGTCCCCACCCCTTCGCGCTGCTGGAGGGCTCGCCCTGCATCAATGCCGGTCCGCCGGATGGGGCGCCCTGGCGCCTTCCTCCGCTGGATCTGGCCGGCGAGGCGCGCATTCGCGAAGGACGGGTGGATGTGGGCGCCTACGAGTGGCAGCCGGTCTCAAACGCCCCCGAACCAGACGAGGAGGGTGGCAACAGTCTTGCCGCTCGCGGGGCGACCATCCTGAAACTCGCCGCGCACCCCAATCCGAGCCGGAGCCGGACGACGCTGTCGTTGATGATGGCGTCCACCGACCGGGTGGAGCTTGCGATCCACGATGCGAGCGGGCGGCGCGTATCGACCTTGTGGCGCGGCGTACTCGCACCAGGCACGCACCGCTTCGACTGGAACGGCGCGGACGCCGGCGGCCGAAGCGTTCCCGCCGGGATCTATTGGGGTGTGGTCCATCGCGTATCCGGGAAACCGCAGGGGGCTGCCACCGCCGCGGCAGGTCCCGCCCCTGCGGCCCGGCGACCGTCGCCGGTGGCCACCCGCATCCTGAGGCTCCCCTTCTAGCCATCTCTGGCTCGCCGCGCAGTTCGCCGTTCGCCGTGCCTACCAGGTGGTTATCCGAACACGTTCTCAGAAGCAGTATCTGCACATACCAAAGGCCGTTCGGACTGATTGGTCCAAATGCGCCATCGCCCGCCCTGTGAAGAAGCCTAATTCAGATAAGTATTATCGTATTTGTGCCGAACAAAGTGCCCAACAGGCGACGCCTCGAGTTCCGGGGCGTCGCCCGGATAGACCATCGTCAATTGCCATCGGGTGCGGGCCAGAGCCCGCCCCTGATCACAAGGAGATAGAGCATGGACATGACCACCTCTCTTCCAAAGCCTCGGGGAATGGCCAGACCCATCACCGAACCTCGCCCGGACATCGCGCTCTCGCCCGATCTGCTCGAAGACTGGCAAGAGCTACTCGACACCCTGGCCGGCATGCTCGCGGCCGACGGAGCCTCGATCCGCCGCGTGAATCACCAGACCAGTGAGATCCTGCTGTCCTCTCCCGCGGGCGCACCCGGCCTACATCCGGGCGAGCGGATGCCACTGAGCCCGGATGCGCCGGCCTACTGCCGGCCGGTCCTCGACACCCGCCGTCCGTTCGCGATCGAAGACGCGGGGAAAGACTCGAGCTGGAGGCGAAGCCCAGACTGGGCCGCCGGATTTCGCGCCTACTACGGCCAACCACTGCGGCTGTCCGATGGAACCCTCTTCGGCGTGCTCGAACTTCACTTCGAGACCCCCCGGCAGATGCCCGCCATCCAGCGCCGGTACATTCAGCAGGTGGCCGCGGCGATCAACGCCCGCTTGTTCTGTCTAACCGGTTGCCCTTTGCTGCGAGAAGAAGCCGCGGAGCGGCGCAAGGCCGCCGAAGGGTTGCGCCGTTCCGAGCATGAACTGGAGGCGATCAATGCCGCGCAAGAGAAGCTGATCGGCATCATCGCCCACGATGTCTATGGCTCGGTGGCCAGCCTGAGCGATCGGCTGCGCGAGGTGGCGGCGCTGCAAACGGATCTATCGAACCTGGCGGAAGACGCCGCCAACACACGTGCGCTGCTCGAGGAACTGATGCTGTGGTCTCGATGCCAGCGCGGCGGCCTCGAGTGCCGTTGCCAGATGATCGAGCTTTCCTTCGCCGTCGACGAATGCCTGGGTCTACTGGCCCCCATGGCGAAGCGCAAGTCGCTCCAGTTGGAATCCGACATCCCGCGGGGCATTCACGTCTTGGCCGATGCCGACATGCTTCAGACCATGCTTCGTCAGATCATCACCAATGCCATCAAGTTCACTCCGGCCGGTGGAGACGTCTTCATCGAGGCCCAGCGTGATGACGGCAACGTGATACTCACGATCGGCGACAATGGCCCAGGGATCGATCCCGCGCTGCGGCAGCGTCTGTTCCAGTCCGGCCCGGGCCTGTCCACGCCCGGCACCCGCAACGAACGCGGCTCCGGATTCGGTCTGGCGATCTGCAAGGATCTCACCGAACAGATCGGCGGGGAGCTATGGCTGGAGAGCGAAGCGGGACTGGGCACGAAGGTGTGCCTCCGGTTCCCAGGCGCGAGGTAGACACCCCTGGGGCGTTGCTCTGCCTATGGGGCTAGCAGAATCAGCCGCGTCGTGGCCGCCGCTCCTCGCGGGCGCACGTAGTAGGCCCCGGCGGGCGCGCGGCGGCCGAAGGTGTCGGTTCCGTCCCACCAGATCGGCGCATCCGCGTTCGCCCCGGCACGGCTGATGAGGCTGCGCACAAGGCGGCCCTCGGCGGTCAAAATGTCGAGGACTACAGGATCCGCGCCGGGAGCCTGGCAGCGAAGCCAGGTCCCGTCTTGGAGGGGATTGGGAAGGCAACGCAGCATCCCGGAGGCGGCCGGCGGGTCGAGCTCGCCCACGTGTGCCGCCGCAGGCCGAGTGTAGCGGGTCAAGACCGGGTAGTGGTCCGATCCCAGGTCGGCGAGATCGTCATCGAGCACATGCGCCTCTGCCACGGACCACTGGGTCCAGGGCGCATGAAAGGTGAAGTCGATCCGCTGGACGGGCTCGGCATGGAAGACAAAGAAATCGTCGGTCTCCTTCGTGTATCCCAGCTCGAGCGGGTGCAGCTCGCGGAAGTCATCCACGAAACCGGATTCCAAGAGATAGAGCGCCGGCTCCCAACCCACGACCTCGGCCGGCCCCGCGCTTCCCGTGTAGGTCGGCTGCGTGGGGCTCTCCGGATCGCAATCGACCGGCGAGTAGCTGTTGAAGTCACCCGCCACCCAAACCATCTCGCCCTCCGGGAGCTCGGAGATGAGCTGCATGAGGGCCCGAGCTTCGGCCTCGCGCTCTTCACGGTGCTCCCACCCGGACATGAAGTGGCAGTTGAAGACGTGGTGGCGTTCGCCGCGGAGATCCAATGCCGCGTAGAGACAGGCGTGACGGAACCAGATCTCCTCACCCTGCACCCACACATTGTGAATGCTCTCCCACTCGAGAATAGGGTATTGGGTGATGAGGACCATGTCGAAGAGCGATCGCGTATCCGCCACGACACCATGATAGGGAGGAAGATCCGGTAGCGCTGCGTTGAGCAGGCCCACGTAATGACTCAGCAGATCATCGTCCTGCGGCAGCCAGCCGTTGCACTCCTGCAGACAGATGACATCGGGGGCTTCGCGGACGATCACGTCGAACCACTCATCTTGCCGGGGATGGGCCGGATAGTGGTCCTGTCCGCCCCAGTAGATGTTGTAGCACATGATGTCCAGCTCGAGGACCTCCGCGGCAGAACTCGCCGGCCCCAGGGCTACCAGGGTGCAGATCAGCAATCCTTTCAATCGTATGGTCTTGATAGTCACCACGACTCCCTCCCCTGGCGTCTTTCTGGAGCACGCCGACCCCTGCCCCGGTCGTCATGGCCGGGGGGCGATGAATGCGCTCTGCCTCGGGCACGTGCCCCGGCAGGGCGCCCCACGTGCATCGACGTAGGCAAATAGGTAGTGCGCTGGAGTAACACGAAGTCGAGAGTGGTGTTAGCAGACGGCTAGATCTGCTGGCCCCCTTGCGGGAGGGTGTCTTGACTTCCGGCCCCGATCCCCCGAAGATGCCGGCGGTTCGATGTCGCATCCGCAAGTCATGACCGCAAGCACGGGAGCGCTCGGTGAACCACACGCCTGACGCCGCCGGCCCGGCCGAAGCCACCTCTCCCCGGGATCGCTGGGTGCTCGCCGGCATCCTGGTCCTGGCTGCCCTGTTGCGCCTCTACAAGATCGGGCAGCAGAGCCTGTGGACCGACGAGGTCATGTCGATCGCGATGGTCACGCAGGTCGAGAGCGGCATGATGTACTTCCTGCACGGACCGTTACACTCGGTGCTGCTGCAGTTCTGGAGCATCTGGTACGGCATGGCCGATGCCTGGACCCGTTGTCTCTCGGCCGTGATCGGAGTGGCCACGATTCCCTTCGTGTATGTGCTCACCCGGCGCCTCGCCGGAGGCCAGGTAGCATTGCTCGGAGCCCTGCTGCTGGCGATCTCACCCTTCCACGTCTGGTACTCGCAGGAAGTGCGCAACTACTCCCTGTTGATCGGCATGACCGCCGCCGCGCAGCTTCTGTTCCTGCGGGTCCTGGAAGGGCCCACCACCTGGAAGCACTGGCTGGGGGTGGGCT
>CAZZIF010000147.1:0-2019 GCA_964654025.1 uncultured bacterium
ACTTTCCCGGGCTGGCGCACCGGCTCGAGGAGGTCGGCCGAATCGGCGGCGTCGCGATGATCAACGATTCGAAGTCGACCAATGTCGATTCACTCCGTGTGGCGCTCCAGAGTTACACCGAGCCGATCGTGCTCATCGCCGGAGGACGGGACAAACAGGGACCGTTCGAAGAACTGCACGAACTCGCTTGCCGCCACGTGGGCCACTTGGTGGCGGTGGGGGAGGCTGCCGAGCGTATTCGGACCGCATGGCCGCGGGTACCGAGCGAGCGCGCCTCCTCGTTCGAAGACGCGCTGGACCGTGCGGTTCGGGCAGCCCAGCCCACCGGACGAGTGCTCTTGAGCCCCGGGTGCGCGAGCTTTGACATGTTCCGCAATTTCGAGGAACGTGGGGAGGCGTTTCGCTCATACGTGCGATCTCGTCAACGTTCGGACGAGTCATCTTCCGAGGTGAGATCATGATCGACTATGCGGGCTTCCTTCGCGATGGATTGCAGGGCAGCGACCCGCGGCGTATCGATCGCTGGTTGCTCTTCGCGGTGCTGGGGTTGTGCGGAGGCGGCCTCTTGATGGTCTACTCGAGCACCAGCGTGCTCGGCCAGGTGCGCGGGCAGAACGACCTGCTCTTTCTGCAGAATCAGCTCATCCGCTGCGTGATGGGGATCGTTCTGCTGCTCCTGGTGGCCCGGCTCGACGTGCGCGTCTTTCATCACAACGCGCGCTGGCTGGCCTGGGGCCTCGTGGTCGTGTTGCTGATCATCCTGCTCATTCCGAGCGAGATGAGTGTCGAAGTCCGCGGCGCGCGTCGCTGGCTGCGCTTGGGAGGCGTGCTGTTGCAGCCATCGGAGTTCGCCCGGTACGGCCTGATCGTGGCCCTCGCCAGCCATCTGGCGCAGGAACGAGGACGCCTGCAGTCGTGGCGGGGACTGTGGATTCCCGCCGGTGCCATCGCCTTGACGGCTGCTCTGGTGGCCGCGCAGCCGCACATGAGTCAGGCGCTCCTGATTGCCGCCACCGGGTTCGGGCTCCTGTTTCTGGCCGGAGCGTCGATCTGGCGTCTCCTCGTGCTGGGTTTCGGCGGCGCGGCCTTGGCGGCGGGAATCGCGCTGGTCTCGGGCAACAGCTATCACCTGGCCCGGATCATGACCTTCTTGAAAGGGGACGGTGGGGCACTGGCATTTCAGCCCGAGCAGTCGATGGTGGCGATCGGCTCCGGGGGGCTTTTCGGCCGCGGGTTGGGCCACGGCTTGCAGAAGTACTTCTTCCTGCCCGATCCGCACACCGACTTCATCCTTAGCATTTTGGCGGAAGAGACCGGGTTTTTCGGCCTGCTGGTGTTGTTTCTCGTGACCGGGTTCATTCTATGGCGCATCTTCGTGTTGGGGCATCGCTGCACGTCCGGATTCGGCGAGCTGCTCTGCTTCGGCGTGGGCCTGCACTTCCTGATGGCGTTCCTGCTGCACACCGCCGTGTGCATGGGTTGGGCGCCGACGACCGGCATCCCCTTTCCGTTGGTGTCGTTCGGGGGAAGCGCACTGATCTCGAACTTGCTTGGAGTGGGCCTGGTGCTGTCGGTATCACGCCGCCGCGTGGAAGCGGATCCGTGGATTCCGGCCGAGCGGTTTTCGTGGTTGCGGCCGGAGGCGGCCAGGAGAAGAGTGTGAAACTACTGATTACAGGTGGGGGCACCGGGGGACACGTGTTTCCCGGGATCGCCGTGGCCGAAGCCGTCGCCGCTGCGGCGCCGGACTGTGAGATTTTGTTCGTAGGGGGACGGCAGGGTCTCGAGAGCAAGGCGGTACCCGAGGCCGGGTTCGCGTTCGAGGGCGTGCCGGCAACCGGTCTGCTGGGCAAGAAAGTGCTCGCCATTCCCATCGTGCTTTGGACCACCTGGCGCGGTTTGATCGGATCTTTGCGTATCATCGCCCGCTTCGATCCCGACGTGGTTTTCGCCACCGGCGGGTACGTGTCGGGGCCCGTTTCGCTGGCGGGGGTGCTGCGCGGGAGGCCCCTGGTGCTC
>CAZZIF010000147.1:2029-9686 GCA_964654025.1 uncultured bacterium
TGCACCTGAACATGCCCGGCGCGCGGCGTTACTTCTCGAAGCGCCGTCATCTGAAGCTCTCCGGCAATCCGATCCGCAAGACCATCCTGGAGGGTGATCGACATCGCGCGCGCCAAGAGTTCGGCCTCAGGCGCGACCGGGCTACGGTGCTCATCTTGGGCGGAAGCCAGGGAGCGCGCTCGATCAATCGGGCGGCGGTGGGCGCGATCGGCCGGCTGCTGCGCGACCGGCGGGATCTACAGTTCGTGGTGCAGACCGGCCGGCGGGACGCCGCTTTCGTGCGTGGACGGCTGGGGCGGTATCGGGATCGCGTGTGCGTGCGCCCCTTCATCGATCAGATGGGCGATGCCTACGATCTGGCGGACCTGGTCATTGCCCGCGCTGGAGCCATGACCCTGGCCGAGATCACCACCTGTGGCAAGCCGTCGATCCTCGTGCCCTTTCCCCACGCTACGCACAACCATCAGGAAGCCAACGCCCGGGCGATGATGCAGATGGGCGCGGCCGAGATGATCCTGGATCACGAACTCAAGCCGGAGAAGCTGGCCGCGACGGTTCTCAAGTTCATTGACACGCCGCCAATCTTGCGCGAAATGTCCGTTAGTGTACGGATGCTGTCCCGGCCCGCGGCGGCCGAGAAGATCGCCGCGGCGCTGCTGGCCTTCGGTGGGGTTGCCGACGGCGAGAATGGCGGCGCACCGCGCCCGGTGACATCATCCGAGCAGCCATCTCGGACAGCCGAACGACGTTCCAGGCGCGGCCGGCGCGGGGGCCGTCGCCCGCGCCCTGACAGCCGCTGGCCGGCGCGGCAGAGGGGAGCCCGATAGACGTATGATTCGTGGGTCGATTCGCAAGATCCATTTCGTGGGCATTGGTGGCACCGGCATGTGTGGCCTGGCCGAGATCCTGCTCAATCTGGGCTATGAGGTGCGTGGCTCCGATCTCGTGACATCCACCGAGGCGGTCGTTCGTCTGCGGCAGCTAGGCGCCACCGTCTTCGAAGGCCACGACGGAAAACATGTCACCGGTGCCGACCTGGTCGTTGTTTCCTCGGCCATCCGCGAGGACAACCCCGAGCTGCGCGCTGCGCTCACGGGCGGCATGCCGGTCCTGAAGCGCGGCCAGATGCTGGCCGAGATCATGCGCCTGAAGTACGGGGTCGCCATCGCCGGATCGCACGGCAAGACGACCACGACCTCGCTCATCGGACACGTGCTGGCCCAGGCCGGGCTGGATCCGACGCTGGTGGTGGGGGGGCGGCTGCGATCGATCCAGTCGAATGCGCGCGTGGGTGCCGGGGACATCCTGGTGGCCGAGGCCGATGAGAGCGATGGGTCGTTTCTCGAGTTGCTGCCCACCGTCGGGGTCGTGACCAACATCGACCGGGAACACCTCGACCACTACCACAACCTGGACGCGATCCAGGCGGCGTTTCTGCGCTTTGCCTCCAGCGTGCCGTTCTACGGTCTGTCGGTGCTCTGCGGCGACGACGAGAACATCCGCCGGCTCTTGCCCGAGATCAACCGGCCCGTCGTGCTCTACGGTTTGTCGCCCGAATGCGTCATTCGGGCCGAGCAGGTGCACCAGGAGGGTCGGCTGGCGCGCTTCCGTCTGCGCGTGGAGGAGCAGGACCTGGGGCCCTACCAGATTCCGCTGCCGGGCCGGCACAATCTGCGAAACGCGCTGGCCTGCATCGCCGTGTCGCTGTTTCTGGACGTGCACCCCGAACAGATTCGCGACGCGCTGGCGTCCTTCGAGGGCGTCGGACGCCGGTTCGAGATCCGTGGTGAGGCCGGCGGCATCGTGCAGATCGACGATTACGGGCACCACCCGACCGAGATCGCCGCCGTCCTGCGCGCGGCGCGTGAGGTCTACACGACGCGGCGCATCGTGGTGCTCTTCCAACCCCACCGCTACAGCCGCACCGCCGCGCTGTACGCTGAATTCGGCACGGCGTTCGCCGATGCCGACCTGTTGGTCCTGAGCGATATCTACCCGGCGGGGGAACTGCCGATCACCGGGGTGACCGGCGAGCTGTTGGAGTCGGAGATCGTGCGCAACAGCGGGGTCGAGGTCGTCTACGCGCCGGAGGAGGTCCGGGCCATCGAAACGACCGCCGCGCGGCTCGAGCCCGGCGACGTCCTGCTCACCCTGGGGGCCGGCCCGGTGTGGCGCTGGGGCGATGAGGTCATGCGGCTCGTGGCCTCCCGGGGGGCGACGCAGGAAAGCAGAGAGGTGAGCAACGGGGTGTGAGTTGCGCAGCGCGGAGGATGGCGGGAGAAGGATCGCCGCCTGGGATAGATGGCCACCGGATGGGGGGAGACGCCCGAGAGGATGACCGAGTGATCGAACGCGGACCGCAACCTGTCTCCGACAGCCGCTGGCGCTGGGAGACGCGCCGGCAGCGCGGGCGACGCTCCGTCTGGCGCACGCGGGCGGCGCGCTATGGCGCGCTGGTGCTGATCGGGGCCGTCGCGGGCGTGCTGCTGGCCACCGGGGTGCTTTCGGTGGGTCCGTTCTTCGTGATCCGCGATGTCGGGTTCACCGTGGCCGGTCCCGGCACACTGGATACCGACTCTCTGGCGACGGCGCTGGCATTGCCCGAGGGAGCGAGCTTTCTCGACCTGGACCGGGACGCATGCCGGGCGCGGTTGCTGGCCTTGCCGCGCATCTCGGAGGTTTCCTTCGAGTACGAGTGGTTTCACCGGCTACGTGTGCGGGTGACCGAACGGCGGGCGTTGGCGCTGATTCTCTGTCCCGATGGGCAGGCCTACGAGGTCGCTCGCGACGGCTGTTGCATCGCCACCCGGGGCCGGGGACTTGCCGATCTGCCGCTCTTCAGCGCCGCGATCGACCCGGACAGTCTGGAGCCGGGCGGCTTCGTGGTGGAGGAGGGGGCATCGGCCTTGCTGGATGTGCTCGCCACGGTGCGGGAGGACTTCCCGAGACTGTGGGATGGGTTGTCCGAGGCGCATCTGCGGCCCGACGGAAGCTACGAGTTCTACTGGAACGATGACCCCATCGTCGCCTGGGGATGGGGTCGCCTGTCACACCAGCGCCTGACGGCCTGGTCGAGCATCATGGGAGACCTGGCTTGCTCGGGAACACGCGATGTGGTCGTGGATCTGCGCTTTCGCAAGCAGATCATCATCCGCTCCCCGCGTGAACAGGACCCGGGCGGCTGGGCGAACGGCTAGGGAGGACACGATGGCCGCGAGCCGAATCGTCACCGGCCTGGACATCGGCACGACGAAAGTGTGCGCTGTCATCGCGGAAGCCGCCGATCCGGGCGAACTGGCTTTGATCGGGATCGGTCGCAGCCCCTCGTTTGGCCTGCGCGGCGGGAACGTCGTTGATCTCGAGGCTACCGTGGAAGCCGTCACGGGCGCGATCGGCCACGCCGAGCAGATGGCCGGTGTGAGGGCCCGATCGATCTACGCCAGCATCGCTGGCGATCACATTCGCTCGATCAACTCGCGTGGGGTGATCGCGATCTCGGGCCGCGAGAGCGAGGTTAGCCCCGAAGACGTCCAGCGCGTGATCGAAGCCGCCAGAACGGTTGCAATTCCCTCCACCCGCGATATCCTGCACGTCATTCCACAGGAGTTCGTCGTGGACGACCAGACCGGCATTCGCGAGCCGGTCGGCATGTCCGGCGTTCGACTGGAAGCGGAGGTGCATATCATCACTGCCTCGGCGACGGCGGTACGCAATATCGGCAAGGCCATCGGTCGCGCCGGCTACGAAGTGCGGGCTCTGGTCGCCGAACCGATGGCCAGCGCCTACTCCGTGCTGGAAGAGGATGAACGGCGCCTGGGCGTCGTGCTGCTGGACATAGGCGCGGGGACGACCGACGTCGTCGTCTATTACGGCGACAGCGTGCACCACACGGCGGTCATCCCGATGGGTGGGTCGCAGATCACGAACGATATCGCCATCGGTCTGCGCACGCCGCTCGAGGCGGCCGAGCAGATCAAGCTTGCCGAGGGGTGCGCGCTGGCGACCCTCGTGCAACGGGATGAGGCGATCGAGATCCCCGGCGTCGGCGGTCGCGCCGCGCGGGCGGTCAGCCGGCACGTGCTGGCGGCGATCATCGAGCCGCGCGTGGAAGAAATTCTCACTTTGGCGCGCGCCGAGGTTGAACGTTTGCAGGGAATGGATATTCTTGCGGCCGGTATCGTGGTGACCGGCGGTACCGCCATGCTGCGGGGGGTGGCCGAGATGGCCGAGCAGGTCTTCGAGATGCCGGCCCGCATCGGGGTGCCGCTCAACATGGGCGCGATGAGCGACATGGCGGTCGACCCACGACTGGCAACCTGTGTGGGATTGGCGCAGTTCGGTGCCGGCCAGCGTCCGATGGGGGGCGCGGCCGCCTGGCGCCGGGACAGCAAGGTTCGGAGTTGGCTGAAAGCTCATGTACCATTCTTGGGGTAGATTTCGCCGGTGGCCGCCTGGCGGCCGGCAAGGAGGAGCAGGGATGCTCGTGGAAGTGAACGAAAACGTATCCTCACCCGCGGTGCTCAAGGTCATCGGTCTAGGCGGCGCGGGGGGGAACGCGGTGAACCGGATGCTCGAGAGCGACATTCGCGGCGTCGAGTTTCTGGTAGCCAATACGGATCTGCAGGCCCTGAACGCCTCGACCTGCCCCAACGGGATTCAGCTGGGGGCCCAGGTCACCGGCGGACTGGGCTCGGGCGGCAACGCCGAGGTCGGCCGCCGAGCGGCCGAGGAGGATGTCGACACGATCCGCGAGCGGCTGGAAGGCGCGGATATGGTGTTCATCACGGCCGGCATGGGCGGGGGCACCGGCACCGGGGCCAGTGCGATCGTGGCCCAGGTGGCGCGCGAACTGGGCGCGCTGACGGTGGGCATCGTGACCAAACCGTTCGCGTTCGAGGGACGGCGCCGCATGCGTCAGGCCGACGAGGGGCTTGCCGAGCTGCGCCAGTATGTCGATACCCTGATCATCATCCCCAACCAGCGGCTACTGCACGTGGTCGATCGCACCACGCCGCTGAATGAAGCGTTGCGCGTGGCCGACGACGTGCTCTCGCACGCCACCAAGGGGATCTCGGAGATCATCACCGTGCCGGGTCTGATCAACGTCGACTTCGCCGATGTGCGGACCGTCATGACCGGCATGGGCAATGCACTCATGGGCATGGGCTTCGGGCAGGGCGCCGACCGGGCGCAAGAGGCGTCCCAGATGGCGGTGGCCAGCCCGCTGCTCGAGGATATCTCCATTACCGGAGCGCGAGGCGTTCTGGTCAATTTCATGGGCGGTCCCGACATGACCCTGGCCGAGGTGGACGAGGCTTCCAATCAGATCATGGAAGCCGCCGGCGAGGATGCCAACGTGATCTTCGGCGCCGTCATCGACCCACGCATGAAGGATGAGATTCGGGTCACGCTGATCGCCACCGGCTTCGGCGTTCCGGCCGAGCGTTCGGCCGAGGGCTTCGGCGAGCGGGCTGCCGATGGGTTTGCCCAGGAGGCCGTGCACAGTTCGGCCGGGCGGTCAGAACTGGAAGCCGATCGTTTCCTGCGCGAGGAGATGCGCGGCAGTGCGCCACCCTTGATGCCGAAGGATTCATCCGGCGGTAAGACGGCCGAACGGGCTCGAGATACAGTCCCGCGTTCCTCGGCCGAATCGTCGCACCCGGCACCGATGCCGCACCACGTGTCCGGCGCCGGTGCCGAGCCACGCGAGTATCCTCTGCAACGCAGGCCACTGACGGGCACCGATCCCGCCCACGGATCCCCCGCGCTGAACCAACAGCGCGACGAGGCGACGGTATCGGGGAGCGAGGCGCGACCCGGGGTGCGAACCGGGGTGCGAACCGGGGCGCGAACCGGGGCGCGAACCGCAGCAGGGTCCGACGTGCAGCCCAGGATGCAGGCTGGATCGCACCCCCAGACCGAATCCGACACACGACCGGAATCGTCCCCCGAACGGCGCTGGCAGGCGCCGCATCGGCGGGAGTATCAAGAGTCGGCCTCCTACGCCTCGGCTTCCGACCCGATGATGTCCGATGGCGTGGTGGGCAAGGCCCGACCGATCCGCCGCAGTGGCTCAGACCTCTCGGCATCCCGCATGATGCCGGCCACACCCTCCGAGACGGTGCATGACCCCGGTGCGGCGACGGCCCCCGAGGAGGTGCCGCAGAACGTCGTACCGCTGGTGTGGAAGAAGAACTTGAGCGGCCGGCAGTGGTCTCCCACGATGTCGAGCAAGTGGCAGCGCGTGCTGCGGCGCGACCAGTTGGATGTGCCCTCATTCTTGAGACGTCGCCAGGTCGACTAGCGACCGCACCTGCCGGCCGCATTCACCCGATCATGGCAGAACCTCGCACGAGAGCACCCGGCCCGCCGATCCGCATTGGGTTTGGCTTCCCCAACCGCCCGGCTGTCGCGGCGGCCAGTCTCGGCGTCGGCATCGTGGCCGACCTCCTGCTGGAACGGCCCGAGGTGGAGCTAGAGCGATTCTACTTGCCGCGGGTCGGCCGTTCGCCGGATGAGGGCCAGGCCGCGCCAGCCGGGTCGATCCGGTTGCATCCCTCGGGTCACGCGCTGGCGAGCGCCGATCTGCTCTTGCTCAGCGTTTCCTTCGAAGGTGATGCCATCGGTGTACCCGCCGTGCTCGAGGGGGGCGGCATGCCGGCGCGGGCGGTCGACCGCAGCGAAGGTCATCCGCTCGTGGTCGGGGGCGGCGCGATGATGATGATCAACCCCGAGCCGGTCGCCGTATTCTTCGACATCATTCTGGTGGGGGAAGCCGAAGCGTTCTTGCACGGCTTTCTGGATCACTGGCAGGCGCTGCGAACGGCTCCGCGCCTCGACCGGCTGAACGCGCTCGCGAGCCGGCCCGGTGTTCTGGTGCCTCTCCTACGGCCCCACCGCGTGTGGTCCATGTCGGAGCTTCCGTTGCGGGCAAGAGAGACGGTGGTGCTGACGAGCGACGGGGTGCGCTCGGCCGGCCGCTTCTCAGATCGCGCCCCCGGCGACTCACCATCGGGGCAAGCCGGGAACACCACACGCGAAACCGCCGACTCGGCCGGGAGCGAGGCTGACCGCTTCGTCGAGACGATTGCCTGGCATGCTCCCGCCGGTGCGCTGCGCGTCAAGCGCATGCCGCCCGGCGCCCCGGGCCCGGATGTGCTCATTGAACTCGGCCGCGGATGTCCGCGTACCTGCCGCTTCTGCGCGGCTCGCAGGATCTACCGTCCGGTGCGCGATTGCCCCGCCGAAGCGTTGCTCGAGCAGGCGCGCTCCGAGGTGCGGCCGGGGGATGTGGTGGGGCTGATGAGCCTGTCGGCGGGTGACTACCGCGGGCTCGGCGCGCTGACCCGGGGATTGCGCGCGCTGGACGTGCGGCTCTCGCTATCGAGCGTGCCGGCCGTCTTCGATCGCCGGGAGGTGCTGGACGACCTGCTCGCCAGTGGGGCCCGCACGCTGACCATCGCCCCCGAGACCGGCAGTGACCGCCTGCGCCGCCTCGTCGGCAAGCCCATGACGAACGACGGCATTCTCCGTGCGGTTCGCGCGATGGGGGAGGCGGGCCTGGAGCGGCTCAATACGTACTTTCTCATCGGCCTGCCGGGTGAGACCACCGACGACCGGGAAGCGATCCTGACACTGCTGGCAGCCATGCGGACCG
>CAZZIF010000148.1:0-1947 GCA_964654025.1 uncultured bacterium
GAGGGAGGGCGAGGGAGGGCGAGGGGGCCAAGGGGGGCAACGGCGAGGGCCAGGGTGGGGGCGTCTGTCCAGCGTGCATGAAGCTGCCGCCGGCTGCCCCAGAGAATGGCCGGGAAGCCCACACGGGCTCGGTCATGGTTCCGTGCCTTCGTTGAGGATCGCAAGATAGCGATCGTAGACGAACAGCCGGTTGCGACGCTTGCCCGTGAACTCCCGGGCGACGGCAACCTCAACCAACAGATTCATCGCCGAGGATGCGGCTGGGAATGACAGCCCCGTACGCCGGCATACTTCAGGCATTGACAGAATCGGCCTGGCCTTGAGTGCCTCATGGACCCGCAATGCCGACCCGGCACGACGACCATGAGACTCGATATGCCCCCTATCGACCTGAAACAGCTCCATCAGCCGGTTGGCCGTTTGCACCGCACCCTCGGCCGTCTGCTGCAAGCCTTCGATGATGAACGCGAGCCAAGCTTCCCAATCGCCCGTTCGGCGCACTTGATCGAGCAGATCGTAGTACGTGGAGCGGTTCTGCTTCAGAAAGAGACTCAGGTAGAGGAGTGGCTCTCTCAGCATGCCCGCGT
Source organism: uncultured bacterium (assembly GCA_964654025.1). Lineage (GTDB taxonomy): Bacteria > Eisenbacteria > RBG-16-71-46 > CAIMUX01 > WJJG01 > CAYQJL01. The sequence continues at coordinate 588 of CAZZIF010000148.1, forward strand.
GGCAGAGCAGGAGTGGGATGAGGAGTCTGCCAATCCGGCCGTTCCCGTCGAGAAACGGATGAATGGTCTCGAACTGCACGTGCGCCAGTCCCGCTCTCACGAGCATGGGCAGGCCGTCGTCTTCCGTGTGCAGGAAGCGCTCGAGTGCCCCCATGCACTCGGGCACGGTGGTATGCGGCGGCGGCACAAATACGGCATTGCCTGGGCGGTTGCCGCCGATCCAGTTCTGGGAACGGCGGAACTCTCCGGGATCTTGTCCGCTACCTCGCCCACGTGCGAGCAAGATGCCGTGGATCTCACGGATCAACCGGTTCGACAGAGGGAAGCCTCCTCGCAGACGTGCCAATCCATGCTCTAGGGCCGCCACGTAGTTGGAGACCTCGACCACATCGTCGATCGGGCTTCCAGGGGCCTCTTCAAGCTCGAACAACAGGAGGTCAGAGAGCGATGACTGCGTCCCCTCAATCTGGGAGGACATCACGGCTTCCTTGCGGACGTAGGCGTAGAGGAACAGAGAGGTGTCCGGAAGCAACGCCGAGACCCCATCGAGGCGCCCGAGTGCAAGTACGGCCGACTCCAGCAGTTGCTGGAGAGAACCTTCGAGAACTACCGGCGGGGAGGGTGGCAGGGGGGCAGGAACGAATGCGCGCACACGTTCGCCCCCGACGCTCGTGACCTCATGACGGCCTGTTTCACCGCGCTGCACCGGGGCCGCCTCCCTATTCAGGGTTTCTTCATAGCGTGACTCGTTATTAAGACTTCACGGTCAAAATATAATCAATGCTTTTCAGGTCGTAGCCGTCATTTCCGAGAGTACATGCCTATGTTATTGCAAAGATTATATTTAGACCATGATCGGCGGCTCCACTCACATTATCCGTACGACCTTCACACTTGCCGCGAAGCACAACGAGAACGCCGGTCAGACGATCACGGTCGTGAGGGCCGAGAAACACCGTTTCGATCCCCGGCTCTTGAAGTCGAAGCGGTCGGATTGAGGAAAGCGCCCCCTCACTCGACCGGCCGGCCGCGCAGCTCGTGCGTGAACCCCGCCGGGCGGATCTTGACGCGCATCAAGAGGCCGTCGCGCCGGAAGGTCAGGTGCGTCTGGGTCACCGACGGATCCCCCATCTCCATGTAGTTGAGCTGGAAGGTGCGCCCGCTGATCCAGTGCCCGCGCAGCGCGACGCGGTTGCCGGTAGGCATGACGCCCGCCTCGGCGGCACCGGCGGTCTCGCCCACCTCGCCCGCCTCACCTACCTCACCCACCGCCGTCACCCGGTAGCGCCCGTCGAGCCCGACCGGGAAGCGTTCGTGCCCGTAGGGTCCCACGAGTTCCACCTCGGCGGTATCGGCGGGC
>CAZZIF010000148.1:1957-7277 GCA_964654025.1 uncultured bacterium
CGTTGGCGAATCGCAGAGTGATCCGCTCGATCCCGAGCGGGTTCGGGTCGAGCGCGTAGGCGACGCCGCTGATCTCCATCGCCAGCCCCGGCGGCATCTGGGTGTCCAGCGGATCGGGATCCTCGAGCTGATCGACAAAGAGCTGCAGAAGCTCCTGCTGGCGCGGCCGGGGCTTCAACGGTTCCTCGCTCAGGGGATAGTTGGTCATGCTGCGTCCGAACATCTCGGGTAGTTCGGGATCGGCGGCGGTCATCACGACCACCAGATCCTCGGCGGGCGAGACACCGACCATTTGACCGTTGGCGCCGGTGGCCACCGGATGCTCGTCGCGGTAGAGCCACCACCAGTAGCCGTAGCGGGCCTCGGCGGGAATCGTACCGATCTGGTTCCGGGTCGAGGCGGCCACCCACTCGGCCGGCACGATCTGCCGGCCCATCGAGCGTCCGCCGTTGAGGTAGAGCATACCGAAGCGCGCCATGTCGCGGGGACGCATGAAGAGCTCGGCGCCCCCGAAGGAGTGCCCCTGCGGTCCCGACACCCACTGGTAGTCCGTGATCCCCAAGGGCCCGAACAGGTGTGCGGCCGCGTACTCGCTGGCCGTCTGGCCCGTCTGATGCGTCAGCACGGCCGAGAAGGTGTGCGTCAGGGCCGTGCTGTAGACAAAGACCGAACCCGGCTCGGCGACGACGGGGCGCTCCCAGGTGGCAGCTACCCAGTCCTGGCGCGAGAAGATCTCCTCGGTGATGGGCCCGTTCTCGTCCAGGTCCAGTCCCGAGGTCATGGTGAGCAGGTGGCGCAAGGTGATCTGCCGCTTGCGGGGATCGGCGCCGTCGCCCAGCAGGCCGGGGAGCAGCTCGGCCACCGGCGTATGCAGCTCGGGCAGATCGCCCTCCTCCAGCCCGATGCCGGCCAGTGCGCCGAGCACACTCTTGCTGACCGACTTGACGTTGTGCAAGGTGCCGGCGTCGTAAGGATGGACGTAGCACTCCAGGATCAGGTGCCCGTGGCGCAGTACGAGCAGGCTGTGCAGATCCCGATCCTGCCCCTGGACGGTCTCCAAAAAGGAGGCCAGCGCGCGCGAGTCGACGCCCTGTTCCTCGGGGGTCGAGCGTGGCCAGGGGGCTTCGTCAACGGCGGCCGCCGCCAGGACGGGGGCGACCAGGAAGGCTAGCAGAAGGACCTGCGGAATCCGGGCCAGCGGCTTCATGCTCCTCCATGCGCGGGACAGAAACATCCGTGCACCCCCTTGTGAGTTCTCGACTCAGCCTTCTCGGAGTTGTGAGTTCTCGACTCAGCCTTCTCGCCGCGCCGAGCCGCACCGATCACCAGCTTCCAAGGCCCCTCTACGACCTTGTTATCGCACATCTATCCTCCGTTCCATAGGCGCTTCCCGCGGGCACCGACGGCGTGAAGATGGGGCGAGGAGGGCGATCGGCGGTTGCCACATCTCGCACCCCGGCCGGCTGCGGTCACGATCCAAAGCCGTTCCCGCTCTCCGGCGCTCATGCTATCCTCGCCGCTGGCCACCGCGGGGAAGAGCTCCGGACGGCCGGGGTGCGCAAGGCGCACGTTCGCGGGGCTGCGCACAAGTCAATGCCAGACAATCGCTTAGCCAGGAGGCTGCATGGAGTCGTTCGAGGGGATCAAGATCGGGGTCGCCAACCGGGGAATCCCCGCCGTGCGTATCGGCCGCACCATCCGCGAGATGGGGGCCACCTACGTCGCCTTCTTCACCCAGGAGGACAAGACCGCGCCCCACGTGGCCCGCGCCGACCAGGCCTTCTCCCTCCGCGAGAACAGCTATCTGAACATCGAGGAGTACGTGGCGCTCGCCCGCCAGCACGGCATCCGCGCGCTCCATCCCGGGTGGGGTTTCGCGGCCGAGGATTCCAGCTTCCCGAAGCGTTGCCGCGAGGCGGGCATCACCTTCATCGGCCCCTCATCGAAAGCGATGAATCGGCTGGGCAACAAGGTGCGCGCGATCCAGATCGCCAAGGATGCCGGCGTGCCGGTGGTGCCCGGTTCAGGCGCGGCGGTCGATCCGGCCGGCGCGCGCCGGGTGGCCGAAGAGCTGGGCTACCCGGTCCTGATCAAGAGCGAGGGCGGCGGGGGCGGCCGCGGGATCATGCTGGTGCGTTCGGGCGAGGAACTCGACCGCCACTTCCGCTCGGCCACCACGATGGCCGAGACCAGCTCGGGCAATCCCAACCTCTACATCGAGAAGTACCTCACCAGCGTGCGCCACCTCGAGATCCAGGCGCTGCGCGACAAGCACGGTAACGCCGCGGTCCTGCACGAACGCGACTGCTCCCTGCAGCGCAAGAACCAGAAGCTCTTGGAGATCACGCCCAGTCCCTGGAAGGGCGCCACGCCCGAGCTGCGCCGTAAGCTCAAGGACGCCGCCCTGGCAATCGTCGAGGCCGGCGAGTACGACTCGATCGCCACGATCGAGTTTCTGGTCGACCCCGATGGCCACTTCTACTTCATCGAGGCCAACACCCGCCTGCAGGTCGAGCACGGGGTCACCGAGCTCATCTACGGCATTGACCTGGTCGAGGAGATGATTCGGTTAGCCTTCGGCCACCAGCTCTCGCCCCAACTGCGGGACCTCGAGCCGCGCGGCTACGCGCTGCAGTGCCGGATCAACTTCGAGGATCCGCAGAACGGTTTCCAGCCCAACGCGGGCAAGATCATCCGCTACCTTCCCCCCGGCGGCAACGGGGTGCGCAAGGACTCCTGCGTCTACGGCGGCTACGAGTTCCCCAAGGCGTACGACTCGGCCGGCTCGCTGGTCATGACCTATGGCGGCTCCTGGGAGAAGGCGCTCTCGGTGATGCGGCGCGCGTTGTCGAAGTACATCATCACCGGCCCCAAAACGACGATTCCGTTCCACCGGCGGGTGATCGCGCACGAGGCTTTCGCAAAGGGCGAGTTCGATACGAAGTTCATCGAGAACACCCCCGAGCTCATGGACTACCGAGACCATGAGCCCGAGCACGTACGGCTCTCCTATCTGATGGCCGAGATCACCGCTCACGGTTACAACCCGTACCTGGCGCTCGGCACATACCGCCGCTTCGGCGATTCGAAGCTGGGCCCGATCTCCGAGACGCTCCCCAACGTCATTCGTGAGTCGCCCGAGCGTTCGGCCGATGCCGATCCTGATCCCGGACTCGACGACTACCGGCCACCCATCGACCGGCGGGCCCCGCGCGCCGAGCAGCTTCGCATCTTGCGCGAGTCGCCCTACGTGGAGCTGTGCAACACCACCCCGCGCGACATCACCCAATCCGAGAGCAGTAACCGCATGCGTCTGCACGACGACCGCATGTACGGCCCCGCGCTCGATCGCTGCGGCTACGTCATGGTCGAGAACGGCGGTGGCGCCCACTACCACGTCAACATGCTGGGCAACCTGACCGATCCCTGGCGCGAGGCGGCCGAGTGGAACTCCTTCGCCCCGCACACACCCAAGCTGATCCTGGTGCGCTCGACCAACCTCTTGGGCTACGCGCCTCAGGACCGCCACGTGATGGAGCGCACGACCGAGATGATCGTGCGCCACTTCCACGTCATCCGCTGCTTCGACTTCTTGAACCACATCGAGAACATGGAGCCGCTGGCCCGGATCGTCTTGCGGCACGAGCGGCGGATCTTCGCCCCCGCCATCAGCTTCAGCTGGGCCGAGGGGTTCGACGCCGAGCACTATGTCGGCGTGCTCGAGGAGGTCATCACGATGGTCGCCTCGATCCTGGGCAGCTCGCGCGAGGACGCGGCGCGGGAGATCATCCTCGTCATCAAGGACATGGCCGGCGTGGCGCCGCCGCGGTTCGTACGCGAGGTGGTGACGCGTTTCAAGGAGCGCTATCCCGAGCTCATCGTCCAGTACCACCGCCACAACACCGACGGGCTGGGCGTCCCGGCGCTGGGGGCGGCCGCCCAAGCGGGCGCGAAGATCCTGGACGTGGGCGACGGGCCGGCAGTGCGCTTCTTCGGCCAGCCGGCCGTCCTGCCGGTGAAGGCCTACCTCGAAGGCGAACTGAACCTCGAGACCCGCGTGGACATCGAGAAGATCCGCGAGACCGCCTTCGTCCTGAAGCAGATCATGCCGATCTACGACCGTTACGTGCGCCCCACCTTCCTGGGGCCCGATCACGACGTTATCCATCACGGGCTCCCCGGCGGGGCCACCTCGAGCTCGCAGGAAGCGGCGCTCAAGCAAGGCTACGCCTTCCTGCTGCCCGACATCCTGCTGGTGCTCAGCCTGGTGCGAAAGCTCATCCGCTATCACGATGTGACCCCCGGCTCGCAGATCACCTGGACGAACGGGTACATGCTGGTCGTCCAGGCGCACGAACGCGGCGGCCGCGAGGAGGTCGACCGGGTGATCGCACTCTTGAAGCGCGTGACGGGCGTCCCGGAGGATCAGCTCACCGAGCAGGAAAAGAAGGACCGCTTGATCCTCTTCAAGCATGCGAACGACTCGCTGCGCAATCTCCTGCTGGGCAAGTTCGGCCGCCTACCGCTGGGCTGGCCCGCCGACTGGGTCTACGAGTCGGTCTTTGGGGACGAGTACCGCGCGGCGATCGAGAAGCGGACCGAGGAGAGCCCACTGCAGTCACTTCCGCCGCGGGACCTGGATGGCGCGCGCGAGGAGCTGGCGCAGCTCATCGGCCGCGAGCCGCAGGAGGAAGAGTTCGTCAACTACCTCAACCACCCCGGCGATGCGGTCAAGCTCATCAAGAGCCGCGAACGCTTCGGGTGTCCCAACTGCATGCCCGACGACATCTGGTTCGAGGGGCTCGAGGTGGGGCAGTCCCGAGAGTTCCGCACCGTGGATGGCAAGTACCACACGATCGAGGCTCTCTTCGTCGACCCGGAGACCGACGAGACCGGCTGCCGGCTGGTGCGCTACGAACTCGACGACGAGGTGATGGAAGCGCACATCAAGGTCACCGAGGCCCGTGATACCGCCGGCGACATCGAGATGGCCGATCCAAACAACCCGTATCACATCGGCGCGCCGTTCGACGCCGACCTGTGGGTGGTGCACAAGAAGGCCGGCGACATGGTCGAGGAGGGCGAGGAAATCTTGAACCTCTCGCTCATGAAGATGGAGACCGCGATCCCCTCACCGGTCTCGGGCACGGTAACCCGGGTCTTGGTTCACGCCAACTACCAGGTCGATCGCAAGATGGTCCCGGTCAAGAAGGGCCAGCTCCTGCTGGAGCTGGCACCGGCCAGCGCGCACTGCCGCGCTTGCAACGCACCCATGGACGAGGCGTTCCAGTTCTGTCCGCAGTGCGGGGCGAAGGCGTAG
>CAZZIF010000148.1:7377-9647 GCA_964654025.1 uncultured bacterium
GCCATGACAGAGGATCAACGATGAGCAAGACCCCGAGTGTGGGCGTCGCCCTGGGCGGTGGCGGGGTTCGCGGATTTGCGCATGTGCCGGCCTTGGAGACGATCGACGCGTGCGGAATCGTCCCGACCGCCGTCGCTGGCACGAGCATGGGAGCGCTCATCGGTGCGCTCTACGCCTCGGGAAAATCGGGGCGGGAGATCCGGCGAATCGTCGACGAGCACAGCCTGACACCCGGGGGCGGGCTGAAGGAAATCTTCGCCAAGATGGACGCGCTCCTGGGCTGGCTCCGTGCGATCCGCCCGGCCTGGAAGGGCACGGGACTGCTGCGGGCCGACGGTTATGTGGGCTTCCTCATTGAACAGATGAACGCGGAGACCTTCGCCGACCTGAAGATCCCCCTCCTCGTCGTGGCGACCGACTATCACACCGGGGAGCCGTTCGTCTTCGACGAAGGACCTCTACGGCCGGCACTGGTGGCGAGTATGTCCATCCCGGGCGTGTTCGTCCCGGTCAAGCACAAAGGCCGGCTCTTGGTCGATGGCGGCGTGAGCAACAACCTTCCTTACGATCTACTGCCCGACACCTGTGACCTGACAGCCGCGGTGGATGTCACCCCCACACGCGAGCAGGACGACGACGAAGATCCCAAGGCCATCGATGCTACGCTGGCGATGTTCGACATCCTGGTAGACAGGTTGACGCGGATCAAGGTCGAGGCGCATTCGCCCTCCGCCTACGTGCACCCGCGGCTCGTCGGCATCCGGGTGCTGGAGTTCGAGAAATCGCAGGAGGTACTCAGCCAGGCGGAGCCCGCCATGAAGGAGTTCCGCAACCAGTTGCTACGTGCGGTGGCGCCAGACTGCGAAGGCCAGACGAAGGGCATCCTGTCGCAATCTCCTCATCCTTGACTCTGTTCTCGCATTCGCGAATAGTCCCGGAAGGAGGAGACGCGTGCTGCAGGAAGGAGGATTCTCGTGGAACTCTTCATCATTCACGTCGTCATGATCGCGATCCTGCTGCTGCTCGTGCAGAAGCTCGTGCCCGGCATCGAGGTCGATGGCTTCGGCAACGCTCTGCTGGCCGGTCTGGCGCTCGGGATCATCAACGCGCTGCTCAAGCCGGTGCTTCTGATTCTCACGTTGCCCATCACCATCCTGACGCTCGGCCTGTTCCTGCTGGTGATCAATGCGCTGCTGCTCAAGCTCGCGGCTGCCATCGTGCCGGGATTCCGGGTGGCCGGGTTTGGAGCGGCGTTCTGGGGAGCGCTGCTGCTCAGCATCTTCAGCTTCGGGTTGACGTTGATCTTCTGAGGGACGCGGGATCTCCCAAGGAGTTGAATCGGCTCCACGCTTCTGTGCAGAGGTGCTACGAACTGAGGTCTGGATCGCCGTCGTTCGGTTGCTGCCGACACGTCTTGACCGTCACGGGGACCCATTCTACTATCCTTCTTGGCGTGTTGGGTGGAGTGTGTGTGCGCGTTCCTGAGGGCAAGTGGAGTTTCGTCCTGCCCAGAAATCGTTCGATCGCTTCATGGCAGTCTGCGATCTCCTTGAGGGCCTCTTCGACCGGCGCGTCGACGTCGTCACGACGGAGGCACTCAGCCCCTACATCGGGCCGCACATCCTCAAGGAGGTGGAGTATGTCTCCATCGCCGCATGACTACTTGCGACACATCCTTGACGAAGCCGACTTCCTGATCCGCACAGCTGCCACCTTGAAGAAGGAAGCGTTTCTGAAAGACGAGACGGCAAAGCGTGCGTTTGCGCGGAGCGTCGAGATCATGGGTGAAGCGGTCAAGCAAGTTCCGCGCGAGTTTCGAGAGAGGTACTCAGAGGTCGACTGGCGTCTGATTGCAGGAATGCGGGATCGGATCATCCACCACTACTTCGGAGTTGACTACGAAATCGTGTGGGACGTCGCTGTCGACAAAGCTCCCAAGCTCAAGGCACAGCTTTGTGAGATTCTAGCCGAAGAGGAATCCTAACCACGGCTCAGGAGTCGGCGCGCGATTCTCAAGCGCAGGCGGCATCGAGAGAGCTGGACAGCTACATCCCTTGGAAGTCAGGCGGTCCGCCTCTCCTCGTAGGGAGTGGGTGCAGCCGTTTGACTATCTGGAACGCTTGGGGTTGCCGCTCTCGAGCGGAGGGGTGGTCTGCCTGACCACCGAGGTTCTCCCCTCAACGGGCGAGCATAGGGGGATCCCGGTGGGTGTCATCTGAGGATCTCTGCCGAAGAAGCACACCTTGTCTCACGCGCGCATTTCATCAACA
>CAZZIF010000149.1:0-5073 GCA_964654025.1 uncultured bacterium
GATCGTGGCACGGTTGGGTGCTCACATTCCTCGGATCCTGACGCGGTCGGCATCTGCGCTTCCGGCAACAGAGCCGAGGTCAGCCACAGCGCCCGACCGAACGCCACCACCCGAATGAGCCAGACCGGCCGATCGAGCCACACCGACCAACCAAGCCAGACCACCCGAACGAGCCAAACCGGGCAATCGAGCCAGAACACCTGAATGAGCCTAACCGGCTGAGTGAGCGGCACCACGCACGGGACGCACACGCCACACATGCCGCACAGGCCGCACATGCCGCACAGGCCGCACACGCCGCACAGGCCGCACAGGCCGCACAGGCCGCACAGGCCGCACAGGCCGCACAGGCCGCACTCGCCGCGGACGAGCGGCTCCAAGCAGCCGGCCGTGCCGGCCGGCTGAGGCTCGTGCCGGAGCGAAAGAGGTCGGGTGCCTCAAAGCGATGTTCCTCGCCTCAGGGCCAGGGCCTCCCGTCCAGCCCGTTCACAGCGTTCTCCCAGCTTGGCCAGGCTGAAACGGTGGCGAACCCGATCAAACCCTTCCTCTCCGGCTCGCGCGCGCAGGTCGGCGTTGTCAATCAGCCTTGCCAGGACCCTCGCCAACGCCGCTGGATCGCCCGGTACCGCAAGCTGGCGGGCATCTCCCACGATCTCGGGCAACGCGCCCACCCGGGTTGCCACGACGGGCACCCCCAGAGCCATGAACTCCAAAGCGCTACGCGACACGGCTTCCGAGCCCAGGCTGCAGACGATTCCCACATCAAGGGCCGCGGCATAGGCAAGCGCGTCGTCCACGAATCCGGTCACGACCATCCGGTCGCCGATCCCGAGATCGGCAGCCAACGAGCGCAGGTTCTGAACCGACACCTGCTTCTCGGCCCCCACGACCCACAGCCGGAAACGCCGGCCCTCGTGGGCCAGTTCGGCCGCCGCCCGCAAGAGCTCGGCATGGCCTTTGACCGGCGAGAGCCGGCCAATGATGCCGAGCCAGACGTCCTCGGTTGAGATCCCGTGGTGCTCGGCCAGCGTCCGGCGCGTCGTGGCTCGATCGTAGGCCGGATTGGTGGCAATCGCCTCCACATCGATGCCCGGGGGAACATGCGCCGCGTGCTGCGCGGGTAGGCCCCATCCGTGGAGATGTTCGTCGAGCATGTAGGCTCCCGTGACCAGGACCCGTTCCGCACCGTGACGGTGCAGCCAGCGCTGGGGCCGGTTTCCTCGCGGCCGGCGCGCGTCGGCCCGAATGCGCACGATGGCGGTGCCGAGCCCCGCCCGGGCCAGATGCGTTTCGAGATGTCCAGATCCGGTATGCACGTAGGCCACGTCGATCGCGTGAGTCACCAAGGTCGACCGCAGACGTGCCACCACCGTCGGCCACGTCCAGGGCCGGATGTAGGGGAGCGTGATCAGTGACGGCACCGCCTGTGGCGCCGCCTGTGGCGCCGCCTCGGTTCCGTTCGGGCGCCGTTCAAAGACCTCCGTTTCGAGGACGTGCACTGCCTGGGCCGCGGCTTCGCGGGAGTGCGCCTGACGAGTCTGGGCTTCGCGGGCAAGGGGACTCTCTTCCACCCCAGCAACCCAGACCTGATGGCCTCTGCGGCGCAGCGCCTCGGCTTGGCTGAGGGCGTTCCAGGCGATCGCGCTCCAGAAGCGGATCAGCGCTACATGAAGGATACGTAGATGGTTCGTCACGCACTCTATCTAGCACGGCCGGCCGGTGCGCCACAAGCAGCCGCATCGTGTGGACGGGTTCGCCACAAGCAGCCGCATCGTGTGGACGGGTTCGCCACAAACGGCCGCGTCGGGTGGACGGGTGCGCCACAAGCGGCCGCGTCGGGTGAACGGGTGCGCCACAAACGGCCGCGTCGGGTGAACGGGTGCGCCACAAACGGCCGCGTCCGGCTTCCGACGGAAACCGCCTTGCGGCAAGGGGGTTAAATCCTTTGACAACCTCTGGGACGGTGGCGAAGATCACCGGCGTCCAGGGGCGCAGGATCGAGGGCCCAGGACGCAGCATTTTCACATGCCGCCACGGCGTGGACGTGCGATGGAGCAAGCCGCTCCCGGGAAGCAAGTCGCTCTCAGGGAGCAGGTCGCTCTAGCGAGGTACTCTGAAACAAGCGGCCGCTCCGGAGCGGCCCCAGGCATGGCGAACTCCCCGCGGCGAGGAGCCAGAATGAGATCACCCTTTCACCGGGCGCTGCGAGAGCCCGCCCGGACGACGCACGTTGCCTTCCCGGCCCTACGGGTGGGGACCCTTCTGATCATGACGGCGCTGGCGGCAACAAGTTGGTTGCAGCCGGCCGCGCAACAGCCGGCCGCGCAACAGCCGGCCGCGCAGCAGCCGACGGATCCAACCCCACCGCTCTCCGAGGCACGGCCGTCGGCCGATTCGGATCCGGCCATCTCATTCGACCCATCCGCTGGAAACGAGATTGCCGGAGCCATCCACTTTCTGCCAGGGGCGTTCATGCAAAGCGACGGTGACAGCGTTCCCGTGCCCAAGGGATACCGGATCGTTCAGCCCGGCAGCCGCGTGGAGAACGGGGCCTTTCTCGAATTCTACTCCTACTGGAGCGTCCCCGATCACGGCACCGTCTACGAGGTCACGGCCGACTTGAGCGAACTCGACAATACGACCACCGGTCTGCAGTCGGGGGCCTATGTCGGTGATACGGCCATCGTGGTCCAGGACGAGATCACCGACACCTGGAGCGCCTACCGCTTCACCAGGGAGATCAGCACTTCCTCCTCGGTCGAAGACGCCTCGGGCATCGCCGTACCCATCACGGCCACCGACTCGGTCTACGGAACCGACTCCACCGACACCGCCCTGCGCTTCTGCCTCTCGAACCATCCGCCCGAGGAGCGGGCCACCGAGATCCTGGGCGATGCGGACCGTTTCGTGGAGCACGGGGATGAACTGGTCTACGTGGTCAAGAACGGCGATCGGATCGAGATCGAGTCGACCTGGCGCTATGACACCGGATCTCTGGCCCTGACGGCAGACTTCTCGGCGGCGGACGATTCTTTCGAGGTCGCCGACGTGTTCGCCTGGCCAATCACGAGCGAGGGCGACACGCTGGTGACCTGGCGCATCGAGTACCGCTTGGACGAGAACGCTCGCACCGGCAGTGACTATCCGGTGCCGGTGCGCCTGACCGCCACCGACGGCGGCTGCGGACGCGACTCGGTTCTCCTGACCATCGAGATCGACAACGATGGTCCCGAAGGCTCACCCGTCTTCGAGAACGAGATCCCCGAGGAGACCGGCGACGAGGAACTGATCGTCTACGGCACCGCCCCCGAGGGCTCGACGGATCTGCTCGTGGAGATCAACCAGAATATCGAGTACGTGCTCACATTGCGTGAGGTGGAAGGCACGCTCACCTTTTATGACACGCTGGCCCTGGAGCCGGGCACCAACCACATCGTAGCCTACGGGCGCGACTTCGTCGGTAACCGGAGCGACCCCTCCGAGGAGTACCTGTTGACCAGGCAAGGGGCCCCGGAGTTCAAGCGTTGCGTGGTCAGTTGGCCGACTCCGGGCGTGGTCACCGCCGACACCAGCGCTACCCAACCCGAGTTCGCAGTGCAGAACGGTGACGACATCCTCTTCTACTGCTACTGGGACAACCGGGGCGAGTACGAGGTATCGGCCGACTTCAGCGCGATCGACAGCCAGGCCGGCGGCGTCGTCTGGGGCACGCGCTGCGAGAGCATCGACAGCGTTCTGGTCGGCAACGAGTACGAGACCTGGAACTGCTATCAGTTCGAATACACCCTCTCGGAGAACAACCTGCTCACCGACGACGGAGATCTCGTCATTCCGATCACCGCCTATGATCCCGAGACTCAGTTCAGCACCACGACCCGTGCTGTACATTTCTGCCTGAACAACGACCCACCCGAGCACGTGCGCACCGAGGTCATCTCGCCGGGCGTATTCAATGTTCGTCAGGGAGACACGCTCTATCTGGTCCGAAACGGCGGCGAGATCATCATGAACTCCTACTGGCGCTCGACGAGCAACTTGTTCGTGCGAGCCGACTTCTCCGATCTCGACGCCGGGTTCGAGGCATCGCGCGTCGAGCGCAGTAAGATCGACTCGCTGAGTTCGGACACGGTGCGCGTCTACCAGATCAAGTACACCTTCGGCGTCAACGCCTGCTGCGAGGAGGGGAAAGACCCCTACCCGCTCTTCGGCTACGCCTACGTGTGGAACACCGGCTGCGGGGCCGACACCAGCGAGACCCTCCTGTTCGAGATGGACAACGAGGGGCCCACGGGCGGCCCCCTGCTCGACGCCGCGGCACCGGGACAGACCTCGCGGGAGAGTATCAGTTTGAGTGGAACGGTCCCAAGCGATGCGAGCGGCATCCGCGCCAGCATCGCAACCGAGACACTCGACGACCCGGTGATCGCCGATGGGGACATCGATCAGGAGGCGGGCACCTTCTCGATCACGCTGCCCCTCGAGCCCGGGGAGAACGTGGTCACGATCACCGCCACCGATCAGCTGGGCAATGAATCGACCGATGAGCTCGAGTTCTCGGTCTTCCGCGTGTCGGGTACGACCTACTCGATCCCCAAGCCTTTCGCGCCCGGCGATGAGTTCGTGCTGTCCAGCCTCGATGGATGGTCGTCGGTCGAGATGGAGATCTACAACCTGGAAGGTGACCGCGTACAATCGACATCGATGGTGGGCTCGCCCACGCTCTTCATCGCCCGCTGGGACTGGAACGGTCGCAACGGCGAGGGCGTCGATGTGCGCCGGGGTCCCTACTTGCTGCGGATTCGCACCCGCGGTCCCGAGGGGGGCGCGGAACATGAGGAGGTCAGGGCCTTTGTCTTCACCCGTTAGGACCCGTACGCCCAACCGCCCACCGGCTGCCGCTGGAAGGGCCCGCGAACATGGCCGGCCGCGTCTGACGGCTGTCTTCAGCGTGATGGCCGGCAAGGTCCGGAGCAAGATCGGGAGCGCGGTCCGGAGCGTGACTCATAACGCAGCTCCCGGCGCGGCACCGGGCGTGGCACCCGGCGTGACGAGGGGTGCGGCACCGGGCGTGGC
>CAZZIF010000149.1:5173-9623 GCA_964654025.1 uncultured bacterium
GCGCGGCACCGGGCGTGGCACCCGGCGTGACGAGGGGTGCGGCACCGGGCGTGGCTCCCGGCGTGACGAGGGGCGCGGCACCCGGCGTGGCTCCCGGCGTGAGGATGGGCGCGGTTCTGTGCTTGGCTCTCGGCACGATGCTCACCGTCGCCATCATCCCGGCGCCAGCGGTGGCGCAGGATGCCACTGGGGGCTCAGCCGTGACCGGTGCTTTCGCCGACCTCGAACCGGGTGGACGGGCAGCCGCCCTCGGGGGCGCGGCCGGCCCGCTGGTCGCCGACCCTTCAGCCCTACACTTCAATCCTGCCAGGCTGGTGTCGATCGAGACTGCCGGGGTGATGGCCACCTATGCGGACCTCTTCGACCTCGACCTGGTCCATCACACGGGCGTCTTCGTCGCCGTCCCACGGTTTGAACGCAACGTGTCTTGGGACGGAGGCGCGGTCGGCGATGAGCCCGGGAGGGTAACGACCACCTACGGCTTCGGGATCCAAGCCACTCAGGTGGATCTCGAACCCGAGTCCTACGGAGAATACGACCTTTCTTTCGCTCTGGCCCGCCACGGTCGGTGGGATTCCCGCTACGCGCTGGTCTTTCATTATCTGGTCATGCGCTCGGACCTCGATGAGATCGGCGGCAGCGGTTGGGCCTTCGATCTCGCCCTCGCCCGCAATATCACCAGCTCGCTGGAGGCCTCGGTGGTGCTGCGCTCACTCTGGTCTTCGTTGAAGTGGGATACCGGGGACGACGAGACCCTCCTTGCCCGCGCGCAGTTCGGTCTGGGCTGGCGCCCGTTCACAGGAGTGCAGGTGCCGCTGGAGATCGTCTACGACCTCGAGCGTTCGCACCTGCAACGCTTCTCGGGCGGATTCGAGTGGCAGCCAGTGGGTCCCGCCCTGGCGCTGCGCGCCGGACTGCGCCATACCGACGACGGCGAGACCACCGAGACACTCCCTTCGGCCGGCCTCGGTCTGACCTGGAAACACGTGACCTTCGACTACGGCATGGCCATCGGCCGCGAGGAACTGGGTGATACTCACCGCTTCAGTTTGGGCTACCAATTCTGACGCGCAGTCGCGTACATTCTGCCCCCATCGTGGCCCGTCCGGGCCCTTCGTGATCCGTTCGCGGTCTTCAAGGGCTAGGGTCGCCCGCGTCGGGGGCCGTTGCGGTCCTCGCGGCCTGCGGCCGCCCATGTCGGGGGCCTTCGTGGCCGATTGACGTAGGCGCGGCTCATGAGTCTCGCAGGGGAGAATCTGCGCATGCACATGACCACCAAGCTTCAGAGTCCTTACGGCGTCGACGAGTGGGGCGCCGGCTTCTTCGCCATCGACGCCAGGGGCCGTCTATGCGTTCGTCCGTGCCGTACCGCCCGAGAGGTCCCGATCCTGGAGGTCATGCGGCGCTGCGCAGAGGAAGGCTACACCGCACCCCTGCACCTGCGCTTTCCACAGATCCTGCAAACACAGCTGGCCTCGCTCTATCACTGCTTCGACCAAGTCATCCAGGAAACCGCCTACGAGGGCAACTATCGCAGCGTCTTTCCACTCAAGGTCAACCCCCACCGCGCGGTGGTCGAAGCACTCGCCCGGGCCGGCCGCGGGCACGCGTTCGGCCTCGAGGTGGGCAGCAAGGGCGAGCTAGCGATCGCCCTCGCCCAAGATCTGCCGCCCGGGTCGTGGCTGTGCATCAACGGCTTCAAAGACGAGGAGATCGTTCGGATGGCCGTCGCCGTCTCGGGCGGCGACCCCGAGATCGTCCTGGTCGTCGAACGGCTGGCAGAGGTCCCCGCGATCCTCAGGGAGATCCAGGCGCAAGGCCGCTGTCCCATTCTCGGGCTGCGCTGTCGCCTTCACAGCCGGGGGAGCGGACGCTGGGAAGCTTCGGGCGGGGAAGCTGCCAAGTTCGGTCTGGGCACCACCGCGCTCTTCGCAGCCATCGATCAGCTGCGCGCCGCCGGAGTCCTGGACCGATTGCGCGTGCTGCATTACCACATTGGCTCGCAAATCACCGCCGTGCGCCGGATCAAGAACGCCGTGAAGGAGGCCGCCCGCATCTACGCCAAGTTGCGCTCGCGCGACGTGCCGCTCACGACGCTCAATGTCGGCGGCGGGCTCGGGGTCGACTACGACGGAAGCGGAACGACATCCGACAGCAGCGTCAATTACAGTTTCCAGGAATTCGCCAACAACGTGGTCTATACCGTGCAGGAGGTTTGCCAGGAAGAACAGGTGCCAGTGCCGAACCTGGTCAGTGAGAGCGGACGGGTGCTGGTGGCGCACCATGCGCTGCTGGTGACCAACTGCGAAAGCCGGGAGAGCGACATCCCAGTAGACTACAAGCCGTCCTGGAACCTGGCGGCCGAAGATGTCGAGGGCATCCCGGAAGGTACCGAAGAGGAGATCCCAACCCAGCTTCAATTCCTCGAGGAGCTGGCCGCCGACATCTCGGTCAAAAACTTCCGGGAGTATTATCATGATGCCCTGGAGGTACGCACCGAGATTCTGAACCTGTTCGATCTGGGCTACATCTCGCTCGAGTATCGCGCCCGCGCCGAGCAGTGCTTCTACCTGGTCTGCCGGGCAGCCCTTCTCTACGCCAAGCAGACCCACTACGTCTCCGACGAGTTCCGCCTGATGGAGAAGGTCTTCCGCGAGGCCTACGTGGGCAATTTCAGCGTCTTCTACTCGGCGCCCGATTCGTGGGCCATCGACCAGCTGTTTCCCGTCCTGCCCATTCACCGCCTGCATGAGACGCCCACGCAACGTGGGATCCTGGTGGACCTGACCTGTGACTCCGACGGCGTCATCGACAGCTTCATCGACGTGCGCGAGGTCAAGGAGATGCTCGAGCTCCACGCCACGGGTCCGGGCCAGCCCTACCTGCTCGCTATCGCTTTGCTGGGCGCCTACCAGGAAGTCATGGGCGACCACCACAATCTCTTCGGCCGGCCGACGGAGGTCATCGTCACCCTGGAGGACGGAGAGGATCTGCCTCGCATCGAGATCGCCCACCCGGGCGAGACCATCGCCGAGATGGCCCGGCTCGCCGGATACGACCCCCAGGAGCTGACCCGCCGGTTCAAGGAACGGTTCCACCGGCCCGCCGACGCTCACGGGCCCCTACCGCAGGAACTCTACACACAGATGTGGAACACGACCTCCTATATGCGGGGCGACCCGGAGGCCTACGGCCGGGTCTAGACCCGGCCATAGGCCCGGGTTGGCCAGGCTAGGCCCAGGCTAGGCCCAGGGTCCTCCCTGGGTTGACCTCGGCTGGGCCAAGTGGGCCCGGTCAGCTCGGTGGGCCCGGTCAGCTCGGTGGGCCCGGTTGGCCCGGACCAGCCCGGATTGGCACTGGATGATCCGGATCGGTCCCGGTTGGCCTGGTTTGGCCAGGATGGGCACCTCCGCGAACGTTCACAGGCGCCTGCCCGCGTGCCGGCAGGATATCCGCGCGATCAGAGGACGAAGCGGCGGGCGTATTTCAGGAAGAAGGTCTGCTCGTGTGGCCGCCAGTGCGTGGCCGCTCCCTCGCCGGCATGGCGGCCACCGTACCCGAGCTGGAGTTCGCTCTCGGTCGTGGGATGGACGGTCACCAACAGGTCGGCCAGCACACCCTCGCCGCCGCGTCGCCAATCCAGGATGAGACGCATTCCCCAGTGCCGGCTGGGACGCCACCGCGGTCGCAGGGACAGCGCCGAGGCGACGTAACCGCGCTCCTGGTTCTCGTGCGAGCGAATCCGCAAGCGCTCGTGCAGAACCACGCCCTCGCACGCCACGGCGTGGCCGGGATCGAAGGTTACCGTAGCCGTCAGGCGCCACAGACGTCCCCGCTCCGGGTCCGACGGATCGTAGAGCAGCGCTTGGCCCGAGGTGACTTCGCCCGCGAGGGTGAGCGCGGAAGCTGCCCGCGACTGGGCTCCGGCCCAGACGCGCGTGAGGGAGTGTCCCTGCCGGCCGAAGTGCTCATGATCGCGGGCCAGGCCGATCCACACGTCGTGGCGACGTGACAGGCGGCCCGATAGACGCCATCGCATCCAGCGTTCGAAGGCATCCCCCGCGTGGGACCACCGGTAGCGACCCTCGACCGAAGTGGTCACCCGGGTCAGCAGCCGAGCCGCCGGGTGAAAACGCCGTTCGATTCGCCATCCCAATCGGCGGCAATCGGTATCGGAGACCAGGCCCGACGGCAGCCGAAAATCCGGATCCACGAGGCTGGCCGTCGCTTCCGCCGTCCAGGACCCGCGCGCGACCCAGCCCTGGAGGGCACCCGCCATGGCGAGCCCCCCACCATGCCCTTCACCGTCCCGCCCTCCATCACCCTGATCTCCACCGCCTTGTCCATCAGCGCCACGCTCTTCTGGGCCCTGCCCTATTCCGCTCGCAAGCAGATGTCCGCTCAGCCGACCCCGACCCGTTCCCGCGAATGCGTCAGTCGCAACGACGCC
>CAZZIF010000150.1:0-7462 GCA_964654025.1 uncultured bacterium
CCGACGTCGTGGATGGGGTCGATGTCGAGTCTGTCACAGTCGAGACACATCATCCCGACCACCTCTGCGAAGTGCAATCGCGTTGGTTTGTGCCCCGCATCATGCCGCCCAACATCGCGCCCGCACTTCGCGCACAGGCCACGGCCGGTGGGTTGGTAGGTCATCTGACACCCCCATAGCCGTAGACGTCGCCGTAGCCGTCGCCGATGCCGTAGACGTGGCCGTTGCCGTTGCCGTGGCCGTAGCCGTAGCCGCTGCCGTCGCCGTAGCCGTTGCCGTCGCCGTCGCCGTAGCCGTTGCCGTAGCCGTTGCCGTTGCCGTTGCCGTTGCCGTTGCCGTAGCCGTAGCCGTTGCCGTCGCCGTTGCCGTCGCCGTAGCCGTTGCCGTAGCCGTCGCCGTTGCCGTCGCCGTAGCCGTTGCAGTTGCCGTTGCCGTCGCAGGGCGTGTAGATCGCGTCTTCGCCGACGAGGCGCGCTAGTTGGCTGATTTTCATAGTGATCACGCCATGCCTGCTCACGAACTCCATGACGCCGTCAGGGCACGCTCCGTGGTCGATCACGTCTTGGATGGTAACTAGGCGGTCTTCCATTGCGCCTCCGCCTCCGGCGTCACTTCGAACACCGCTGTCACGCCACGCACTTCGATGTCGGCCGGGGCGCTGACCTGCGACTTGCTGGTGGGGCCGGTGTGGGCCAGCTCCATGACGCCGCGCGTCGTGCCCCAGTAAATCGCCATCTTCGCGCCCGTCAGGTTGATGGTGTCTCCGGTGGTGTCGGTGGCGTATCCAAAAAACACGCCCCGGTAGCTGGTGCAGACGATCACGGGCCGCTGCGTCTTCTTGGTCATTGCAAACTCCTTGCTGGTTGGTTCGATGGACAGGCCGGTGCCGGTGGGTTGGTAGGCGGTCATCGCTCACCCCTCCCCGGCGCGGTGTCAGGAAGGCTCACAACCTCATAGCTGACCTCGATGCTGCATGAGAGCAGCAGGCTGCAATCGCAGTGGCCGCACTCGACCTCTAGACAGTCTCCGTCTTCCATGCCGTACTCATAGAGGTCTCGATTGACCCCGCCACACTTCGGGCATTCGTAGCTATCACTCATGGCTGTCCCTCTCCAGCGCGTCGGTGAGGATGCGGCGAAGCTGTTCTAGTCCGTCACGCCAGACCCGCGCCTTGATGGTGTCACCGAGTGGATGCACTCCGTAGGGGTGGTCCTTTTCCCAGATGGCACGATCGAAGTATGTGGCAGCCTGTTCCAAGCTCTGTAGCGCCCTGGCTAGCGCCTCCACGTCGATCTGCGGCACGAGGTCATCGCGGGTGTACCCCAGCCACCCAAGACCCTTGTCTTTGTCATCGGTCCAGGACGGCTGGTCGATCCCTGCGAAGCGCACTGTTCCAGCCCATAGCCGCTCGGGCATCTGCTTTAAGTTGGTCATGGCTGCACCTCCCGGGTCAGGCGCTCGACGTCGTCGCGGTCGTAGAGCCGTGCGTCCATCTTCTCGATGTGCGCGATGGCCTTAAGGATAAGCCTGTTCTCCTTATGGTAGAGAATCCGATACGTGCACAGCTTGGCGTTCACTTGCTTCAAGCCGTCGATGACCTCGCGGGACTCGCGGCCCAGGACGATGCGCTCGCCGTCGTGCAGCAGCCACCGAACCAGCAGGTTGCGGATGTTCATCGCTGCACCTCCGTCACCTTGTCCCAACGCGAGCGGTGGACGGTGCTCCAGCCGTGGGCGTCGGTCTCGATCAGCAGGATGTCCGGGCTGTGAGGGGCGACGGTGACCTGCCACACGCGCGAGGGCTCGTAGGGTGTCTTGAGGCGTTCGAGGGCCTGGGCCTGGGTGATGTCGCCGTTGACCCACTGCCAGCGGGTGATGCCGTGGTCGGGCACGGGCTCGTACGCGCAGGGCGTCAGGTTGCAAGCGAGGACGCGTTGCAGCTCGGGGTCTTCGACGCGATCCCATGCGATGGCCGTGGTGGGGCCGATGGCGAGGAAGTTGTCGGCGGTGGTGGCGTAGGTGACCGGGCCGATGCTGCGCCACTCGGGGGCGAGGGCGAACACGGCGGTCACGGCCCCGATCAGGGCCAGCGAGCCGGCGCCGACGAGGGTTGCGCGCTTCATGTCAGGATCTCCAAGGGTAGGGGTGAGGAATCCACGAAGGGTCCAGCCTGGCCAGGGCTGATGACGACACGGCCGAAAGAAAGGTGCGATGGGCGAATCCCTGTGCGGATGATCCGCTGGCGAATTGCGTCGTTCACGGTCGATAGGGTCAGGAAGCGAACGGCCTGGTCGGCAGACCCGTTGAACCACTTCCGCCCAAAGGGGTTGGTGACGTGCTTGTCACGGGCGAGCTGGCGCTTGGCTGTTTTCCGCCAATTCGCCAGGACTTGCCAGTCTTCTGCCAAGGCATCGGTCAGGTCCTTGCGGGTGGGGAAATCACTCAGAAGGGGGGCGAGTCCGTCTCCCCCTTTTCGGGCCTTGTCGATTCCACGCCCGTAGAGGATTCGGGCGCGGGCTTCAGCGAGGCTTCCGTCCACAGCACGGAGTCGTGTGCCACTGAGGTAGTGAAAAGCCGCAGCGTAAGGGTCGCGGAGGCCACATGCGATTCGTCCATCTGGATCTGGAAACTGAGCCGTAAGCCACCCTTTTGGGTGCGCGTCACGATAGGCACTCTCACTTTCCAGGCAGGCGGCAGCTCTTTCGACAGGGCCTTCGTGACCCTTGTTTCGAGGAAGGAAACGAGTGTTTCCGCCACTTGCGAGCGGTTCATGGAACATCTCCTGGATCTTCAGGTCTTGGAAGTACACCGGCCACAGGCGCAGGGCATCCATCCTGTCCCGCATCACGGGCCACATCTGGGTCAAGACCCACGCATCGAGCAGGGAGTACATCTCGGGATCGTCTTCCAGCCCTGCCTTCCACGGCTCGACTGGAAAGTACATGGGCGCAGCGTACCCCAGCCCCTTGTTCCGGTAGGGATTCAAGAGTACGTGCGCCACCAGGGTACATCGCCACTTGAGCGGGTCGGATGATAGTCCAGCCAGTGCAAGTAGAGATCGGTCGTGGATTGCGTAGTGAGCCAAGACGGTGGAGGCGGCGTCGAGTTGGGCCTGGACGACTTGGCGGACCGGCTCACTCCACTGCCACGAGGCCGCTTGCGTTTCGGTGGATAGTGATATCCGATCGAGGTCGCCCTCGGTATCGAGCGCGAGCGTGGCGCCCTGC
Source organism: uncultured bacterium (assembly GCA_964654025.1). GTDB lineage: Bacteria > Eisenbacteria > RBG-16-71-46 > CAIMUX01 > WJJG01 > CAYQJL01. The sequence continues at coordinate 3,227 of CAZZIF010000150.1, forward strand.
TCGATCTTCCACTCGTGAACTGATACGGGTTCTGGGGGCTTGGGCAGTGCATCGCGGGTCAGCCTTTCGACGTGGCTCTGGGCCGCTTCGTAGGAGGCAACGTCCAACCACATGGACTTCCTGATCTGGGCATCGTCTGGCGTGGCCACAATGTAGCCACCGTCCACCTTGTAGACGTAGGGGTGCCAGGAGCCGCGCGGGATGGCACGAGGGCTGCCCGGAAACTTGGTGCTCGCAACGGCACGCGCGACGGCATCCTTGCCGACCCGGGCAATCAGATCCTTCTTCCCTCGCACCATCTCCACGTTCACTGCTGCACTTCCTGGGTAGTTGGTGGGTTCTCCGGCTCGGTCCACGCAGGAGCACACGCGCGGGTCCCGACTTGCGCCCACCCCTAGGACCGGAGAACCTTGGGGTCTAGTAGGGCAGGTCTTCGTTGGGCACTGCGCCCTCGGTGCTCACGGCCTTGGCGTTCAGGAAGTTCAGGTTCAGGTACGGCCCGACCATCTCGCCCTCCTTCTCGCCGGCGTAGACGCTGAAGCCAGCCTTCACGACGTGGCCCTGAGCACCCTCGAAGGCTCGGCACAGTTCCTGGACACCGGCGGTGTAATCTTCGGCGTCGTAGTCCTTGGGCAGAAGCCCGTTGGTCACGGCGTACTGGAGCAGGTTCACGAAGACCTTCTTGGAGCGTTCCTGGAGGAAGCCTTCGGGGCTGGTCAGTTCGTCCGGGCGCAGGTAGACGGAGATATGGAAGCGGTCGCCCTGCGAGGGGCCGGGCTCGTGTCCGCTGAGGCTGAGGGACAGGCGCCAGGAGCCGTCCTCGTTTTCCCAGACGCTCACGTTCTCGACCTTGAACTCCCCACCGAACTTGGCGCGGAAGCCCTTCTCGGGCAGTTCGCCGGTGGTGACGGGGAAGCCCTTCGGGTGCTGCTTGAAGTCGGTGATGCCCCAGCGGGTGAGGTCGGGCATACGCTCCAGCTTCTGTGCTCGGTTGACGTCGTTCATGATTCCCATGGTCTGGTCTCCTTGTTTCAAACGGTTCCGGGAAGGGTCAGCAACTGCAACACTCGGGTCCTGCCGACATACTCGTCATCGAAGAGGATCACGAAGTCGGTGCCGTTGCCCGCACTGACATCGGCCTCCCCCCTGTTGACCATCGCGATGGCCTGCGCCAGCTCGGCAATCACCTGAAGGGTGGGCGGATCGGTGGGGTCGATGGACTTGGCGGTCTTCTTGGCGGTCATGGTCACTTTCCTTTCGGCGCGGTGGCGGCCTTCTCCAGGTACATGAAGCTCAACTCCAAGTGATGCAGGCACTCGCTGAGACCAGCCAGCCCCAAGAACGGGTCGTTCCATCTTCCCATGAGGTCCTTGCGGAGCTGGGAGTAGCGCAGGCGCATCTCGGCGAGATCGTCAACGCAATCAGGGTGAACAGGGGCGAACTCGAACGGGTCGTGCATTGTCTTTCCTTTCACGGGTTTGGTTGGCTTGCGGTCACGCAAGCCCCTTCACTTCGTTCCACCAGGAGCCCAGGTACTCACTGTTGCCGTCGATGGCGATGTACAGGATTCCGGTGATGCCGTCGAGGCCGGCGAGGGTGGACATCCAGCGGGTCTTGCCGCTCATGGGGGCACCGATGAGGGTGCCGCTCATGTAGCCGCCCTTGCGGGGGTCGTCCAGGAAGATTCCCATGAGCTTCAGCAGGTAGGTCCAGGCGTCCTTGGCCTTCTCGAACTCCTCGGGTACGGGGATGGTCGTGGGGGTCTTGCCGCCGCTGTTCGTGCGGCACCAGATGGGCACGCTGCCCTCTTCCATGGTCTGGATCTGGAGGTGGCGCTGGCCCTTGTTGTCCATGTAGACGCGGTGGACGAAGGTGAAGTCGGTGCCCCACATCTCGACGGCGGCGGGGCCGCCCACGGAGGGGCCGTAGCCCTTGGTCTGGAAGATGGCCTCGCCCTTGGCATCTTTGCCGATCGGAATCCTGGACTCGGCCATGTGGGCCACGTGCAGGAGGTGGTAGTTACGGTCGGGGTGTTTGACGGGAACGTCCCGGACGTAATCGCGCAGGAACTTCTGGACGAGACCGTAGTCCCGGCGATCGGCGGTGTTCATCCGCAGGGTGTCCTTGCCGATCGTGATATTGAACTTGGGGCTGTTGCCGGTGGCGTGCTTGCCACTGTCCACGGACTCCCTGAAGACGGAGGTGCCGGCGGCGGTCACGGTGTCGAACACGACCAGGTTGCACCCGGTCTCTTCGCACAGGGCTGGCAGGTTCTGGGCGATGGTCACGAACTGGGACATGGCGGCGGTACTGGACTCGGGCGCTCCATCGGTGCGCGGCTTGATGATGTGGACGCCCTGGTCGGCCCAAGCGTCCGAGTAGTTCAGGTCGGGGTGCATGGCGTTACTCCTTTGGGGTCTGGGGACAAAGCGCAGCTTCGTCAACGTAGTCGGGGTCGCGGTCCGTGAAGTTCGAGGAACTCAAACTTTCGCCCTGGTGACAGACGGAGAAGTAGGGGCACGAGGGACGGCCGAAGGTCATGCAGGCGGAGTGGTTGGGCTTTGGCCGGAAGAGGTTCAGGTTCTGGTAGGTTTCCACGAGGCGGAAGTACAGGGTCTGGGGGTCGATGTTGCCCAGGATGGCGGGCTCGTCGTAGCCGAAGAACAGGGTGTCGGGCCATTCGGCGATGCGTTCTTCCAGGGTCTTGCCGCCAGACGCCCGGCGGGGGTAGGGGTTCTTGAAAAGGAATTGGTAGGACGTGCCGGCGTAGGCGGTGTCGTAGATGCACCCGAGGGCGAGGTCGGTGGTGACTTGCTGGGGGTGGGTGCGGCGCCAGTCAAGGAAGGCGCTGGTGTCGGTGTTCGGGGCCATGGTCTTCAGCTCGTCGTTCCAGATCCTTCCACCGAGGTCGATGAGGGCATCGACGCGCCCGAGGACGAGAACCTGTCGCTCGGAGGGTTCGATCCGCAGTGTGAGCCACCAATCCTGCTCGGTGGCGATCAGGGTGCCGCCCTGCTCGGTGAGGCGCTTGGCCCACACGGGCAGGAGGTGGGGTAGCTCGTCGATGAAGCGATCGAGGTCCTTGTCGTGGCCGGAGCGGTGTTGTTCGGCATTGTGCAGGATGGTTTCGTGGGCGACGTCCCGGTAGAGGTCTTCACGGACGGCGTGGGCGAGGCGGCCCAGGTTGAGGGCGGTGGGGACCCGATCGGGGACCCGGTTTTGGACGTACTCGAAGTGGGCACGCTGGGTGCAGATGGAGGTGGCGGTGATACGCGACTGGTTGAGGGCCAGGGCGTTCTTGCGGGCCGCCTCAGGCGGCCCTCCCAGCCCTGCGTCGATGTGGATGGTCATGGCTAGTCCCATTCGTCGGGGATGCGAAGGGTTTCGGTGCAGGGCTCGGGCTCGCCGGTCTCGGGATCGTTCAGGGTGCCTTCGCACGAGACCAGCTCGTTGGGGGTCCCGTCGATCTCGATGGTGTGATCACAGACGGGGCAGGTCAGGGTGTAGGTGCGGTCGTAGTAGCCCGGGATGTCGCCGCTGGTCATGCCAAGGGGGTAGTTCATCGGCGGTCCTCCTTGGGGCTGGCAGCTCCCATGGCGGTATTCAAGAGGCGGGCCAGGGAATTCCAGTTGGGCTTGTGGCGGTTAGCGTCCTCGACGACGGCCTCGGGACCGACGTCTTCCAGGGCGTACCAGAAGGCAGCAAGGGCCTGGCAGACGCGGCGTTCGCGCTCGTCGGGGGTCTCGTTGTAGAAGTCGTTCAGCATGGCTTGCTCCTTGGGGTAGGGGTCAGGTTGAAAGGATCTCCTGGACACGTTCGGAGGAATACAGCTCCAGGGTGTAGTTGTTGAGGCCGACCATGACGGCATCGCCACCCCAGGTTTCGGGGTTCTTCTTGATGCGGCGGCTGAAGCTGGAATGGTCGATGCCGAGAAGGTGGGCGACGTAGGTGGCGGCGTAGTAGGTCGGTCGATCCATGGCTGAATGGCCTTTCAAGGGTAGGGGCGGGGAGCCAAGGGAAGCTGACCCCCCGCCCGCCGCTCGGCTCTGCTAACCAAGGGCATGGTAAGGCGACTGGGATGGAATGTCAAGGGGTATTGTCAAAGAAAAAGGGGCAGGGTTCACTCGCCGACCCTGCCCCTTCCCCTTGCTTTCCCTCACGCTGTGCGCCCGACGATGGGAGGCGGGCCGGGGCACCAGTTGACCCTAGGGGTGGTCCCTAGTTGGTGTCAAGGGC
>CAZZIF010000150.1:7562-9594 GCA_964654025.1 uncultured bacterium
TTCACGCGGCCTCCTCTTGGGGTTTGCTGGGGCGACTGGCGCGATAGGCGGCCAGACCATCGTCGGTGAGCGCGAACACCTTGGGCGAAGTCTTGGTGCCGTCGCCGGACAGGTGTTCGCAGAAGTGGCTGGCGATCAGGGCTTCCAGGGTGCGGCGCAGGCGGCTCTTGTTGATTGATGGGCCGAAGTCCGCGTACGTGAACGGAACATCGACCCGGGACAGCTTCGACAGGGTGGTCAGCTCGACGCGGGTGAGGTTGCGGATCGTGGCGTCGGGGCGCTCATGCAGCCAGGGGTTGCCGGCGGTGGAGATCCCGGCGTAACCGCCATAGGTGGGACTCATGTTCACACGGAGGTAGGTGCCTTCGGCGTTCCATTTGGCGGACCGGCGCTTGACCAGGTGCACCTTTAAAGCGTTGTCCTTGACCATCCGCTCAAGTCCCAGAATACAGTCAGCTTCGTTCTCTTGGCGCGAGGTGTAGCCGGGGAGGAAGCGGTTGCCCGGGAGCTTGCCCTCGAAGTCGCGCGAGGTGTGGACGATCGCGAAGGTGGTGACGCCCCACTCCTGGAAGCGTTTGCGCATCCAGCCCAAGCCCTCGACGGCCCATGTGGGGCTGTTCAGGTCCTGGGTCCAGAGCTTGTGCACCGAGTCGATGATGACGGCCTGGACGGGCTCGGTGGCAACGATTGCCTCGAAAAATGCGTCGAAGTTCTTGCGGAAATTCACCAGGTCGTTCCAAGGGAAGTATTCGGCGGACATGTATTTGGTGCGCTGGCGCGCGCGGGTGGCCTCGATGGAGTCGTGTTCGATGCCACGGGCGGCTAGGGTGTCGTTCAGGATCGTGCGCCATTCGGTGAGGTCGTTCTCGGCGTCGATAATCAGGATCTTGAAGCCGTCATGCCAATCTTTCGTAAGGCGAAAGGCCCCGGCGAGCATGGTGTTGGCACCTTCGATCGCGCGCCCGTCCGTGTCGTGCGAGGGCAGGGTGAGGCAGGCGACCAGGTCGAGGAGGAAGGTGGTTTTGCCCGACCCCTTCGCGCCGGTGACCAGGCACAGGTCACCACGGCGAATGAAGGGTGAAAGCAGGAGGGGGCGGTCCGGGAGTTCAGGTGAGTCGAGTGAGGGTAGCAAGGGTGGGTACATCGAGCGCCCGTCGGGTGGGGGGAGGCTCCGTTTTCGGGTCGGGGTGAGGGCACTTTACAGGGTGATTTTTGGGGGGACAAGGGCTTTTGTACCTCATCCTGTTGCCGTAACCTAATTCGGGCTTCTCAAATGCCGTAAGTGCAATAACGGCAAACACTTCATTTTTGCCGATTCGGTGACCAGACGTTAGGTGACGCTACATATAAGACCTGAGGTCTAATGTACGACCTTCGGTCTGGAGTATCCGGAAGGGGTGCTCCGGCTCCAGAGGTGGCCGGACTTGCTCGCTGGCGGGTGCATGCGACAGCCCCGCGCAAGAACCCGGCAGGCGGGTGCGTGCTTGGCGCGCGGGCGTGGCGGCGGCAGGTGCGTGCATGCGACAAACCCACGTGAGGCTGGCGCGCCCGAGAAGGCCCTTGGCTGCCCGCGTGCGGGCTCGGGGACCGGCCGACCCCTAGCTAGGCCACCGGGCGCGTCGGGCCGTTACGAGGGCCGCTAGGGGCCGCAACGTGGGAGCGAGTGACCGGCGGCCCGCCAGAGCGCCCTAGTGGCCCCGTGGGGCGCTCGAAGGGGCCCGCCGGTCTTGGCAGGCCCCTGGGGGTTGCGCGCGCTTGTGGGGGCCGTTACGGGCGCGGAATCACATGCGCGAGACAGCGCGCCAGACAGCGGCACGGGCCGCGCTGACGGTCGTACATTCTTCGGCGTGGTCGCGCAGCAGGGCGGCAAGGGTCGGGGTCAGATTTTCGGCCAAGATAACGGCGGGGTCGGCGTGCGAGGCGTAGTACCGAAGCGTGATGCCACCGTGTTCTTTGTCCAGGGTCGTGCGTTGCATGGGGTTTTCCTTTTCGTGAGGGTACAGGGTTTAGTCCCGGTGACCGGCGAAGCGGT
>CAZZIF010000151.1:0-9517 GCA_964654025.1 uncultured bacterium
TCGGCATCATGCTGGCTCACATCCGGCCAGTACGCCGGGGCGCCGGGATCGAAGCCGACCACGACCGTGAGGACCTCACCCGGTTCTTCGCCAATGCCCCCCTCCCAGATGTAGCAGTCGCAGGTCTGGCCAGCGTAAAGGGTAATATCGGTGAGCCAGAGAGCGATGCACTCAACGATCGTGTCGCCATCCAATAGGTAGCCTTCCCCGAAAGCGCCATAGTAGGGAGGCACGACGCCACCATACATCCAGGCAAAGGCACCTTCGAAGGTCATGTCGTGGTTGAATGTAAGGGTCCCCGTGCAGTCATCGAGTCCACTCGAGACAACTTCACCAGGCTCTTCGGTTGGACCCAGAATTCCGAAATCGGAGGCGCTAGCAGAAATCACCAAGGCGAATAGCGCCGGCAGTATGGTGAGCTTCCTCACTTGAGCTTCCTCACTGTCTTCCCCCTTCATTGCGCATTTCAATAGTGTGTAGGACAGGTCGCCAGTCGTCGCTGTCTCTTGAATCCAATTGTACCGCATTCCTGAGGCTGACGACCGGGTTTCCAGCTCAGTTGGTTGAGACGCTAATCTGCGTGAGTCGGCGATCGAATACTGGGCACAGCTGGCGGAGCTGCTGCCGGACCATGCCCGGCGGCGCCGGCTCGCCGAGCAGCGCATCGAGGTGTTGAGCCGGCCCTAGCGTCGCCGCCCACTGATGCCTCGCAGCGGGACGACCGTTTCCACAAGCTGCAACTGGGGCCTGAGTATGACGCCCCTGCAACGTGGGCGGCGTGAATTGGCTAGGCGGCGAATCGAATGGCCGTCACGCAACCTCCCTGTCGGTACCTCCGCACCTCCGTTTCGGACCGTGCGCAAGCGATTATTCGCTTGTGCGATCATCGAACACCAGGCGTCAGGGGCATCCGTGCGGACGACCACGCCATCGCGATGCAGGCCGTAGGGAGCATCGCCGGCAGAAGTGCAATTCCTATAACTAACACCAGCAAAAAGATTTAGAAAAAAGACCACTCGGGCCGAAAAAGACTGGAACTCAGGCCGCCCTCAGTGTTAGTATTTGCGTAGTTGCTAAATCACTTGACTATTCACCCGCGGGTGATCGATAGAGGAGTAGGGCCATGAACGAGAACCTCGAACATCTCCAGAGCTACAAGGAGCGGCTCTTCGGCGAGTTCGGGCGCCTGGGCAAGGCGCTCTACAGTCCCCGCCGGCTGGAGCTGCTGGACCTGCTGTGTCAGACCGAGCGGACCGTCGAGGACCTGATGCGCCACACCGGGCTCTCGGCCTCGAACGTCTCCCAGCACTTGAGCGTGCTGCGCGACGCGCGCCTGGTCGCCTCCCGCAAGGAAGGCCTCTTCGTCTACTACCGGCTCGCCGATCCGGTCGTGGGCGACTTCTGGCGCGCGTTCCGCAACGTGGCGATCCACTGCATGGCCGAAGCGCGGGAGCTGGTGAACTCCTATAACGATGACCCCGAGGACCAGGCGCCTATCGGTGCCGACGACTTGCGGGCGCGAATCGAGAAGGGTGACGTGGTGCTCCTCGATGTCCGCCCGGCCAACGAATATGACGCCGCGCATCTGCCCGGCGCGCTCTCGATTCCGCTCGAGGAACTCGAGATTCGCCTGGCGGAGATCCCCAAGGATCAGGAAGTGATCGCCTACTGCCGCGGCCCCTTCTGCGTGATGGCCCACGAGGCGGTGCGGCTGCTGCGCGCGAAGGGCTACCGCGCCCGCCGCGCCGAAGAGGGCATCCCCGAATGGCGCGCGCACGGCGAACCGGTCGAAAGTCACGGGAAGCGGCTGGAAACCCTGGATTCGTAGCATGAAGCAATCCACGGCCCCCCGGCCGGGTCACACGCCCGGCCAAGGCGCCCTGAGCATAGAACAGCCTGAAAAGGTGAACGGACCCGAAAAACGATAGAGGTGCTGCCATGAATGACTCGAAACACTTCCTCGTACGATTTGCCACGAACCACCCGAAGATCGTCGTTGCGCTGGCCGCGGTCATCACCGTCCTGCTGGCGATCCCGATCCCCTCGGCCGTGATCGACACCGACCCCGAAAACATGCTCCAGGAAGACGAGCCGGTTCGGGTCATTCACTCGCGCATCAAGGAGGAGTTCAGCCTATCGGACTACCTCGTGCTGGGGTTCACCGGTGAGTCCGATCTGCTCACCGAGGACTTCACGCGTCGGCTAGGTTTGCTGGTGGAGCAGATCGAGGAAACCGAGGGCGTGGTGTCCGAAGATGTGCTTGCCCCGTCCACGGTGGACGACATCTACCGGACACCGGACGGATCGCTGGTGGTCGGCGGGCTCACCGAGCCCCGCACGGGATGGGATACGCAGCCCTCGATCGCGAGCAAGGTCGACAGCAACCCGCTCCTGAAGGGGAAGCTCGCTTCCCCCGACGGCCAGGTGGTGGCCATCTACATCCCGCTCGAGGCGAAGAAGTACGCCGCCTCGGTGGCGCGGGAGATCGAGGCCGCCATGGAGAAGATCGGCGGCTTCAAGAACTACCACATCACCGGGCTTCCGGTGGCGCAGGACGTCTTCGGCCAGGAAATGTTCAAGCAGATGGGCATCTCGGCCCCGATGGCCGGCCTCTTGATCTTCCTGCTCATGCTCTTCTTCTTCCGCAAGCTTCAGGTCGTGCTGGCGCCGATGATCATCGCCGTCATGACCGTCATCTGGACGATGGGCCTCTTGATCTTCTTCGGGTTCACGGTCCATATCATGAGTTCGATGATTCCGATCTTCTTGATGCCGATCGCCGTCTTGAACTCGATCCACATCCTTTCAGAATTCCACGAGCGCTATCAGAAATCGAAGTCACAGCGCCAGGCGATCGTCGCGACCATGCACGAACTCTACAAGCCAATGATCTTCACCTCGATGACCACGGTCGTGGGCTTCGCCTCGCTCATGTCGGCCAACATCCCGCCGGTGCGGGTCTTCGGCGCCTTCGTCGCGATCGGCGTCGCGGTGGCCTGGACACTGTCGGTCACCTTCAACCCGGCCTACGCCGTGCTGCTCTCGAAGCGCACGCTCTCGAACTTCGGCCGCAAGGACGACAGCCACTCGCCCCTGGCCGCGTTCATGAACGCGGTGGGCCGCGCCTCGGTCCGGGGCCGCTGGGTGACGATCACCGCCACCGCCGCCGCGCTCTTCGTCGCCGGCTACGGCATCACGCAGATCCAGGTCAACGACAACCCGACCAAGTGGTTCAAGACCGACCACCCGATCCGGATCGCCGAACAGGAGCTGGGTCGCCACCTGGCCGGTACCTACATGGCCTACCTGGAGTTCGATGCCAGCGAAACCGACGAGGGCACCGTCAAGACGCCCGAGGTGCTCGCCTACATGGACGGCTTGCAGAACCGCCTCACGGCCCTACCCCAGGTGGGCGCGACGACGGGCATCACCGACATCGTCAAGAAGGTGCGCTTCGAGCTCAACGATGGCGACTCCACAAAATACGCCGTCCCCGACGACGCGCAGGAGATCGCCCAGGAACTCTTCCTCTACGAGATCGCCGGCGGGGATCCGGACGACCTCTACAAGTTCATCACCCCGGACGGCGAGAAGGCCGTTCTGTGGATTCAACTCAAGAATGGCGACAATCAGGCCGTCGAGGAGATGGTCGACACCGCCGAGGCCTACATGGCCAGCGTATCTCCGCCCCCCGAAATGAAGTTCGACTGGGGCGGCCTGACCTACATCAACGTCGTCTGGCAGGACAAGATGGTCGTCGGCATGCGCAACGCGCTGCTGGGCTCCTTCGGCGTGGTGCTCATCATGATGATGATGCTGCTGCGCTCGGTGTCGCTGGGCATCATCTCGATGATGCCGCTGACGGTCACGATCGCCCTCGTGTACGGACTGGTGGGCCTGACCGGCAAGGCGTACGACATGCCCATCGCGGTGCTCTCCTCGCTCACGCTGGGGCTCTCGGTCGACTTCGCCATCCACTTCCTCAAGCGCGGCCAGGAGATCTACAAGCGCGTCAAGAACCTGCGCGCCACGCTTGACGAACTGTTCGAGGAGCCCGCCCGGGCGATCGCGCGCAATATTGTCGTGGTCGCCCTCGGGTTCGTCCCCTTGCTGTTCGCAGCTCTGGTTCCGTATGTCACGGTGGGACTCTTCTTCCTCGCCATCATGGCCCTGTCGGGAACGGCCACGTTCCTGATCCTGCCGGCCCTCTTGATGGCCCGGGGAAGGAGAGCATTTTGGCCCTGGGGAGCGCGTGAGACCACGTGGCAAGAACGTCCCGTCCAGGCGGTCCCCGTCGCCAAGGAGGCCTAGTCATGAATACGATCAGCACCCAGTTGAAGCATAGCGGCCTTGACGGCATGCACACGACAAAAGCCCAGAAGATGATGACCCGGAAGTTGACGGCCCTCGCGGCCGGCCAAAGGAGGTTCGCCATGAAGACTCTCGCTCTCGGCATGTTCGCTCTGTTCGCCCTGTTCACCCTGTTCGCCGCCGGCAGTGCCCAGGCGCAGGACCCCACCGAGACCATGAACGAATCGCACGCCGCCTACTACTACGCCAAGGATGGTGGCTACGCCAAGGTAGAGATGACCCTGACCGACAAGAAGGGCCGCACCCGGGAACGCATGTTCTGGATGGTGCGCCGGGACGTCGAGGACATGGGCGACCAGCGCTACTACACCTACTTCTTGGAGCCGGCCGACGTGCGCCGCACCGGCTTCCTGGTCCACAAGAAGGCCGAAGGCAATGACGATCGCTGGCTCTACATCCCCGCGCTCGACCTGGTGAAGCGCATCGCGGCCGACGACCGCGGCTCCTCCTTCGTGGGCTCGGACTTCACCTACGAAGATGTCTCGGGCCGCCTGCCCCTGCTGGACAACCACGAGCTTCTGGGCGAGGACACGGTCACCGGCCGGGTGGTCTACAAGATCAAGAATACCCCGAAGGATAAGGGCACGGCCGATTTTGCCTACCGGGTCAGCTACGTCGACAAGGAGAACCTCCTGCCCCTGAAGGAGGAGTACTACGATGACAAGGACCGCCTGCAGCGGGTCTTCGAGATCCTGGAGGTCAAAGAGGTCGAAGGCGTACCAACGGCCACGATTCGCAAGATGACCGACTCGAAGAAGGGCAGCTTCACCGAGCTCAGCTTCACCGAGGTTTCCTACGAGACCGCGCTCGAGGCCGACGACTTCAGCGAGCGCATGCTCAAGAACCCGCCGCGCCGGTTCACGCGGTAGCGCGGCGACAGAAAGTGCGGCGACAGAAGCAGAGCTGCGGAGAGGTTCAGAGGTAGCTGAGCAAGGCCACTCGGAGCTATCACGCGTGCACGTTCACGAAACAGGGGGTGTCATCATGGAGTTTCTGAAGCGTTCCATCCAGGCGAGCAACCAAGCCACACAGGTCGCAGCGCATCACGCCGCCGCGACCGAAACCCCGGCCGCCATCGCGGCACTCGCCACGCTCGTGAGTTTGATCACGATCTCGAGTCTGATCGCGGTCTTGAGCCTGGCGGGCGTCACACCGGCCGCGGCGGCGCCCTACATCGGCGGCTTCGTCGAGGGCGCGCAGGCGATTCGGATCGACGAAAATGAGGCCCTGGTGGATCCGTCCACGGGCGACGACGACCTGGCCGATCGCGCCTATCCTCGCAGCGAGCTGCGCGTACAGCTCACCGCCCAGGACTCGAACGACCTGGGATCGTTCTTCACCCGGATTGATCTGGTCAGCGACGCCACCGATCCGGACCGCAACGTCCTCGACGTGCGGGAGGCCTATATCAAGCTGTATCCGTTTCAGTGGATGGATCTCAAGTTCGGCCGCCAGGTGGCCACCTGGGGCACCGGGGACCTGATCTTCGCCAATGACCTGTTCGCCAAAGACTGGGAAGCGTTCTTCACCGGGCTCGATGACAGCTACCTGAAGCCCCCTCAGGACCTGCTGCGCATGAGCTTCTACCCGGGCCCCTTCACGGCCGAGCTGGCGTTGGCCCCCTACTTCACGGCCGATGAGCTTCCCGACGGGCGCCGGCTATCGGTCTACAATCCTTTCTCGCAGAGCGCGGTGGGTGAGCTCGGCGCGCCGACGATCGTACGACCGCAAAAGAACCTCACCAACGGCGAGGTCTTCGCCCGGGTCTACGACTACGTTGGTAGCTTCGAGTGGGCGGTCTACGGATACAAGGGCTTCTGGCCGACGCCCCAGGGCATCTACATGATCCAGACCGGCGGCGGACTCTACTATCCCAAGATGTACTCGGGTGGGGCCAGCGTGCGCGGACCGGTGGGCTCCTATCTCGTCAACGTAGAAGGCGCAGCCTACATCACGCCCGATGATGAAGATGGAGACAACCCGCTCTTGCCGAACTCGCAGCTCCGCGGCTTCGTGGGTGTCGAGAAGAGCCTCGGCAACGAGTGGACCGTGAGCACGCAGTACTACGGCGAATACATGCTCGACTACGACAAGTACGAGGAGGCTCATCTGGCCACCTTCGGCGGTGAGGAGGCGCCCTTCGAAGAGCTTCGGTCAACAGTCACCGCTCGCATCTCGAAGACCATGCGCAACCAGACGCTGAGGTTCTCGCTCTTTGGTTACGCGGGCATCACCGATGAAGATTGGCACCTGCGGCCATCGGTCAGCTACAAGATCGACGAGGCCGTCACCTGGACCACCGGCGCCAACCTGATCGACGGCGAAGAACCGCACACGATGTTCGGGCAGTTCCGCGACAACTCGAACGTCTACATGCGGCTGCGGTATAGCTTCTAGCTGGGGCATAGCCTCTGGCGGGGGCATAGCTTCTGGCGGGGGCATAGCCTTGAGCCCGGCCCGGCGCTAGCTGAGCATGGCCAAAACTGGGAAAGAGCTAGGAAAGAGCTGGCACCTACGGTGCAACCACAACAGGAGGATAAGGACATGACGGTCGAACATATCATTCGCGCGGTGGCGGGGACCTTCGTGCTGGGCAGCTTGGCACTGGGCTGGTTCGTCAGCCCCTACTGGTTCCTCTTCACCGCCTTCGTCGGGCTGAACCTGCTTCAGTCCTCGTTCACCAAGTGGTGTCTGATGGACACCATTCTTCGCAAGGCAGGCGTGGGAGCCCAGAGCTAGGGCTCCCTGCCTCAGGTCCCTGGTGCCGCCATCGCACCTCGCCGCGTCTCCGCCATCAGGCACCGCGGCGAATTTCGATGCGCGTGCCCTGCCGGCGGCCAACCTCGATGATCGTGCTCACACCATCCTGGTCCCACTGTTGTTCGCCGCAGGGAATGGGTTCGATGCGGCTGTCGATGCGGGCGGCAATGTGCCACAACCGATTCACATCGGCGCGCTCCATGGGCGGATCGAAGCGCGGTGAGACCACGATCAGATCTATATCACTCCACGCGTCAGCGTGATCCGGCGTCGTCTGGGATCCAAACAGGACACCGAAGCTCACCGGAATCCCTTCCGCATTGAGTTGCTCGAGGTAGCGACGAACGACCGCTGCAATGCCTTCGTCAACCACGCAAGCACTCCTTCCGTTAGCACAACCCAGCAGCTAGGTGGCCCCGGAACGATCCTGCCGCTTCAAGATCTGCAGCCAGGAGGCTTCACCGATCGGGTAGGTGCGCAGGCGCCGCAGGCGTGACCGCGCGAACATCGCCTGGTACTCCCGGTTGGTGAACACTCCGCCTCCCTCGGTGCCGATGAGCATGTTCAGGCCAAAGAGACCCGACCGGCGCGGGCCGCGCCGGTCTTCACGCAGGTAGAAGTCCTTCAGGTAGATCCGGCCCCTGGGATGCAAAGCCCGCCGGGCCCGGCGCAGGACCCGGATCGAATCCCCGAGCGAGAACAGGTGCAGCACGTTGGAAATCAGAATCGCGTCATAGGGGCCGCCCAGAGAACCCTGACGCGCGTCGCCCGACAGGCGGCTCACACGCTCCTCGGCGCCTACCGAGCGCAGAAACTCGCCCGCCTGGCGGATGGCGCCAGGGAGGTCGAGAAGCGTGCACTCCAAGTGCGGGTACCGGGCAGCGGCCTCGGCCGCGTAGGCTCCGAGCCCGCCGCCAAGGTCCAGGAGCCGGCGGTGCGGGGTCAAGTCGACGAGGCGGAAGAACTCCTCTACCGAAGGCTGGGAGGCCCCCACCATGGCCTGCAAGAACTGGCGGCGGTCACCGCTGGATCGCCGGCGGGGTGTTACCGGGGTGCCGCTACGAACGGCATCGGCCAACCGGGTCCACCGGGCGTAGAGCCGGTTCTGGTGCTGCAGCACCGGAATCAAGCATTGCGGATTCTCAGGATCGAAGAGCGGCCGGCCGCCCGGCGCCAGGTGATAGCGGCCGGCGCGCTGGCGCAAGAGGCCCATCGTGAGGAGGGCGTCGAGGAGGGCCCGCAGCCCGCGACGAGAGCATCGCAGCCGCCGCACCAGTCCGGCCAACGTTCGGGGCTCGGCCGCCAGGGTCTCGAGAAGTCCGATTTCGTTGGCCGTGAGAATCGCCTGCGCATCCGCATAGGAAAGCACCTGCTCCATGAGGGTGCGGCGCAGATAGCCGGTCGAGGGACGCATGCTCACCTCCTGGGTTGATGCGGGCAGCATGCTTCAGATGGTCCATTCAATCAAGCGCCGTGCACCACGTCTCGCGTGGATCGGATTCGACAGACCGATTCTGGCACTCGGCACACATTGAGCCCGGCCGTCCCTATCCTGTAGAATCGGTGGGTCACACGCATGCTAGGGAGGTTCGGATGATTCGGGTCGCAGCAGTACAGTCGCATCCCCGCTTGGGCGAGGTCGAGCAGAACGTCCACCGGCTCGCCCAGCTGGTTCGCAGCACGAAGGCCGATCTATACGTCTTGCCCGAGCTCTGCACGACCGGCTACGCCTTCCCCGACAAGACCGCTGCCCGCTCCTTGGCCGAGCCCTTTCCCACGGGGCCCTCTCTCGGACGGCTGGCCGAGCTGTCCAAGGAAACCAGCTCGGTTCTGGTGGCCGGCTTCGCCGAACTCGACCACGACGGCAAGGTCTACAACTCCGCGGCCCTCTTCGATCACGGCCGGCCGCTGGCCTGCTATCGCAAGATCCATCTCTTCGACACCGAGTTCACCTGGTCCGAACCCGGCGACCGTCCGCCGCGGGTGGTCGCGACGAGCGCCGGCCGCATCGGCATGATGATCTGCTTCGACTGGATCTTCCCCGAGACCGCGCGCTGCCTGGCTCTGGGGGGCGCGCAGATCCTGGCCCACAGCGCCAATCTCGTCTTGCCCTACTGCCAGGACGCGATGCCCACCCGTTGCATCGAAAACCGGGTGTTCGCCGTCACCTCGAATCGTGTGGGCAGTGAGCCCTGCGGCGACGGCGAGCTGACCTTCACCGGGGCCAGCCAGATCACCGGACATCGCGGGGAGAAACTGATGAGGGCATCCAGGACCGAGGAAGAAGTCATCGTCGCCGAGATCGACCCCGCCCTGGCCGACGACAAGCAGGTCACCCCCACCAATCACGTGGTCTTCGACCGGCGGCCGGGCCTCTACGGCCTGC
>CAZZIF010000152.1:0-9494 GCA_964654025.1 uncultured bacterium
TCACACGCACTTCATGGCCGTGCTTCTCGACGCTCAATTCAACTTCGTCTGGGTGAACCAGGCGTATGCGGACACCGGCCGGATGGCGCCGGGGGACTTTCTGGGCAAGAACCACTTCGACCTGTACCCCCACCCCGAGAACCAGGCGATCTTCGAACGGGTGGTCTCATCGGGCCGACCGGTCTTCGTCGCCGCCAAGCCCTTCGAGTTCCCCGACCAACCCGAGCGCGGGGTCACCTACTGGGACTGGAGCCTGGTTCCCGTCAAGGAGAAGGACGGCAGGGTGAGCGGCCTGGTCCTATCACTCCTCGATGTCACCGAACAGGTCAAGGCCGAAGAGGTGCTTCGCCAGAGCGAGCAGAGGATGCGCCAAGCCCAGAAGATGGAGGCGGTGGGCACGCTCTCGGGCGGGATCGCCCACGAGTTCAACAACATCTTGAGCATCATCATGGGCAACGCGGAGCTCGCGAGCCTGGAGCAAGGCGCCCCTCCCTTCCTGCGTGAGGGCTTGAGCGAAATCCATCAGGCCTCCCTGCGGGGCAAGGAAATCGTGCGGCAGCTCCTGAGCTTCAGCCGTCCGCTGCCCAGCCAGGTCCAGACTCTCGACCTGTGCGCCGTCACGCGGGAGGCCCTGGGCCTGGTTCGCCCCTCGATCCCCGCGACGATTCGAATCGATGCCGAGATGCCCGACGAGACGACCCCGGTCATGGGAGATGCCACGCAGATCCAGCAGGTTATCGTCAACCTGTGCAACAACGCCGTGCAGGCCATGGAGACAACGGGCAAGCGGCTGAGCATTCGGCTCCAGAAGAAGATCGCCACCCGGGAGATTGTGTGCGCTCTAGATACCCTGCCGCCGGGCAGTTATGTCTGCCTCGAGGTGGCCGACGAGGGCGGGGGCATCGACCCACGGCATCTGCCACGGGTCTTCGATCCCTTCTTCACGACGAAGGAGATCCATCAGGGATCAGGTATGGGACTCTCGGTGGTGCTGGGCATCCTTCGCGGACATGGAGGCGGGATCCACGTTCAAAGCACCGTAGGCCAGGGCACCCGTGTAACCTGCTACTTCCCGCTCAGCGAACATGCCGTGGAGGCGGCTGAGATCCCGTCCCCTCCACCCACGGAAGGCAGAGGTCGCATCCTGGTCCTGGATGACGAAGCTTCGATCGTTCGGATCGCCAAGACAGGCCTGGAGCGCCTGGGATTCGAGGTAGACACCTTCACGATCCCGCGGGAGGCCGTCGAGGCCATCCGAACGGACCCCGGCCGCTACGACGTCGTGATCACGGACCTGTCGATGCCGGAGATGGACGGCCACGAAGTGGTTCGGCAGATCCGCGCCATCCGGCCCTCGCTCCCGGCGATTCTCTGCACGGGGTACGGCAACGAGCAGGCCACCCGGCACGGCGACGCCGGCAAGCCCGACGCGCTGTTGCACAAGCCCTTCGAACGCGACGAGCTGGCCCGCGTGATCCGCGAGGTACTGGACGCGCGGGGCTAGAGCCCCGCGGCCACGGGCCTCGCAGTCGATGATGCACAGCTCGAGTCCTTTCGGTTGGTCTACCGGAACCGGGACTTGATCGATCCCCAGCTCTCACCCTGCGCCTCGACCGGTCCGCACGGATTGGGATCGCAGTCCTCGTACTCCGGATGAAACTCCCCGAGGTAGTATTCACAACTCGCTTCGGTGACCATCAAGCAATCCTCGCCCACACAGCAGGGCCAGCAGTACTGGCTCGCGGGACAGGGATTCGGGTCGCATTGTACGCCGAACCCCATGAAGAAGCCGCCGTAGGAGAGGCATACCTCCTCCCCACTCGTAAGCGTGCAGGTTCCGCTGCAAAGGCAACAGGCACCGACATCCGGACAGCACGCCTGGCCGGCCTCGTCCACGCCCAGGACCCCATAGCAAGTGGCCTCCCAGGTCTGGTTCGGAACCTCGCAGTTCGCGAAGCCTCCGAAATGGACCGAGGGATCCACATCCAGCGGGACCGTGCCACCCGAGTAGCTGACGGTCCAGAAGTAGTATACGGGCAGGAAGTTGCCATCCCACCCCTCTTCTTGGTCTGCGGCGATGACCACCGTTCCCGAATAGGACCCCGGCCACGGACCATAGGAAAACTCCAGATAGTTCTCGAGACAGGGCCCCCACTCGATGAACTCCACATCGGCCGTGATGTCGGCGAATCCAAATTCGGTGCCGCACCAGACCTTCTCCTCCAATGGAAATGCGGCCACCACGTACCACAGCCGTTCCCCGCCACTGGACATCGTGTTGATCTGCTCCTCGCAGTTGCTGATGCCATAGCCCAACCCATGGTAGGCCTCACACCAATCGGCGCCCTCGGTGTAGAGAGCGGTCGGGGCGTGATGCGCGATGAAGACCCCGCCACCCAGATCGTTAGGGTCCGCGCCCGCTCTCACCACACTCAGGGTCAGCGCCCAGAGGACGAACACGATGACGAGCAGAGTGTCTATCGCAATGCGCATGGCATCCCCCTTTGGGCATGAGGGTGAACTCGAAGAGTGACTGAAAGCGCATGCTACTGACCTATATTATAGGCCTCTCGGAAGGGCAGGAACAACCTTGGGGCAGCTGGATGGGCACCCTGGCTCGATCGGCGGCGACAGGAGAGATGGGAACTGGCTGCAACGAGGACCGTACGCAGCTGGAATCAGTCCTGGCTCAGACCCGACTCAGATCGATCCTAATCTGCGCCACGTAGAGGAGTTGCCGGTCCCGCTCCTCGAGGTAGTTCCGAAGCAAGAAGGCAAGATCCGGCTCGATCGTGCCGCGGAAGCGCTCCTTGCCGTTGATTTCAATGACCAGCTCTTGGGAGAGCTGCACCATGTCGGGGTGGACCCAGAACACCAACGTGCCCAATCGCGAGGTCTCCACCGTGAGGCGGTTGGCCATGAACGCCGCGCGGGCGGCCGCGGATGGATCTGACTCCTCGAAGAGGTAGTAGGTACCCGCCTCCGGAAGCTGGCCCGTCAGAGGGGTGCGCTCCCCATCGCGCAGGACGGTCAGCTCGACGTGATCCCCTCGGCTCAAGGTGGCCTTGAACTCATTCAGATCCTCGAGGCTCTTGATGGAGACGTCATCGCCCCCTCGCACGATCACATCATCGGCCTGTAACCCCATATCGCGCGCCAGCGACTCGCCGTCGGCCAGACTGGCGACCCTCACACCTTCTCCCTCGAAGCCGTCATCGGCTTGAAACCCGATGGTGATGCGATCGTCGGTCAGTACGCTGTTCACACTCGTGTGCCAGGCCGCCCGGTCCTGCGGCAGGACCGAGGCAATCTGCAGCCAGTGGCATCGTCCGAAATCCCGATCGGCCGATTCCCAGACGATGCGGGGCGGGAAAGGGTCCCGCGGGTGCCGTTCGAGAAATGCGGCAATGCGAGGAAGCTCTTCTTCGGCATAGGCCAGCTCATGGCCGATGCCATGGTACTCGCGGTAGCGAAGGCTCGCCCCGGCATCATTGGCCATCTCGATCGTGCGGCGCATCTTGGACGCGGGATAGAGACCGTCGCGGTCGGTGTTGATCACATGCAGTGCGCTGTTCTGAAGATTTCGAGGAAAGGTGGGCAACTCGCCGGCGAGATTGGCCACCCCCATGTGGCCATTGAGGGGCACGAAGGCCGCGAAACTCGACGGCCGCAACATCGCGAAACCGAATGACCCCGAGCCTCCATCGGAGAAACCGGTCATCCAGACGCGGTCATCATCGATGTTGTAGCGCGTCTTCATGCGGCGTACCTGGGCAAGCACGTTTTCGACCCCGACCTTGTCCCACCAGGTGGCACCACCCTGGCCCATGGGATAGATCATGGCCCAACCCCTCTCCTCCGCCAAAGCCAGGTAGGGATTCTGGTTGGCATAACCGAGAGGATCGTCGGGGAGCTCAGTCCGGCTCACCCCACCGTGCAGGTAGACGAGCAGAGGGGTCGGACGCGCGGGCTCGTAGACCGAGGGAAGGTAGACCACGTAGGGCCGCACTTCGCCGTCGCGGCAGGGAATCGAGTCGAGAAACGCTTCCCCCGTGCGCCCGGCCGGCGCGAAGGTGGCCGACTCGAGTTCCCGAACGACCTCCTGCCAGGGCGGATCAGCCTTCACGATACGTTCGGTGAGATGCGCGGCTTGGTCGGGATCCTCGGTCGTCCGCAGCCGTTCGAGGTCCGCTCGCCAGTCGGCCTGCGCCGGTCCGAAGCACGTCAAGCCGAACAGCATGCCGGCCACCAGTATGTGCAGTATCGTGCGCAGTATCGTGACGGTCCTCATGCAGCCCCCCTTGTGAACTGGGCCCATCGGTCTCCCCGTGCTGATAGAGGATAGCCCCCGACAAGGCGGATGCAACCTGGAAGCGCTCGTCGTTTGGGCAGGGTACGCTTCAGCGAAGCGACAGGTAGACAAACCGGTGGGCCGCCCCGGCAAGGCTCGTGCGCAGCTCGAGGAAGTAGATCCCGGCCGGTGCTCTGCGCCCGGCGGCATCGCAACCATCCCACGTCAGCCGATGGGATCCCGCCATCGCGTGTCCTTCATGAAGCCGGCGAATCGTCGCGCCGGTGACATCGCGGATCCGCACCTCCAACTGGTCGGCTCGAGGCAAGGCGTAACCCAGGACGACGGGCCCGCGAACCGGCTGGCCGCCTTCGATCCACAGGGAGAAACCCGCCGCGCCCAGCTCAGGGCCACCCACGTTCCCGGGATCCGCCGGGTCTCCCGGCACCGCGGCGGCACCGAAGAGGGTGGTGTGGATCGCACCCAGCAAGTCCCCCTCGCGGTCACCGCTGAACTCCCAGAACATGGCGCCACCCAGTCCCTGGTCCAGAACGTACTCGCCTTTGGCACAGATCGATGGCTCATTGTCGTAGCTGATCATGATGCCGGCCGCGGGATTGAAGAGCCAGGGGACGAGGGCGTCGGGGTGCCAGTGCGCTTCGTAGCCGGCCTGCCCGATGAAGTTGGCCTCGAGATCCCAGTAATCGAAGACGCCCGCTTCCCAGGTCCCGTTCCCCGCCGGACCGCTGTAAGGCTCATAGAGGCCGTTGCCGCCGGCGGGAACCCCCCCGTAGCCGCGTCCGTAGAAGGCCAGCCCGGGATGGAGCTTCGATCGTGGAATGCCCGCCTGAATGTAGGGTTGGAGAGCTGCGTCGAGATTGAAGAGGGAGTGCGCCGGCTCGGGGAGTGGGTCGTCCGGGTCGGCATAGAGCGGGGCGTTCATGTGGGTCACCGGATCCAGTTCGCCGCCCCACGGCCCGTGGAAGTCGTAGGTCATGACGTTGATCCAGTCCAAGTACGGATGGATCAGCTCCAGCTCCAGATTCTCGATGATCCCAGGCGAGCCCGGCGCGGCGATCGTGAGCAGGTACGACTCGCCGGTGGCGTCGAGTTGTTCGCGCAGTTCGGCGAGCAGGAGCGTGTAGTTCTGCTTGTCCTCGGGACGGTAGATGTTCCCCGGGTGCCCGCCGGAGACCGGATACTCCCAATCGATGTCCACCCCATCGAATTCATACTGCTCGATGAACTCGACACAGGAGGCGGCGAACGCCGCCCGCGACTCCGGCGTGAGCGCCACATCGGAGAAGTAGGTCGACCATGTCCAGCCACCGACGGAGATCAACGTTCTCAAGTGAGGATGATCGCGCTTCAGAATCTGGAGCTGGTGGAAGGAGCCACGCAGGCTGTCCGGATCCCAGCTATCGCCAGGATAGAATCGGTCGATGTCCGCATACGGGTCGCCCAGGATGATCTGGCCATCGGCGATGTTCGCGAAGGCGTAGTTGATCGCCGTCACCTGATCCGCCGGAATGTCGGGCACATGGTAGTCGCGCGCATAGATCGACCAGGATGTGTAATAGCCTACGAGCTCCTGATCCCGATCCCCTGCCGCCCCCTGCGACAGGAGCGCAATGAGGCCCATCGCGAAACAAATCCCGCGCCGCAACCGGCCCATGTCGACCCTCCCAACCCGAAACGTGTCCCTGGGATAAGACTGCAACAACTCCGGGACAGTCCGCAAAGCCACTCCGCGATCGTCCAGGCATATCCACGCTTGTTCAGGCTCGTCCAGGGAAGACCACGGATGGATATTGTAACGTTTTTCCTTGCCGGTTGCTAAGCGGCAGCCACCGAGATAGCTGCTGGGAGCTACTGGGAGCTGCTGGAAGGCAAACGGCGCTTCGTGTGGGAGGATCCGAGCTCGAGTCCGAGTCTGTAGCATGACGCAATCCCCCCATGCTAGGATGCCGCGCATGCGGGCACGTCACATTCTAGGTTTCATAGTGGTCCTCTTGGGGCTGCGCCTTCTCTTTCTCCTGGGCAGCCTGGACCCCTCACAGGAACCGGTCCGTGAGATCATGGATCAGGCCGGCGTGACCTGGTATCAGGGCCCCGAGCGCCCCCTCTACGACCGCGAGGAACTCTACACCGCCACCGCCGCCGAAGCGCTCCGGATGGGGCTGGGCCTCCCGCTCGACACCTATCGCTTCATGGCCTATGGCAGCGGCAGCCTCTTGATTTCTCTTCTGGCGGTGCCGATCTACATCCTCTTCGGCCCTCACTACCTGGCCTTCAAGATCATTCCCTTGCTGGTCACCCTGGTAGGCGGTCTCGCCTGGTGGCGCGTGGTCCACGCCTGGGCCGGCGCGCGCGCCGGGTGGCTGTTCGGGCTGCTTTATCTCTTCGGTCCCTCGGTACTCGTGCGAACCGCACTCATCTCGAAGGGCGATCACCCCGAGGCGATGGCCATCATCGGTGTCGTGCTCTGGACCTTCACCCGCGCAGCCTTCGCGCCGACCACGCGCGCCCAGGCGTGGTGGGCGTTCGCGGGAGGCATCCTCACCGGGCTTGGGGTCTACGTCACCTATTCCACTGTGCCGCCCCTGGCAGGCGCGTTGCTTGGCGCGCTTCTGCTCACCCGTCTGCGACCGCTTACCCCCTGGGCCTACGGCAGCCTGGGCCTGGTGATCGGCCTCGTGCCATGGCTCATCGTCGTTCAACAGACGGGGGGATCGGCACTCCGGATCTACGATGCGGGATTGGCCGATGCCGGACTCCTGACCGAGGCCGGCGACCGCCTGAAGATCCTGCTGACGAGCGGATTCTTGGCGCACTACGATCTGCCCGGCGGTGAGCTTCCCCGCCGGCTCGGTGGTCTGCTCTTCACGCTGGCAGTCGTCGCAAGCTGGATCGGCCTGCTGCGGCAACTGCGCCACCCGGCCGCTCCGGTGACTCCGGTCACTCCGGTCGCTCGGGTCGCCGTGCTCACCGCGCTGGCTACGCTCGCGTTCCTGGCAGCGTTCTGCCTGCGCGCCCCTGACGCCAGCTCGCGCTACCTGTTGCCCGGCTATCCGCTGTTGCTCATCCCCATCGCGATCTGGGCCTCTGGCGCGGCGGCCCGGCGCGTCGGCCTGGCGGCGGCCGGCGTGCTCATCGCGCTGGGCCTGGTCGCCCAGGTCGCCTCGGTGGCCGACTCCCGCTTCACCGCCCTGCGCGCTCCCTTGCGCGGCACCGACTGGCCCTTGCTCGGCGAGATTGCCGGCCAGAAGCTGACTCCCGATCAGATCGCCCGGTTGCCTGAACGGGTGCGACCCTACTTCTGGGTGGGCTTCGGAACGCGGATGCACTTCGAGGCCTCGCCGGAGCAGTGGAGCCAGATCGCCAACGTGGCCGGGCAGGACGAGGCCCGCTGGATCTACCAGGGCATCGGGGTGGGACTCGCGCAAGTGCCCGGCTGGGAACGCACGGCGGCAACCGTGCTGCCCACGCTCGCGCCACGGCACCGAGAGGCGCTGCGCCGGGGCATCGCCCGCTATGCCGATGAGTACCTGCCGCAGCTCACCGTTGCCTATGGTCCTGAGCTGGTCGACCGCGTCATCGGATCGCTGGCGCCGCAGGATCAGCCCGAGATCGCCGCGGCGGCGGCGCGGGCCACGGCAGCGCTGGCCACCCACGGGGTCGAGATGGGACGGGAGGTACCGGCGGCATCCCGCGGGGCCTACGTCGAACGCATTCAGAACACGCCGCGCATGGCCTCTGCGGCCGGTTGGGCCCTGTGGCGCGATGCCGGCGGTGGCGAAGCGCACCGCTTCTGGCCCCCGCCTCCGGAAAGCTGGACCGCCGACTACGCGCGTGTGATGCAGGCCGGCGTCGCGCCGCCGGCCTGCTGGATCGGTATGTCGCAGGCCTACGAGCGTACTCTGCGAGCCCGTAGCCCCCACTGGCTGCTTGGCGGGGAAGATGGTCCGCAGGCCCTGGCAGAGGAGATCGAGAGATTGCTCAACGCTCTCCCGAGCGATGCGCGGGAGCCTCTGCTGCGCGCGGCCGGACGGGCGTGCGGCGCCGCCCGCGCCATGCCGGCCGGGGAGCAGTTGCCGGCGTCCTGGGCCTGGGAGAGCGCGCTGGAGCCGGCTTGGCGGGAACCCTTCCGGCAGGGCCTGGCCTCCTATGGATTGCTGCCGGATTGACCGTGAGACGGCTCGCCTGCGGGATCGCCTTGAAGGTGCGCCCTGATGCGCCTTCCGAAGTAGATCGAGATGAAGGGTAACGTCAGCGGAAGGATCAGGTACGCGAAGCCGGCCCAGACGCCGATCTGGGTGGGGCTCACGATGGCGACAATGGCCGACAAGAGCCCGGTTGCGACCATGACGACGAAGGAGACGATTTCGCCGCGCGTGGTCAATCGCTCCAGACTCGAAAGCCCCAACTCGTCACCGGCCCCCAGTGCTCTCCAGTGCAGGAGCGCCAAGAGGCCCGTGAGCGCACAGAACGCCAGCCCGTAGACCACGAATAGCGCGGGAAGATCGGCGCCGCGCTCCAAGATGAAGCTCGACGGCAGCCACCCCTGGGTCAACCAGGCGAACAGGGCGGAGAAGACCATCTTGAGCGGGTAGACGAAGACCAGCATGACGAACACCAGCAGCAGACTGATGCAAGTCGCTAGGCCATCCTCGAGCCCGAAGCGCCGGCTCCACTGACGATGATTGTGCCAGAAGGCTGCGATGGTGGCGAAGCTGGCCGCGAATGCAGGGGCTCCCTTGAGGGCGAGGATGAGTTCGGAGTAGCTCTTGGGAATCCCGCTCAGCGAGATGACCAGCATCGAGATGGCAAAGGCGAAGGCGGCGTCGGTGAACACCTCCAGCCGCGTCATCTCGAGTCCCCGCAAGCGGAATCCATCCTTCTGGGGCAAGCCCCGCAGGGCCTCCTCGGTCCAAGGCATCACGGTACCTCCCTCTGGCTCTGTGACCCCGATCAATACCACAAAGCAGTTGGTCTCGGGAAGACGAGCGACCATCATGGAACGCGATCAGGAAGCCTTCAAGCATTGTCTAGCTCGCTTCCTGCGCCTTTCTCCAGTATTGCGGAAGCACGGAGATTCGTCTCACTATGGACCGAATGCCATCGATCCATTGCCAACCATTCAGTCACCGGAATGCCAGGAGGAGGCAATGACTCATGAGCTAATCGCACAAGCCAATGGCCA
>CAZZIF010000153.1:0-8850 GCA_964654025.1 uncultured bacterium
GCCGGAACGGGTGAGGGAGCCGGGGTACGTGCAGGCGCCGGAACGGGTGAGGGAGCCGGAATGGATGAGCGAGCCGGGGCGGGTGAGGGAGCCGGGGTACGTGCAGGCGCCGGAGCGAATGGAGGAGCCGGCGTACGAGCACGTGCCGGTACGCGACCGGTGGCCACCGAACTTTCATGCCGCCCCCTCGTCCTCGTCCGGGTCACCGGGAATGAACCGGTCCACGACGGCCGCTCCCACGGCGTCGCCCCACACATTGATCGCCGTTCGGAAGCGGTCGAGGAACCAGTCGATGGCCAGGATGAGGCCGATGCCTTCGAGTGGCAGGCCCACTGCCTTGAGCACGATCACCATCGTGACAAGGCCGGCCTGCGGGATGCCGGCGGCGCCGATGGCGGCCAGTGTGGCCGTCAGGAAGATGATGAACTGGTCGCCCATGCCCAATGGATGGCCAATGGCCTGGGCAATGAAGATCGCGGCCACCGCCTCGTAGAGCGCGGTTCCGTCCATGTTGATCGTTGCCCCCAGCGGGGTGACCAGCATCGTCGAACGCCGCGAGACATGGTTGTGCTTACGCGCGCAACGCATCGTGATCGGCAGGGTGGCCACCGATGAGGCAGTGGACCAGGCCGTCGTGATTGCCTCGAGCATACCGGCCCCGTAGCGAGCGACGTTGCGCCGCGCCACCAAGGCCAGGATCAGCGGCAGAACGATCAGACCATGGACACCAAGGCCGATCAGGACCGTAACGAAGTACTTGCCGATCTTGATCACCTCTGCCAGCACACCGGCGCCGCCGCCCTGCTGGCCTAGTTTCGAGGCCACCAGGGCGAAGACGCCCAGCGGTGCGAGCCACATGATCAGACGCACCAGCTTCATGATCGCGGTGTTGACGCCATCGAAGAAGGCGATGACCGGCCGGCCTTTCTCGCCAATGGTGGTGAGGATGCCTCCGAAGACCAGAGAGAAGACAATCAGCGGTAAGATGTCCATTCGGGCGGCCGCGTCAATGATGTTCGGGCTCACGAGACTCAATACGATATCGGAGATGCCGGTGTCCGTGCCCGCGATCAGGTCCGGGCGAGCGGTGTCGCCGAGCTGAACGTTGGCCCCAGGCTGAATGATGTTGACCGCGATGATTCCGATGAGCACGGCCAGCGCCGTCGTCGTGAAGTAGTAACCCATCACGAGGGCACTCGATCGGCCTAGCTTGCGCACATCCCCCATCTCCGCCACCGCCATGATCATGGCTGAGACGATGAGTGGCACGATCAGCATCTTGAGCGCGTTGAGAAAGAGGGTGCCTACCCAGGCCACGGCTCCCATCGGTTCGCCGATCAGCCAACCGCACAATCCGCCGGCCACGATTCCCACGAGAAGCAGATAGAGCAGCAACCGATCAGTGTTCAAACGATCCTCCCTCGTGCCGAGATGGTCGTCCTTCCCATCTGGGTCATCGTTCCCAGGCGCGATCAGCGTCTCCATGCGTGATCATCGTTCCTAGGCGCGATCAGCGTCTCCAGGCATGGTCATCGTCCGCAGGCGCGATCATCGCTCCTAAGCATAACCCTCATCTACTGGAGCGATCATCGCCTGCCGGGATGATCTTGGCCTGCTGGAATGGTCACCGGATCCTGCCGGTGACCACATCACTCGTATCGTTATCTTTCCCTGGCGCGCCAAGCTCGCTGTGTACTTCCCCTCAGGTCGTCTCCCACTGGATTGTCTCACCGCTGGGGAGGGTTTCCAGATCGAGCTTGGACAGATCCGCCTCCGGAAAGACACAGCAGTTGCGCCCGATACGGCTGCGGGCCGGCACTTGCGCACGCTTGCCGATCACGGTCAGGCCCTGGTCCAGATGGGTAGGGTAGACCCGATTGGTTTCGTCGCCCAAGCTGGGATCTCCAATGTGGGCCTCGCGCCCGATGACGACCCCCTTATCCGCCACCACGCCCTCGACGCGCGCACCGGCCCGAATCAGCGTGTCATGCATGAGAACCGAGTTTCGAACGACCGCGCCGGCCTCGACCACCACACCGGGCGAAAGCACGCTATTCTCGACCTCTCCGTAGAGCCGCAGCCCGCGCGCCAGTGTCGTGCGGCGGACTCGGGATCCCCGCGCAACAAAGGCGGGGGGACGGTCACCCATTCGCTGCTCGCTGAGGTTGGTGCGTACGTTCCACTCGGGTAGCTTCAGCGGAGAGTCCGGATCGAGGAGTTCCATGTTGGTGTCGAAATAGGCCTTGATCGTACCCACGTCCTGCCAGTAGCCGGCGAAGCGATAGGCTGCAATACCTCCCTGCTCGAGCATGAACGGGAAGACATGCTTGCCGAAATCGGTCTCGTGCTTCAGCCCGCACACCTCTTCGAGCACTTGCTCCAGTACCGGGGTGGAGAAGATGTAGATCCCGAGCGAAATGAGATTGCTTCTCGGCTTGGGAGGTTTCTCCTCGAAGCCGGTGACCCAGCCATCGGCGTCGGTCAGCACGGTGCCGAACTCACTGGCGCGTTCAATGGGAACTCCCATCACGGCGAGCGTGGCGCGGGCGCCGGTCGTGAGGTGATGGGCGATCATCTCCGCGTAGTCCATCTTGTAGATATGGTCGCCCGAGAGCAGGACGACGATCTCCGGATCGTGCCGGTGGATGTATCCCAGGTTGCGGTAGATGGCGTCGGCGGTGCCCCTGTACCAGTCTGAGGCTCGGCTCCCGGTGTGGGGCGGCAGAATGCGAACCTCCCGCCAGCGACCGCTGAGGCCCCAGCTCTTCGCGCGGGACAGGTGCTTGGTGAGGCTATAGGGCATGTACTGGGTGAGCACACCCACGCGCTCGATGCCGCTGTTCATCACGTTGCTGAGCGCAAAGTCGATGATGCGGTAGACGCCGCCAAAGGGCACGGCCGGCTTCGCGCGCCGCTGCACCAGCACATTCAGTCGGCTGCCTACGCCGCCGGCGAGCAGAAGCCCCAGCGTGTTGCGCAGGTCCATGCGAGGGTCGTCGGCGTTTGCGAACTGTCCTGCCAGATTGGGTGCCACGCCACGGATCTCCTATGAGCAGTCGCCCGACTGGTCCACGATTGCGCGCGGGTGCACCGCGCCGGCCTGGGGGACTTCGGTGCCGGCGCGAATCTGGGCCTCCTTGCCGATCAGGGCGATGCCCAGTCGTGACGCCGGCACGGCACCGCTGCGTGGCGGTTTGCTGGGAGAGACGCCGATCCGCGCGCCCTCTCCGACGCGGGATCGCTTGTCAACAACGGCCCGCGAGATCCGCGCGCCCTTCTCTACCACCACGTCCTGGAACAGGATGCTGTCCTCGATCACTGCGCCGGGCGCGATCATGACGCCGGGCCCCAGCACGCTACCGGACACCTTCCCCTCCACGATGCAGCCTTCGCTGACCATTGAGCCCTCCGCCTCGGTCCAGCTGCGAAAGATCGGCGGTGTCCGGCGATTGAGCGTGTTGTCGATGTTGTTGGTGCGCACCATCCACTCTTCGAGGTCGATGCTGCCGTTCAGCAGATCCTGGTGTGCCATGAAATAGCTGTCCACGGTGCGCGTATAGGCCCAGTAGTCTTCGAAGAGGTATCCGAAAGTGCGATAACGAGACAAGAACTCGGGGATGACGTCACGGCCGAACTCGATCGAGTCCAGGTCGCGCATCTCGCTAAGTACCTTGACCAGCGGCTGCATCTTGAATACGTAGATCGTGAGCGAGGCCAGGTCGCTGCGCGGCTTGGCAGGCTTCTCCTCGTAGGCGGTGAGCTGCCCGTGCTCATCCAGGGTGGCGTACCCGAATCGCCGATCCGGTTCGGCCATCCTTTTGACCGCGATCGTCAAGTCGGCTTCTCTGGACAGGTGGTTGAGGATCAGGTCGCGATAGTCCATCGAGTAGACGTGGTCGCCCGAGAGCACCAGTGCCAGTTCGGCATCGTGGTCGTGGAGGTAGTTCAGGTTCTGGAGCACCGCGTCGGCGTTGCCCCGATACCAATCGCTGCCCTCGGCCGCATGGTAGGGCGGCAGGATCTTCGCGCCGCGGTCGAGACCAATGAAGTCCCAGCTCTCACCGACGCCGATGTGGTCGATCAGCGAGGCGGGCCGGTACTGGGAGAGAATGCCGACCTGATTGATACCGGCCTGGCAGCAGTTCGAGAGTGCGAAATCGATGATGCGGAAATGGCCCGCGAATGGCAGAGCAGATTTCGGGCGTTCGAGCGTGAGAACCGAAAGCTCACCGACGCGGCCGCCGGCCAGGATCATCGCTACGGTTTGGGGCAGTTTGATGGGAGATATCATTCTACGTAACGCCGAGCCTCCCTAGCCTGGGTCCCGTGGGCCGCGTAGCACCTAAGATCTCCATAATTCCGGGGTTAGCGCCTGCATGTCAAAGGCTTTTTTGCCTAAGACAAACGCCCATGCTCGCGCTGGGCAGCGACGACCATGGGCGTTGTCTCATCGTCGATCAGGCGAGGAGGGACTCGAACCCCCAGCCTACGGTTTTGGAGACCGTTGCTCTACCAATTGAGCTACTCGCCTAGCTCTCCTCAACCTATCGGACCGTTGCCCGTTAGGTTGAGGCAAAACTCTAGCCGAACCGGGCCCCGTGGGGCAAGTACAAAGGCGCGAGGACTCTTGCATTCGGGTCCGAGCCGGGGCATGGTCAAGGAGACTGACCGCAGGGAAGGGGACGTGCAAGAACCAATGACGCAACTGCAAGCAATCATAGAAGAAGCCTGGCCCGACCCCGAGCGGAGCGGTGCCTCGCCGGTTCGCCAGGCGGTCGAGGAGACGATCGCCCGGCTCGACCGCGGAGAGCTCCGCATCGCCGAACCCAGCCTCTCGGGCTGGGTGGTGCATGGTTGGGTTCAGATGGCTGTTCTGCTGTATTTCCGCCACCGCGAAGCCGAACCCAGCGAGGCAGGGCCTTTGCGCTTTCGGGACCGGATTCCGATCAAGCAGGATCTCGCCGAGCGGCATGTCCGGGTGGTGCCTCCGGGCACGGCCCGCTACGGAAGCTATCTGGCCCCGGGCGTGGTCTTGATGCCCGGCTATGTCAACATTGGCGCCTATGTCGGGGAAGGCACGATGATCGACACCTGGGCCACGGTGGGCAGTGGCGCCCAGGTGGGACGCGAAGTGCACATCTCGGGCGGCGTGGGCATTGGCGGCGTCCTGGAACCGGTGCAGGCCATGCCGGTGATCGTCGAAGACGGCGCGTTCATCGGCTCGCGCTGCATCCTGGTCGAAGGGGTGCGGGTCGAGACCGGTGCCGTGCTGGGCGCCGGGGTGGTGCTCACCGCCTCGACCCCGATCGTCGATGTGCGCGGTGAACAGCCGGTCGTTCACAAGGGCCGCGTGCCGGCCGGCAGTGTGGTGATTCCGGGAAGCTGGCCCCGCACGTTTCCGGCGGGAGAGTTCAGTACCCCTTGTGCCCTTCTGATCGGGGAGCGGCGTCCATCGACCGACGCCAAGACGCAGTTGAACGAGGTTCTGCGGGAGTTCCCCCTGGACCTCGGATGAGGCAGCTACCGCCCAGTAGAAAGCGAGGACGGGAATGGCGAGCGGAAAGAGCGGCGATAAGAGCGGCGACAGGAGCGGCGACAGGAGCGGCGGACAGGGTCCCGAGGAGAACTCCGGGATGAGTTCGGGGATGAGTTCGGGGATGAGCTCCGGGATGAGCTCCGGGATGAGTTCCGGGATGAGTTCGGGGATGAGCTCCGGGATGAGTTCGGGGATGAGTGCGGGGGAAGGCTCCGGGAAGCGCACCGGGGCGGGCGGAGCAAACGCTTCTCCCCGTGACGTTGCGACACTGGAACTTGTGCCCGATCAGCTTCGATGGCAGTGCGATCTATCCGGGTGCGGTGTCAAGAGCACGGCGGAGTTGCCGGACTTCGAAGGCATCATCGGCCAGGACCGCGCGATCGACGCGATCACCTTGGGCCTGAAGATGCGTAGCAAGGGATACAACATCTACGTGGCGGGTCTGTCTGGGACGGGCAAGATGACGACCGTGCGCCACTTGCTCAACACGGTCGATGCGGGACGCGAGCTGCCGCCCGACATCGTGTATGTGAACAATTTCCGGGATGCCGACCGCCCGCGGTCGATCTTGCTCAAGGCCGGCGACGGCTGCCGGCTGAAGCGCGACATGGAGATGCTCGTCATCAACATGCATCGCAACATCGTTCAGATCTACGAAAGTGACGTCTTCAAGGATCGTATGAAGGCGACCGTCGAGGAGTTCAAGGAACGCGAGAAGTCGATCCTGAAGGACTTCGAGGAGAAGATCCAGCGCGAGAACTTCGTGCTCATTCAAGTCCAGATGGGTCCCTTCTCCAAGCCGGAGATCGCGCCGATGATCGCCGGCGAGCCGGTCCAGATGGAGAAGCTCGAGGCGCTCACCGATCAAGACAAGTTCAACCGCAGTGAGTTTGAGCGCTTGCGCGGCAAGTACGAAGCCCTCAGCGCCGAGATGGAGAAGGCTTTCAAGGCGGTGCGTGATTTGAAGCGCGAGCTGCGGGATGAGATGTCGAAGCTGCAGAAACGCTTCGGCCAGCCGGCGGTTACCGATTACATCAAAGATCTGAAGGCCGAGTACGACAGTGAGGAGGTGCTCGAGTACTTGAGCGAGGTTCAGGAGGCCATCCTGGACAACATGGAACGCTTCACCGACAACGAGGAGGAAGCCAAGAAGGAGCAAAGCGGACCGCAGAAGGGAAAGACCGAGGACCGTTACCGCGACTTCATGGTCAACGTGCTGGTCGATAATTCGAAGACCACTGCCCCGCCGGTGATCGTCGAGACGAGCCCCAACTATCGCAACCTCTTTGGGACCATCGAACGGGTCATCGATCGCAGCGGGCACTGGGCCAGCGATTTCACCAAGATCAAGTCGGGAAGCTTCCTGCGCGCGAACGGCGGCACGCTCGTCTTGAACCTCATGGACGCGATCGTCGAGCCCGGCGTCTGGGTATCGCTCAAGCGGGCCTTGAAGCACCAGCAGATCGACATCCAGACTTTCGATCCCTACTACGTCATGTCGGTCTCGGCCCTGAAGCCCGCGCCCATCCCGCTGGATGTCAAGATCGTGGTCTTGGGAGATCGATACGCCTACCACATCTTGTTCAATCACGACGATGACTTCCGCAAAATCTTCAAGGTGAAGGCCGAGTTTGACACGGTTATGTCCCGCTCGGATGAGAGCGTGGACAAGTATCTCAATTTCGCCCGCAAGATCACCGCCGAGGAGAAGCTGCTGCCGGTGAGTACGAGCGGGCTAAGTTCGCTCGTGGAGCTGGGTGTTCGACTGGCGGGCCGGCAGACCAAGCTCTCGACGCGGTTCAGCGTCATCGCCGACGTGATCCGGGAGGCCTGCCTGTGGGCGCGAGAGGCGGGGAGCGAGGAGGTCTCTGCCGAACACGTGCAGAAGGCCATCCAGCAGCGTGAGCGACGAGTCAACCTCATGCGGGAGAAGGTGCACGAGCTGATAAGCGAGAAGGTGGTCTTCATCGACACCGAAGGTGCCCGCGTCGGTCAGCTCAACGGCCTTTCGGTGCTCGACATGGGCGACTACGCCTTCGGCCAGCCATCGCGTATCACGGTCAAGGCTTCGCTGGGCAAAGATGGGATCGTCAATATCGAGCGCGAGGCCGACTTGAGCGGCAAGACCCACAACAAGGGAATCTTGATCCTGGAAGGCTACCTGCGCAGCCTCTTTGCGCAAGACCGCCCGCTGGCGGTCAATGCCTCGATTTGCTTCGAGCAGTCCTATGGCGGCATCGACGGCGACAGCGCTTCCTCGACCGAGATCTACGGTCTGCTGTCCACCCTGTCGGGGATTCCGCTGCGACAGGACATTGCCGTGACCGGCAGCGTCAACCAGCATGGCGAGATTCAGCCGATCGGCGGCGTCAACGAGAAGACCGAGGGCTTCTTCGACATCTGCGCCGAGCGTGGGCTCACCGGCACGCAGGGTGTGATGATTCCCGAGGCCAACGTCAAGGACCTCATGCTCGCTCCGCGGGTGATCGAGGCCGTCTCGAAGGGGACGTTCCATGTCTACGCCGTTCGAACCATCGAGGAAGGCATCGAGCTTTTGACTGGTGTACCGGCCGGTGTGCCGGCCGCCGTGCGGGCCGCCGTGCGGGCCCGCACACCGGCCGGGGAAGCGGTCGATGATGGGTCCTACCCGGCCGAGTCGGTCTTCGGTAAGGTCAACGCACGGCTCGACGAGTATGCCCGGAGCTGGAAGGCGTTTGCCAGCAAGTTGGGCGAGGGGACCCCGTAGGCAGCGGGCGGGATCCGATCATGAATGGTACACACGTTCTGGTGGGCATGAGCGGCGGCGTCGATTCCTCGGTGGCCGCCGCGCTGCTTCTCGAGCGGGGCTACCGGGTCACCGGCGTGACCATGCAGACCTATGGAGGCGAGTTCGTCGCCGCGGACGAGTTGCCGGCGACGTTTCACGGATGCTATGGGCCGGGCGAAGCCGAGGAGATAGCTCTGGCGCGGCGGGTGGCCGCCCGTCTGGGCATCGACCACCACCTGATCGATGTGCGCGCGGCCTATCACAGCGAAGTGCTCGATGACTACCGGCGCGAGTACGAGGCCGGCCGTACACCGAATCCCTGCGTGCGGTGCAACCGGACCGTCAAATTTGGTGCGCTGTGGGACGCGGCACAGGCCGCCGGGCTCGCCGCCCGCCTCTTCGCGACCGGCCACTACGCCCGTGTAGAGTTCGACGCCGCGAGCGGCCGGAGACAACTGCTGCGCGGCTGCGATCACGCGAAGGATCAGTCCTATTTTCTGTCTGCCCTGCGTCAGGACCAGCTGGCGCGATCTCTCTTCCCGCTGGG
>CAZZIF010000153.1:8860-9462 GCA_964654025.1 uncultured bacterium
TGGGCGAATTCACCAAGGCCGAGGTGCGCGAACGCTCGGCCGCTCTGGGTTTGGGCGTGGAGGCCGAGCCCGAGAGCCAAGACTTCGCCACCGGGCTCCACGAGACCTTCTTCGCGGGGACCGCCCGGCCTGGACCGATCGTCGATGCGGCCGGGCGTCGTCTGGGAACCCACCGCGGCATCGCGTTCTACACGATTGGTCAGCGGCGCGGGCTGGGGATCGCCGCGCCGCATCCGCTGTACGTAACGGCCATCGATCCGCGCACCAACGAAATCACGGTCGGCTCCAAGGAGCACGTCTTGAGCGCGGGATTACGGGCCGAGCGAATGAACTGGATTTCCCGGTCCCGGCCGGAAGGTCCGATTCGGGTTCAGGCGCAGATTCGCTACCGCCACCCGAGTG
Source organism: uncultured bacterium (assembly GCA_964654025.1). Lineage (GTDB taxonomy): Bacteria > Eisenbacteria > RBG-16-71-46 > CAIMUX01 > WJJG01 > CAYQJL01. Next base: position 9,263 of record CAZZIF010000153.1, read on the forward strand.
CGCCGGCCAAGGCCGTGCCCATCGGGGAGGATGGCCTCGAACTCCGTTTCGAGGAGCCGCAGTTAGCGGTGACGCCGGGGCAGACGGTCGTCCTCTACGACGGGGATCTCGTCTTGGGCGGGGGGATCATAGCGGAGCCGGTGAGCTAGTCATTGAAAGGACCGGGATTCAACGGGTCAGACTCTGAAGGGTCGGACTCT
>CAZZIF010000154.1:0-9430 GCA_964654025.1 uncultured bacterium
GGGGCGGGATGGGCGGGATCATGTGCTGGACGCTGGATTCCATGGTCTCTTGCCTTCCTGGCTGCCGTCGATGTGACGCACTCATCCGCTCGGGTTCTGGACAGACTGTAGGTGAGGTCGTTCAGCCGCGCAACGCGGGCTTCACGGGCGGCAGGGACAGGCGCGAGCAGGAAGCAGGAGCGGGAGCAGCGGGCCGGGCCGAAGGTGGTGTCTCAGATTTCCGTCGTCGAGGCGCCACGACCTCTGGGTTTTCTGATGCCGCCACGGCCCGGACCAAGCCGCAGGCAAGACGGGCTACATGCCCTAACTCCTTTTATATGAATAATTTAGTAGGGATGTTCGTGAAGCCCTGCCACGCGCGCGACGCGCAAGTTTCGTGGCACGGGGCGTGCAGTCTGCCCGGGTGGTTGTTAGCTCTCTCTCGCAACCAACGACCACCTCGGGGGCTGGCGGACGGTAAGCCGGATGAGCATCCATGGCATACGCAGCCGTGAGGGAGGCACGTGGGGCCTGTGTCCGCGAGTCGCTCTACAGAGTCCGTGGCTGCCGTCCCCGGTCCGGCGAGGATTGCTTGGTCCCGCCTCCGCGTGGGACCTCTTTGTGTGCGATTCCAGTTGACTTCGGCCCTTTCCGGCCGATAAACTCGCTCGGCATCGTGTACTTTCGGTATCTGTGCACGATCGATCCAATCACCTTTGACGACGTTGGAAGGGGGCGATCTCCTCATGCCCGGAGTACGGGTCAAAGACGGCGAGTCCTTCGAAAGCGCACTACGCCGTTTCAAAAAGAAGTGTGAGAAGGCGGGTATCCTCTCGGATCTCCGCAAGCACCAGCATTTCGAGAAGCCGAGCGAACGCCGCAAGCGGAAGGAAAACGCCGCGCGCCGCAAGGCCTTGTCCAAGTCCCGGGGTCGGTAGCACCAGCGCGCCTGACCCGCAGGTTCCTGCATTCATCCGTTGTTGACTACCGGATCTCCCCACGAGGAGATCCGGGTGTTGTCGTATTCTGACCTTTCGATGCGGAGGAGCGGTTGAATCCACACGCTCTGGATTCTCTGGAGTTCTCGCGCATCGCCGATCTCCTCTGCGCCCGGGCCGCGTCGGAGCCGGGGCGACGGCGTCTGCGAGCGCTCGCGCCACTGGCGACGATCGCCGAGGCGCGCGCCATGCTCGACCTTTTGCGCCAGACACTCGCCTTGCGTCTTCAGGAACCCAGCTGGCCGGAGATCCCCGTGCCCGATCTCGATCCGGTCATCGAGCAGGCCGCCGTGACCGGGAGCGTCCTGGAACCGGAGGCATTCACCGCCATCGCCCGCATGCTAGGGCTCACGAAGCGCGTGCAGGGTGTGTTCCGCGCCGACGCCCGCCGGGAGGCCTATCCCGGCCTGGCCGCGCTGGCCGACCGCCTCACCGGCGACGCGGAGTTCGCGCGGCGCATCGGCCGCACCTTCGATCCTGCCGGGGAGGTTCGGGATGAGGCCAGTAGCGAGCTGCGTAGCATCCGGGGCCGCTTGCGCCGGCGACAACAGGACGTGAGCCAGCGCCTGGGTGGCATGAGCCGGTCGTTCCGGGAGAGCGGCGAGGATTCCTTCGTGACCTTGCGTGCGGGACGCTATGTGCTCAGCGTGGCGGCCGCGGACCAGAGGCGGGTGCGCGGAATCGTCCACGACCGGTCGGCGACCGGCAAGACCGTCTACGTCGAGCCGCTCGATGTGATCGATCTCAACAACAGCCTGGCCGAACTCGAAGCCGACGAACGCATGGAGGTCCATCGCATCCTTCGCGAGCTGACCACCTGGGTCCGCGAGCACGGTCCAGCGCTCTCCGAATCCCAATCGGCCCTCGCGGCGTTGGATGAGCTGAACGCCCGGGCCCGGCTCACCGAGGAACTCGAGGCTTCGATGCCCCACCTGGATGAGACCGGCCGCCGTCTACGCCTCGTGCAGGCCAGGCACCCTCTGCTGCACATGGCCGCCGGACGCGAGGTCGTGCCTCTGCAACTAGACCTGGACGACGGCCGCCACGCCTTGGTCGTCAGCGGGCCGAACATGGGGGGGAAGACCGTCGTTCTGAAAACGGTTGGGCTGCTCGTGCTCATGGCCATGGCGGGGCTGTTCGTCCCGGCTGCCGAGGGTACGGTCGTGCCCTGGATCGACGGCGTCTACGTCGACATCGGGGACGAACAGTCCCTCGACTTCGATCTGAGCACCTATGCCGGTCATCTGCGCAACATGAAGGCCATTCTGAGTGAGGCCGGGGAGCGTAGCCTGGTGCTGATCGATGAGCTGGGAGCCGGCACCGACCCCGATGAAGGGGCGGCCCTCGGGGTGGCGTTGCTCGAGGAGATCGGCCGCCGAGGTACGCTGTGCGTCACGACCACCCACCTGGGGGCCTTCAAGACGTTTGCCGCCGATGCCGCCGGTTTTGCCAACGCGGCCATGGAACACGACCCCGAAACGCTCTCGCCGACCTATACCTTGTACGTCGGCCTGCCGGGCCGGTCCCATGCGTTCGAGCTGGCGCGGCGCGAGGGGTGGGCGCCCACGGTGCTTGATCGCGCCCGGGCGCTGATGGACGAGGAGCGGGTGCAGACCGAGACGCTCCTGGCGCAAATCCAGGCCGAGCGGACCGCCGTGGGGGCCGAGCGCGAGCAGACCGCCCGCGACCGGGAGCGACTGGCCGCCTCGCGCGAGCGATTCGAGCAGCTCACGGCCCAGCTCCACGAGAAGATGGACCGGCTGAAGCTGGAGAAGGCACTGGCCGAGGATCGGGTCTTTGGGGAACTGCGGCGGTTGATGCGTGACACGAAGGAGCGCATCGCATCGCTCGAGGCGCGCGAGAAACGGCTTGCGGCCCGTGAAGCCAGACAGAGCGAGAGGATGACTGGCGCCAGGCCGCCCCGCGGAGGCCACCATCGCGGGGATGGGGCCGACGCGTCGGCCGCCTCGTCGTCGGCCGCCTCGTCGTCGGCTGGTTCGCCCTCGGCCGGTTCCCAGGCGGCTGCTCCATCGGCGGCCGAGGTCCGGCGCTGGGTGCACGCGCGCGAGCGAGAGGTGGCCAATCTGCGCAAGCGGCGCGAGCCGGCGCCTCTGCGGGTGGATCAGGCGGGCGCGGCCGAGGCCGGTCGTCCGCTGTTGGCCGAAGAAATCGTCCCGGGCGCCCGGGCCTTCGCGCGCAGCCTGGGCGTCGATGTGGTCATCGGTGAGACCGGGGGGGAGCGCGATCGCGTTTGGGTCGACCATCGCGGCGTGCGCGTGCGTGTATCGCGCGAGGACCTCGAGACGCCCCGGGAACCGGGACTGGAGGGCCCTCGCGAGGCGGTTGCCGGGGTCCGGGTGCCGGAGGAAAGCGCCGAGGCGATGAGCGAAGCTCTGCGGGGGGAACTCGATCTCAGGGGTCTGGATCAGCAGGCCTGCGAGGAGCGGCTCGAGCAGTTCCTGGACCGGGCGGTGATGGCCGGGGTGACCCGGGTCCGCATCATCCACGGCAAGGGAACCGGAGCCCTGCGCAAGCGTGTACTGGAAGTGCTCGACCGGCTCAGCGCCGTCGTGTCCCATCGTGAGGGCGAGCCCGGCGAGGGCGGGTGGGGCGTCACGATCGCGTTCCTGGAGAAGGGGGCGGCCTCAAGCGATTCGGCGTCGCGGTAGGAAGCGGCCCGTGCCCGGATTCCGGGCCGGACCAGGGACGGAAAGGTGTTCGTGGTGGTGGGACCTGCGGGTGAGGATATCGTCGAGCGTGTCCGCGAAGCCTCCGACGTCGTGGAGGTTCTGGGGACCTATCTCGATCTGCGTCCCGCAGGGCGGAGCTTCAAGGCCTGCTGTCCGTTCCACAAGGAGAAGACTCCCTCCTTCCACGTGAGTCCCGACCGGCAGCTCTACTACTGCTTCGGCTGCGGCGAGGGCGGCGACGTCTTCAGCTTCATCATGAAGCACGACGGCCTGAGCTTCCCCGAGGCGCTCGAGAAACTCGCCCGGCGCGCCGGGATCGACTTGCCGCAGCGGCAGGGTCCCAAGGGGCCCGACCGCGGATCCTTGATCGAAGCTCACCGGGAGGCGGTCCGGTTCTATCGCGCGGCTCTTGGAGCCGACACGGGCGAGACCGGACGGCGGTATCTGGCCGATCGCGGCATTCCCGAAGAGGTGTTGCGCGCCTACTACGTCGGCTATGCGCCTGGTGCTGGTGGGGTGCTCCTCGCCTACCTGCACAAGAAGTACTCGGTCGAGATCCTGGTCGCGGCCGGCCTCATCGGGCAGACCGAGAGCGGCCGGCTCTACGACCGCTTCCGCGACCGCATCGTGATACCGATCCTCTCGGTGGCCGGTGATCCGATCGGCTTCGGCGCGCGGGCCATGAGTGCCGACGCCACCCCGAAATACCTGAATTCTCCCGAGACGGCGGTGTACAAAAAGGGGCGCGTGCTTTTTGGGCTGCCCCAGGCACGCGCGGCCATTCGCGAGAACGGCCGGGCCGTGGTCGTGGAGGGTTACTTCGACGCCCTGGCGATGGCGGCCGCCGGACTGCACGGCGTGGTGGCGCCGTGTGGGACCGCCTGGACCCGCGAGCATGCCCAGCTCCTGTTGCGCTACACCCCGAGGGTTGTCCTGCTCTTCGACGGCGACGCCGCCGGCGAGAAGGCCGCCTGGCGTGCGATGGAGGAAACCTTGCCGATCAACTCCGAGATCGGGATCGTCTCTCTCCCCGAGGGCCTCGACCCGGACGACATGATCCGATCGGGAGAGCTGGCGCGGCTGCGCGGCCTGCTCGAGGCCCCCGCCAGCCCGGTGGCCTTCGCCCTCGAGAGCCTGCGCCGCCAGGGCGTGGACGGCCCCCCGGCCATCCAGCGCCTGGCCCAGCTGGTGGCGAAGGTGGGCAACGTGGTGGCGCGCGAGATGATGGTCGACGAAGCCGCCGAAAGGGGCCGCATCGCGGCGCGTGTACTGCGACAGGAGGTCGACCGCCTCGTCTCCGACCAAGATGCCCGTCTGGCGGGGCGGGGTGGGATGGGCGACCTGGGGAACGGACGCGGGTCGTGGGCCGGACGCGGGGCAAGCCGCGGGGCAAGCCGCGGGGCAGGCGCGGGGACGCCGATGGGCCAGGAAGTCGGCTCGGAGGGGGCGCCGCTTCGGCTGACGCCGCTCGAGCAGGCCGTATTGCGGCTGGCCGTTTCACAACCCGAGGCGGTCGGTCAGTTGCGGGAGGCTGCCCGCGGCGTGGCGAGCCTGCGCGAGGGTCTTCGCGAAGTGCTCGTTTGGTTGGACGAACGCGCGCGGGCCGGGCAGCCGCCGGCCCCGCCGGAGATCGTACGACGCATCGGGCGGGAGCTGGGATTGGGTGAACGGTTCGACGTTGGATTCCTGCTCGAGGATTCTCCTACGGAAATCGGAGAGCAGTTCCGCGAAGACCTGGTGCGCCACCTTCGCGAGCAGGCCCTGGAGGCCGAGCTGGAGGTCGTGGGCTACGAGATCCGCAGTCTTGAACGGGAGGGCGACCCCGACGAGCAACTGGCGAGCCTGTTGCAGCGTAAGCTGGATCTGGCCCGAACACTGTCGGGTTTGCGCGGGGGCGGACAGTCCATCCGCTCTCAGAAAGCGCTGGACTAAACCAAGAAACCGACCTAGTATCGGAAGTTCTTGTCTGGAGGACTCCTACGCATGGCGAAGTCGAAAACTGCCAAGCCCGCTCAGGAATTGCGGGCCCTTGCTCTCCGCCAAGGCTATCTGACGGAAGACCAGATCCTCGAGCAGACCGAGGCCGAGAGAGACATCGCCCATCAGGTGACGGCGATGGACGACGCCTATGTCATGATGCGCGAGCTCGGGCTGGACGTCTTCGAGTCGGAGGAAGAAGCCCGGCGGAAGGTCAAACAAGTTCGTCAGGCCGAGGAGGAACGTACGCCGGCCCGGCCAACTCTCACCCCCGCAATTCGCTACGACGACCCGGTGCGCATGTACTTGCGCGAGATGGGCAAGGTCCCGCTCTTGAATCGCGAGGGCGAGGTCACGATCGCGAAGCGGATCGAAGCGGCCGAGGAGAAGATTCAGGGCACGATGTTCCTGCTGCCCTGGGCGGTTCGCGATCTGACGCTGACGGCGGATAAGCTCAAAGAGAACCGGGCGAAGATCGAGGACCTGGTCCAGATCGACATGGGCAACTGGACCGCCGACTTCTCCAGCAAGAAGGAGCGGCGGCGGGCCATTCAGTGCGTGAGCCGCGTGGCGAAGCGCCATGCCGAGTATCTCAAGCACGAGCAGCAGCTCGCCCGCCGGCTCTCCGAGCGCAAGCGTGCCCAGGTGGAAGCCCACCGCGAGAAGGCGCACAAGAAGCTGGGCGAGGAGATCAAGAAGCTCGGAGCGAGCCCGAAGCTGATCGAGCGCATCCACGCCCGCCTGCACCGGGAGGAGGCGCGCCTGTTCGAGGCCGAGCGGGAGGCGCAGGAGTTCGAAGAGCGTCTGCACGAGGTGCAGGTCAAGATTTCCGAGTTCGAAGGTCTCGCGGTCAAGCCGGCGCGCGGCAAGAAGAAGACTGCGAGCACGTCACGCAGCAAGGCCGGCAAGACGAACAAGACCGGCAAGGCCCGCCGCAAGAAAGCCGACGACGAGGCCCTCCAGGCGCTGCTCGCCGAAGAGACCGAGCTGAACAAGGCCTACCGCAATGCGCGTCGCAAGGTTCGCCGGATCGAATCCGAAGCCGGCCTGAAGGGGCCCGTGGTGCACGCCCACCTGCGAGTTATCCGGCAGGCACTGGAGGAGCGGGAGCAAGCCAAGAAGGAGATGATCGAGGCCAATGTGCGCCTCGTCATCTCGATCGCCAAGCGGTATACCAACCGCGGCCTCGAGTTCCTGGATCTGATCCAGGAAGGCAACAGCGGGCTCATGCGCGCGGTCGACAAGTTCGATTACCGCAAGGGGTACAAGTTCTCCACCTATGCGACCTGGTGGATCCGTCAGGCGATCACCCGGGCGATTGCGGATCAGGCGCGCACGATTCGGGTGCCGGTCCACATGATCGAGGCCATCAACAAGGTCGTGCGCACCTCGCGCAAGCTCGTGCAGGACCTGGGACGCGAGCCCTCGCCCGAGGAGATCGGGTCGCGGCTGGATCTGCCGGCCGAGAAGGTCAAGAGCGTCCTGAAGGCGGCCCAGGAGCCAATCAGCCTGGACCGGCCGATCGGTGAGGACGACGACTCGAACCTGGCCGACTTCATCGAGGATACTTCGGCGATTTCGCCGGCGCACTCGGCAACCTTCGCCATGCTGCGCGACGAGGTCAACAAGGTGCTCGATACGCTTACCAAGCGCGAGGCCCGGGTGATTCGGCTACGCTTTGGCTTGACCGAGGATGGTTGCCCGCGCACCTTGGAAGAGGTGGGTGCGTTCTTCAACGTCACGCGCGAGAGGATTCGCCAGATCGAGGCGAAGGCGCTGCGCAAGCTTCGTCATCCGACGCGGCGTCGCCGGTTGCACAACTTCCTGGAGATGGTCTAGGGCCGGGTGCCCGCGCGCAAGGCACGTGCCCGTGAGGTGTGGATCGACCGAGGGGCCTCGAGGCGATGATTGACCTGCGGACGGAAGCTCTGCTAGAGTGCTTCTCGCCCGCTGATCGAGACTTGGGGCCCATAGCTCAGTGGTTAGAGCCGCCGGCTCATAACCGGCTGGTCCTTGGTTCGAATCCAAGTGGGCCCAAGCACCCGCAAGGAAACGCCGGCGGCGGGTCCGGGGTGGCAGGCACAAGGGCGGTTAGCTCAGTTGGTAGAGCATCGGCATCACAAGCCGGGGGTCACAGGTTCAAGTCCTGTACCGCCCAAGTATGGATCGTAGGCTTTCGCGCCGCATCCATGTCGTTCGAAGGGGGCGTGCTTTGCGGGCGCGCCCTCTTTCTTTCCTCTCCTGTCCGGCGCTCCGGTCCGGCGCTCCGGTCCGGCGCGCAGCACGGAGGTTGCCGATGAGCGAGCCCATCCTGATTCTCCAGAAGATACATGATCTCGACGAGCGGATTCTGGAACATCGGGCGCATTTGCAGGCCTGTAACTCCCAGCTCCAACGCCAGCTTGGCGAAGAGACCACCGCCCGGGAGGCCCATGCCGAGGCGAAGCGCTCGCTGGCGCTCGCGGCGAACCAGCGCCGAGACGCCGAGCGGGAAGTCGCCACCACCCGAGAGCGCAAGAAGCACTTCGAGAAGAAGGTGAACGAGGTCAAGAACAACACCGAGTACCAGGCCTTGCTCAAGGAGATCGCCAACGCGGAACGTACGGTCGGGGAGTGGGAAGATCAGATTCTCGAGCTGATGGAGAAAGAGGAAGCGATTCAGTCCACCCTCGATAAGCTGGAGGAGAAGGTCCGGTTGGCATCGGAGGCAACCGCGGCCGCGCGCACAGCCGCCGAGCAGTCGGCCGACCAGGTTGGGCGGGCGATGGGTACGCTCACGCGCCGGCGTGATGCCCTGCTCGAGCAGCTGGCCGTGAAGGTCCTTTCGAAGTACGAACGACTGCGCGAGTCGCGCGGTGATCGCGCGATTGCCACGGTGGCAGATGGAAGCTGCTCGGGGTGCCACTACGGCTTGCCGCCGCAAGTCCTGAACCAGGTTCGCCAGGGCAAGGAGATCCTCTTCTGCGAGGGGTGCGGCCGCTTTCTGGTACCGATGTCGCGCGAAGGGTCGAATGCGTGATCACCCGAGCCGGGCGGACGGCGGAGGCGGTGCCACACGAAAGGGCGGAGCGCGGAACTGGAGGGCCGCAGAGTTCGGTAGAAGAAGTGAAGAAGTGTCCCGAAGGAATCGCTCGGGAAGGGCGCCGGTTACCGGCGTCAACCCGATGAGATGAAACGAAATGGGAGACCGGAGTCGGTGAGGTGATCGCGGGCGTTCGCCGCCGTCATGGTGCGCGGACGTTCGAGGAAAGTCCGAGCTCCACAGGGCAGGGTGCTGGGTAACCCCCAGTGGGAGTGATCCTAAGGAAAGTGCCACAGAAAATAAACCGCCCCGGGAGGCCGCTTCCTCTGCGAATCGGCCGCGTACCGGGGTAAGGGTGAAACGGTGAGGTAAGAGCTCACCAGCACTGGCGGTGACGCCGGTGGCTCGGTAAACCCCACCTGGAGCAAGACCAAGTAGGGAAGGATGAGGTGGCCCGCCTCGCGCAACTTCCGGGTTGGTCGCTTGAGCCGGCCGGTAACGGACGGCCCAGATAAATGATCACCACGAACCGCGTGCGGTGAACCGCGTGTGGTTCGGACAGAACTCGGCTTACGGCCGGCTCCGGTCCTCGATCTCGCTCGCCAAGGCGGCTGGGCCTCGCAAGGGGAACCCTGCCTGCCGGGAAGGCCGTGCTTGCTGAGGCGGCGCTGCCTGCCGGAGAGGCCGTGCTTGCTGAGGCGGCGCTGCCTGCCGGAGAGGCCGTGCCAGGGAGGAGGACGATCGCGTGACGCCAGTGTCGAGAC
>CAZZIF010000155.1:0-9381 GCA_964654025.1 uncultured bacterium
GGCCGTAGGCGCGGGTACGGATCTCGAGGATGCGCTCGTAGGCCTCGCGCGCTGCGGCGAAGTTGCCCTGCCGGCGATGCACGATGGCCACGCCGCCCAGCGCCGGGGTGATGCGTGGGTGATTGGGGCCCAGATCCTGCTCCAGCATGCCCAGGGCGCGCCGGTAGGTCTCTTCCGCCTGGGCGAAACGTCCCCGCCGCAGAAGGATGAGTGCTTGCTCCTGGTAGAGCGCTCCGAGGTCGGCCGAATCCAGGCGGCACAGACTGGCCGACACCGATTCGGCGGTGCCGATTGAAACGGTCCGGCTCGTCTCGGCGAGAGCGCGGCCAATCGCTCCGGCGATCAAGCTGTCGGCTGCATCGATGTGATCGGCCAGCAGGTGCGCGCTCGCGAGGGCCGCCAGATCGGCGGCCGGCCCGGAGGCGGCGGGCCCACAGAGCCTCTCGCCGGCCGCGAGGCAGTCCTCGCCGCGAGATAGCGCGGTCTCGGTGTCCCTGCGATCGAGGGCAATATCTCGCAGGCCCCGCAGCGCCTCCCACCTGCTCGCCGTGATCGGAACCGGGCCGATCGAGTCGAGCGCCTCTGTGTAGAGCGATTCGGCTGCCTCGATCCTGCCGGCTGAGAAAGCAGCACGGGCTGAGCGAAGCACCCACTCGAGAAGCGACGCGTGGGTTGTCGTGTCAGGGTGGCTGCGCGTTGCCGCCAGGCCCTGCTGCGCCACCCGGTCGGCTTCGCGATACTCCCCGGTCTTCCACAGCCGGTCCGCCTGCTCGGCCGGGTCATCGCCGGCGGGCTGGGTAGGCGGATCGTTCGGGGTGGTCGGCCCGCGGGGTGGCCCGCCCCGAGCAAGAATCGCGGAAGCCGGCAAGGCGACGGCAAGGCACAGCCCAGCTGCGGCGAGCGCAGGCGCCCGCGGCCACCTCCGGCTGCGGCCCGACGGTGATCTCGTCCGCTTCTCGCCCATGACCCTTAGGTCCTTCAAGAACTCGCCGCGAAGCTTTGGCCGCGTAGGTCAACGGATCAAGAAGACCCGCGTCGACCGCTCGGCACCTTCCGCCTGGACCCGGATGAAGTAGACGCCGGGATCCGCGCGGTGTCCGTCCGCGCCGCGTCCCTCCCACGCGAATGCGTGATCGCCACGCTCAATCACTCCGTCGTGCAGCGTTTGCACCAGGCGGCCGGCCAGGTCGAAGACGCGGACCTGGGCATGTTGTGCCGAGGGCAGCGAGAGCCGGACGGTCGTGCCCGTGCGGGCCGGATTCGGCTGAGCCGGGCTCAGATGCAGTCGGCGAACCTGGGGGGCCGGATCGGCGCCCACCTCCGAGGTGGGCAGGATCAGCTGCAGATCGTCTATGTACCAGCCCTCTTCGGTGGCCGCGCCGTCGCTGCCGAAGGCGAAGCGCACCCGCGCACTGCCCTCGTAGCCGCTCAGGTCGAAGACTGCCGGCGCCCAGTCGTGTGATCCGCTGTAGATGGGCGTTTCCGCATCGAACGGGCCCGGGGTGCCGCCCTCGCGAACCAGGTGCGGGTAGCCGCCCTCGGGCGTCAAGGTCTCCCACGGCCCGCCGTCGATCGAGATCTCCACCAGGCCGCCGTCGTAGGCGTACTCGGGATAGGCCGAGCTCGTCTCGGCATCGATCCAGTGCCAGAAGGTGAGCGTGGAGCCGGCCGGCAGGGTGAAGGGGCTCGACTCGAGCACGGCGTACAAGAGATTGCCATAGTCGGCCGCGCCGACGCCGCCGCACTTCCACGCCTGGCTGCCGCCGTAGGTGTGGTTGCGGTAGGTGTCGACGTGCCACTCGTCGCTGAAGCCGGCTGCGCCGGCGTAGTGGTCCCAGGATCCGCCCCCGTCCTCGATGTCGTCGGCAAACAGGTCGCCGATGTTGAAGAGCACTTCCTCGATCCGGTCGTAGCCGGCCGTATCCAGCAGCGTCAGCCACAAGCGCGAGGAGTAGAGTTCCGGCGCTTCGGCGGCCACCGACACCGCGAAGTCGGCGCCGGCAACCCCGTCGGGCTCGAGGGTACCCAATCCCTGCGGCGTGGGATCGGTGGTCAGGAAGGCTCCGCCGTCCAGGCTGGCGTTGACCTCGGGCGCGCTCACGCTGCCGGCGTTCGCCACGGTCAGACCCACCACCAGGTCCTCGCCCGCCTCCGGGATCCCATTGCCGTTGCCGCCGGCCGTATCGTCGATCGTGAGGTCCACGACCCGCAGATCCGGTGCATAGGCGGTCATGGCCAAGTCCAGCTCTTCGGGCGGGGCGTTGACGGTGAGAGAGAAGGCCAGCTCGTGCAGGTCGGGAACGTCGGCGCTGATCGAGAAGACGAAGGGAGTCGTGTTCGACCCGGTGCCGCCGAAGGCCGGGATCGTGCCGAAGCTCGCTTCCGCGGTCAGAAGCGTGACGAACTCGTCGTCGCAGCCGAGGAGTCCGGAGATCCCGGTGCCATCTTGCTGGCCGAGGTTGCCGAGGGTGATCGTGAGCTCGATCGTCTCGCCGTACTCGGGTACGCCATTGCCGTTGCCCTGGGAGGCGCCGGTGGCATCGTCGTCGATGATGAAGCTCTCCATCGTGAGATAGGGCGTGTCCGGCTGCATGGGGGCGGCAAGCTGCGCAACCGCCGCAATGGCCGCGGTGGCGCAGTGGGTTGGGTAGTCCTGCGGGTACTGTTCGATGCGATCCTGGGAGGTGTGATACCACGGGCAGAAGTCTCCGCCCCAGGCCTCTTCCTCGATGGCCAGGATGGCCTGATAGCCGTGGTTCCAGAAGGAGGCGTGATCGGAGGCCGAGATGGCCTCGACCAGCACGATCGGCTCGAGGTCGTTGGGGAAGTACTCCAGGCAGGCGTCTTCATAGAGATGGGCGATGTCCTGGGAGGCGGTGTTCGTGTACAAGATCAAGTCGGGCGGAGCCGGATCGGTGCCCCGGTACGCGATCATGTCGAGATTGATGCAGCCGACCACGTTCTCGCCTTGGCTGGCGATGTGGGCCACATAGGCGGCCGACCCGATCAAGCCTTGCTCCTCGCTGTTGAAGCCGGCGAACTTGATCGTGTACTCGAAGGCGTACTGGCTCAACACCCGGGCGGCTTCCAGAAAGGCGGTCGTGCCGCTGGCGTTGTCGTCGGCGCCTGGCGCGTGGTCGTAGTCTTCGCTGATGCTGTCGAAATGGCCGGTGATGTAGACCACCTGGTCGGGGTGCACCAGGCCGGGCAGGGTGCCGACCACGTTGCGGCGGGTGCCGTTGTGGTTGTATTCGTGGAACTCGGCCGTCAGCCCGAAGGAGACGAACTCGTCGTACATCCACTGCGAGGCCGCCTCGTTGCCGGCCCGGTCGTAGTAGCGGGTTTCGAAGTCATCGAGCACCTGCCAGCGGGCCACGTACTCAGCCTGGGAGCAGTCGGCCACCACCGCGTCGACCAGCGGATGGAAGTCGGTGCGGGATTCGCGCGGGGGGGCCGGCTCGCGCACGTCGGCCGCGACGGCGCTACTCCAAGCGCTGGGCGTAAGATCCAGGCGCACCGGCTGCTGCACGCCGTGAAGCTGACGCCGGCTCTGTGCGGTCAGCCGTGGCGTGTCGGGACTCCACAGCACGACGGTATGGCCCGAGCGGGCCAGGACCTCCGCCGGCGGCTGGAAGCCGGCCTGGGTGGCATCTTCCACCAGGTACAGGTAGTAGTGGCCGTCCTGGCGGGGAATCCCGATCGGCTCGATCTGCGCGACGGTCCCGGCCGGCATGGCGAAATTTGCCGGTCGCCAGATGACCGCGAGGTCTTGACTGAACCCGATGAGCCAGCACTCCTTCTCGAGGGTGGTTACCGCCTCCTGGGTCAGCGGAGCCCGGGACCAGACCACGAGATCTCCGTCAGGGGCTGGGGCGGATGGGGTCGCACCTGCCGGGCCCGACGATACGACCGTCCCCATGATGGTAAGCAAAGCAAGCAGAGCATGCAGGGCCAAGAGTCGGCAGGGCCGGATGCGGGTCATGTCGACCTCCTCGTGAATGACGGAGTGCGGATGGTGGGTGGCCGGGTGCGCCACTCACCTGCTGCCAGCCGGGCGATACCACCCTCGTGGGTCCGATCGCGGAGCCATATGTAATCGTAGAGGTTTGTGGGCTGTAGCGTCAATGAGCCCATCCGAGGGCCTCCGGTGCCGAACCGCGAATCGTCCCGCCCGGCCGCGCGAGCGACCCGGTTCCGAAGCGTGCAAGGCGGCTCAATCCGCAGCAGAATCGCGTCTTCGGTCTCCCGGCACGTGCGGTGCGATTTGGGTTGGCGATCGCGACGCCCTTGGGCATAATCCTGCGAGCCAGTAGGATCTAGGCCTGCCGAACCACCCTTGGGAACAGTCGATGCCGCCTCGAACGAGAAGGAAATCAGCCTCCCCGAGCGTTCCCCGCCCAGCCCGCGCCGGCTCCGGCCACCCCGGCGCCGCCCGGGCGATCCAGGTGGCCGGCTCGGGGTTGCTCCTGCTGGCGGTGGCGGCGGTCTTCCTCCCGGCGCCACTCGCCTGGGGCGCGGGCCACTGGGCCTATGTGCCCCCTTGGGTGACGGCGCTGCTGGTCATCGCCGGTCTCGTGACCTTGTGGACCCCATTGGGCCTTCGGGTGGGCGAGGGGGGCATTCGTGCGGGGCGCACCCTTGTACTGGGACATCCGCTACTGGCTTTCGGCGCGCTGCCGGCCGCGTTTGCCACTCTGGGCTGGCTGCTGCGCAGCCGCGTTCACTTCCTGGGTGACGGCTGGTTGCTGGGCGAGCTCGTCAGCCGTGAGCTGGACTATCACGGATTCGATTTCGTCGACTATCTCTTCAAGGCCCGTCTCTTCGGCGCGATGGGCCTTTCGACCGAGGGTGACGCCTTTGCCCTCTTTGGCGTTGTCAGCGTGGCGGCCGGCGCGCTCTATGCGATGGCGGCTGCCTTCGTGGCGCGTCGCTTCCAGGGGGATGCCGGCGAGCGGATCGCGCTCTACGCGCTGGTCATGGCATTGCCGGCGGTGCAGCTCTTCTTCGGCTACGTGGAGTGCTACGCACTGCTCTCGGTGGGCATGTTGCTGTTCCTCGGCGCCACCTGGCTCCACTACCAGGGACGCGTCCGGGCGTGGGTTCCGGCCGCGGCGTTCGGCTTCGGGCTGTTCTGGCACCTGGACGCCCTCTTCCTCGGTCCTCTCCTGCTCTTCCCGCTTGCCTACCCGCCGGCGGGTGCGCCGCCACTGGGCCGCCGCCTGATCGAGGTGGCCGGCCCTCCGCTGGGCGCCCTGTTGCTGGCCGTCGGGGTCTACTGGCTGAGCGGTTACCGCGCCGAGCACTTCGAACTCGACTTTCTCACCGGCCGCGAGGGTTTCAGGCTGTTCAACTACCTTGGCGGTACGCATGGCATGCTCTCCTGGGCGCACTGGCGAGATGTGATCAACCTGCTCATCTTCCTGGGCGCGTTGCCGCTCACACTGGCGGCGGCCGCTTGGATCACCGGACGCAGCGCAGGGGAGGGCACTGCAGGCGTTGTCCGTCCGGAGGGCACAGCGGGCGCCCGCCCGGCGGAAGCCGGGAGCGATCGCCGCGCCTGGGTCGTTTTCGGAGCCGGCTCGCTCTGGTTCGTCTTTCTCGTGGCGGCGCTGCACATGAAGCTCGGCATCCCGCGCGACTGGGACCTTCTGGCGGCGCAATCTCCGGTGCTGCTTCTGGCCGCCCTGGCCCTCTGGCGCCGACGCGCGGGTTCATGGGGGCAGCCTCGGGTGGTCGCGGCCTGTATCGTCCTCAGCCTGGTCTGGACGGCACCGTGGATCGGCCTCAACGCCGACCGCGAGACGGCGGTGGCGCGATTCCGGGATCTGCTGGAAGGCCAACGCCGCTTCGCCCGGGCCTACGGACACGAGGAGATCGGCAAGTACTATCGCAAGATGGGGGAGATGGAGCGTGCTTTTGCCGAGTACGAGCGCTGCATCGAGGTCTTTCCCGAGAACGCGCGTTTCCACTCGGTGCTGGGCGCCCTTCAGTTCCAGGAGGGGCTGAAGGACGCCTCGTTTGAGAGCTTCCGCGGGTGCCTACAGGTCGATTCCACCTACGCGACCGCTCTCGAGATGATGGCCCGCCTGCACGCCGAGCGCAGCGAGTTTGAAGACGGCATCGCCTACTCCCGCCGGCTGGCCGGCCGGCCCGAGGAGACGGCGGTGGCGGCGTCTGTCCACGGTTTCCTCGCCGAGCAAGTGGGGCAGCCACAGGAAGCGATCGAGGCCTACCAACGGGCCCTGCGACTGGAGCCGGGATGGACCAGCCTCATCTTCCAGCTGGCTCGGCTCTACCTGATCGAGAGCATGTTTCCGAACGCGATCGGGGCCTACCGGGAGGTACTGAAGCGGGAACCGGAATCTGTGGAGGCACGTAGCGGCTTGTTGACCGCCCTGTGGGCGCCCCTGCGGTCGCAGCCAGCCGAGTGGGCGAAACCGGAGAATCATGTCCGGATTCAGGAGGCGAACCGCCTTATGATGGACCTGGAACTGGAGGGGCAACTCACCCCGGGCCTGCAGTCCTGGCGAGCGGAACTGCAGAGGGCTTTCGAGCAGACCCGGCCGTAGCGGTCGGTGATCGGGCGCCGGAGGCCCCGAAGCGGGAACCGCCGGGAAGTGGCCTAGTACGATAGATGGCAGCCGGCCGTTGCCGATCCCGGAGGGGACCGGGATGTGAGGCCGGCAGAAGGAGAGAACGACGATGCTGTGGGGATTCTTTGATCCGCTGTATCTGATCATCGTGGGACCGGCCCTGCTGCTTTCGATCCTGGCGCAGGTCAAGGTGAAGCGATCCTTCGACCGCTACGCCAAGGTCGCCACCGCGCGCGGCATGAGCGGCGCGCAGGCGGCCGAGCACATCCTGCGCGCCCACGGGCTCGCGCAGGTGGGCATCGAGCGCACGCGTGGTTTCCTTTCCGACCACTACGATCCGTCGAACCGCCGTTTGCGGCTTTCGCCGAACGTCTATGACGGGAGATCGATTTCCTCGATCGGTGTGGCGGCGCACGAAGCCGGGCACGCTCTCCAGCATGCGCACGGCTATGCGCCCTTGCAGATCCGCTCGTTTCTGGTGCCGGTGACCCAGTTCGGGACCTGGCTGGCCTGGCCGCTCATGTTCATCGGCCTCATCTTCCAGTCGATGGCGCTCATGCAGCTCGGCATCATCTTCTTCGCCGTGGCCGTGCTCTTCCAGCTCGTCACCTTGCCGGTGGAGTTCGATGCTTCCAGGCGGGCGGTCGCGGTGCTCGGTCAGCACGGCATTCTGACCGACCAGGAGCTATCGGGCACGCGCCAAGTCTTGAATGCCGCCGCCTTGACCTATGTGGCGGCCGCCGCCGCGGCTGTGCTACAACTCATCTATTTCCTCTTGCGGGCTGGACTCCTCGGAGGAAGTGACGAATAGTGTAGAGGGTTGTGCTCCTTCGCATCGCGCTCGCACATGAGAGAGTCCGGACGGAAACGGCCGGGCATGAAGCGGCCGGGCATGAAGCGGCCGGCCGGAAGGGGCCGGCCATCGTGCGGTGTGACCATGAAGCAGTCCGGCCGGAAACCGGCTGTTCGTTCTGGGGGATTCCATGCTGACCATTCTGTCGTTCATTGTGGTGCTCGGGGTGATCATCTTCGTGCACGAGCTCGGGCACTTCCTGGCGGCTAAGTCGGTCGGCATCCGGGTCGAACAGTTCTCCTTGGGCTACCCGCCGAAGATGATCGGCTACCGGCGTGGCGACACCGAATACTGCATCAGCTGGGTGCCGCTGGGCGGGTACGTCAAGATGTCGGGGATGATCGACGAGGGCAACCAGGATGAGAGCACCTTGACCGGCGCGCCCTGGGAGTTCGCCTCCAAGTCGTGGTGGCAGAAGCTGTGGGTGATCCTGGCCGGTGTACTCATGAACTTCATCCTGGCGATGCTGCTCTATACCGGCATCACCGCGTTCAAGGGCATTCCGGAAGCGGAGGGCCCCATCGTGGGCGCGGTCTCGCCCGCCACCCCGGCCGAGCAGGCTGGACTCGAGGCCGGCGACCGGATCGTCTCGATCGACGGCGAGTCGCTCGACACGTGGGAAGACCTCCTCAACGCCGTTCACCCCCGCCCCGAGGAGGAGCTGACGCTGGTCTACGAGCGCGCGGGCGAACCTCACGAGGCCACGGTCACGACGCTGAGCCAGCAGATCGAGATCGATGGGGAGTGGCAGGCTGTGGGGCTGATCGGCATCAGCCCGCAGGTGACCTACCGGCCGGCCACGGCCAGCGAAGTCCTGTCGTCGGGAGTTCGGGGAACCGGCCAGGTGATCAACATGGTCAAGACCTCGCTCAGCATGCTCTTTACCGGGCGGGCCTCGGTGAAGGACCTGGGCGGACCGGTCTTGATTGCCAAGATGTCGGGCGATAGCGCCCGGGAGGGCCTGGCGCACTTCCTGGCCTTCATCGCCTTCATCAGCGTCAACATCGGGTGTCTCAACCTGCTGCCGGTCCCGGCGCTCGATGGCGGGCACGCCCTGATCATCCTTACCGAGGCCGGCATCCGCCGACCGTTGCCCAACCGGCTGAAGATCGCGTTGCAGCAGGTGGGGATGCTCCTCCTGCTGGGCCTGATCCTCTTCATCATCTGGAACGATGTGCAGAAGGTGTTCGGGTTCGAGTGGTTGCAGAAGATTTTCTAGCGAGACTCGCGTATCGACGATGCCGAGTGCCCGCGGCCGGGCCGCCCGGGCCAGCGCCCGGGCCCGCGGCCGGGCCCGCGACCGGGCCGCCCGGGCGATCTCTCGCGTTTGCCCACCACAAGCAATCCCACGCTTGAATTCCCTCTCGCGTACTCTATCCTTGCTTCTCCCATGAGTGACCACAGCAGCGCCCGACGCGGTGCCGGGCTCGAGCCGAGAGAATTCGAATGGGCGGGTTTCCGCAGGCGGGATGCGGGGGCTTTTTTTGAAGGACCTATGACCGGACAGCGTGACGACCACATTCTGATCTGGATGCGCGACAGCGGGCAGGCCGCCCGGCTCATGACCGGCTTCGAGCGCGACGGCGTCCGCTCGACCTGGGCGGCGGCCTTACCCGAGGCGATCGCGACGGTCGAGCGCGCCTATCCGGCGGCCATTGCCTCGACGCTCCACGATTCGGTTCCGCCGTCGCTCATGGACATCGAGACGCTGCTGGCCTACCTCAAGATGGGCAATGCCTCGGTGGCGCTACCGCCGATTCCGATCTGGGCGCGGGCGCATCCCACGCCAGCTCTGCTCTCGCGGATCGAAGAACTCGAGCTTCCTGTCCAGATCGTGCCGGTCGAGCAGGGGATGAGCGCGCTGCGTCAGGAGATTGTCAGGTATCTGAAGGCTCTCCCTGCTGCGGGCGAGGGCCCGAGAGGACCGGTGCGGGT
>CAZZIF010000156.1:0-9365 GCA_964654025.1 uncultured bacterium
CGGCATCTACTACCTGAGGCTCGTGACCGCGGAGGGCACCGATGCCCAGCGGCTGCTGCTCTTGAGATAGGCGCCGGAAGCTGCCCGATGTGATCGATCAAGCAAGGGGCCGCGGCCTGTCGCCGCGGCCCTTGTCCTTGACCTTACCTCAGCAGGTTGCAGCCGGCCGCTGTCAACGGACCACGAGAATCCGCGAGGTCGTCCGACGGCCCTGCCACGCCAGCGTGCAGTAGTAGATGCCAGGGGAGACCCGACTCCCGACGGCGTCACAACCATCCCAGCACACCATCCCCTGGCGGCGCCCGCCCGGGGTCATTCGGTAGTGGCGCAGTCTTCGCCCCGTGACCTCATAGATGCCGAGTTCCATTGGACCGGAAGCGTTCAGATCGTCAATAGTCGCTCCGGCTGGCCACCCGTCCCGGCTCGACGCGCCAACCGGCGAGGGATGCGATCCGCCCATGGTCGGCAGGCTGAACTCAATCCTCACGCCCGCTCCAGCCCTGCCAGGCATGGAGGTCAACTGCAGCTCGCCCGTACGGCTTACGACCGTGGCGTCCCTTTCCCCCTCTGGGCACTCGGCGCCCCATCCGCAACCGACGCCATAGGCTCCAATGATGCCGTTCAGCACATCCGCACGCCCGGCGCATGGGGAGTCCACATGCAAGTGGAAGTCCCCTCCCTCAGGATCGCAGAACACTGGATCTGCCTCGAGATTGCCGTTGCCCGGGTACTGGTCGGCGATGGGGCCAATCCAGTTGCCGGCTCCGTTTCCATAGAGGTCGCACGCTTTCATGGCAGGCGGTGTTCCTTGCACGAAGACTGCGTAGTGCACTGTTCCCTCAATAATCGTGTTCCGAATCCATGACTGCTCCGAGCTGAATAGATCGATCGCCGTCCAGGTGAGATTCCGAGCGAACGTGCAGTTCTGTAGACTCACGCTCCCGCCGTTCACACCAACGACTCCAGACCCCGCTGCTTCGGTATTCTCAGTGAACACGCAATTGACGATCCTCGGGCACGCGCCGTCACTACACGCGACGGCCGCGCCCCCACATTGGAGACTGTGGTTCCCCCTAAACATGCATCCGTAGATCAGCGGGCTCGACTCACCGCTGCACCGGATCACGCCACCCCCATTGCGGATGGTAATAAACTCAAGGGTCCCGCCGTCACCGAGCTCATCCATGAGGAAGGCCCGATGCTCCCCTCCGCAATCAATGATGCACGCTTCCGGATCGCCTTCGTATGACCGAATCGTGATGTCTTTCCCCAGGTAGTCGACGTTGCAGTTGCCTTCCCCGCTGAACACACCATTCCAAAGCGCGACCGTGTCGCCGTCCTGAGCGTAGTCGACCGCTGCCTGAATGGTTGGAAACTCGCCCCCAACGTAGGGAAAGACGATGTGGGTCTCTCCCCATGCCGCTCCCGCAGCACTGAGACACACCCAGCATGTGAGTATTGACCTTCGCATATCCCCCCTCCTCGCGGTCACGGTTCGGACAGAACTCTAGAAGGCGACAATATCAATCATGCATCCGAGCAAGTGACAAGAGCAAGGGGCAAGTGGCCTGGCGGACATGTCACGTCGTATGCCGTCGTATGTCGGTTTACCATCGCCGGTTCGCACATGTATAGGCACCCGATGGCAGTTCCACCAACAACTTAGCCACACGCTCCACGGGAAGGCAGTTCGGACGACATCGAGGCGAATCCATCCGAGGAGCCAGCCTCAGTGCCATGCTATACTCAATACTGTGACTGGAAGGGGGCGACCGGGACCGGATTTCAGGGCTGGAGTGGTTGGGCGACTGGCAGAGCGGACACAGCCGAAGGAGTCCCCATGCGAAGAGCCATGACTTTGCTCGTTCTCGGCATCCTGGCATGTGCAATGCAGATTGGAGCAGCGGAGTCCGGCGTGCCCGCACCTCCGAAGGCTGCGTCCGCGCCGGCCGCTTCATCTACACAGGCTCTTGCACGTCTGCCCGGGGAGACGATGGAAGATGCCATCCCGATACCGGCCCTCCCCTTCACCGACACGGGGTACACCTGCGACTACGCAGACGACTATGCCGTCATGTGCCCCTACGGGAACTGGGCACCTGACGCTGTCTACGCGTACACGCCCGAAGAAGAAACGAACATCCGCATCAGCCTCTGTGCCTCTTCCTATGATACCGCGCTCTTCCTGTATCACACGGAGTTCAGCCCATACACATTCCAGGACTGCAATGACGATCTCTGCGGAATCGACGGGTATCGCTCGATGATCGAGATCGCACACGTCCAGCCCGAGTTGACCTACTACATTGTCGTCGACGGCTACATGAGTGAGTGTGGCGATTTCATCCTGGTCGTAGAAGACCTCGGGCCCTGCGTGCCCGAATGCGGTGAGCTCTGGAAATTGGAGGGCGAGCCTGACTGCGACCATGGCTACGAGGACCTCTACAATGCTGGCTGCCACACCTACCCACCGCTGTTCCGTGCGATCGAACCGAGCCCGCACATCATACGCATCTGCGGATCCAGCGGGTCATACTACACCGGTGGAACTCCCCACACGGATGGCGACTGGTATGAAATCGACGTCGAGAACCCCGGGCAAATCGATGTCTTCTGCGAGGCAGAGTTCGACTGCGAGCTGTCGCTGATTGACGGGCGCGGCGGCTGCGATCAGATGGAGATCCTCGATCAGGACACCGGCGTGTGGTGTGAAGAGATGGCGTCGGTCTCGGCCGACCTGCCGGAAGGCACCCACTGGATCCGGGTCGAATACGTAGCCGGTACCGCCGCCTGTGGATTGGAGTACCGTTTGTGGATCGATGGCTACACCCCCCATCCGATGGGGGTATCGGGGGACAGTGGCGACCTTGGCTGTCAGCTGCTGCCTCCGCTGCCCAACCCGTCCAGCGGCACGCTGGAGATTCGATATCGGATCTCGGAGCAGGCGGTTGCCGAGATCGGCATCTTCGACATCAGTGGCCGCTGCGTTCGCACGGTGGTGGGTGAACTCTCCACGCCGGGGCCAGGCCGGATCACGTGGGATGGCCGGGATGATCACGGGCGGTTGGCGCCATCCGGGGTGTATGAGTGCCGGTTGACGACCGCAACGGGATCAATCGTTCGGCCGTTTCTGCGAATCCGCTGAGGATGGCTCGACCTGATCCGTACAGCTGAGATCTGTTTCAACCGTGGGTCAGCACGAGCCCGATGACCTCACGGCGGCCTCATGGCGACCTCGTGGCGACCTCGTGGTGTCCTCATAGCGACCTCGTGGCGACCTCGTGGCCACCTCGTGGCGACCTCATGGATGCCAAACCAGATCCATCCTTACTTCTGGGTCTTCTTCGCGGTCTTCTCGGCGCGCTTCTCCTTCAAGGTCTTGGTGGACTTCTTCTTGGACTCTTTCTTCACCCCATCCTTGTTGGCCATGGTCTCCTCCATCCTTCGAATCCAGTATCCCAGGCTGAACCTTCCCGAGAACGCCAATCTTCTCAGGTTCTGCGCCGCAGCTCAACTGCCAGTCGCACAGGCCGGCGCCCGCTCGCGCCCCGACAGGGCGGAAAAATGGATCGCGCGCGTGTGATTCTTCCGTGCCTTGCGGTTCCTCTCCTATCGTGAGTGCTCCCCGTGGGGAGCGCAGCCGCACGCAAGGTTCGGCATGCCGGCATGCCGGGTGGACCCGGGATCAGGAGTCCGGGCGAGGAGGAAGCTTCATGAAGTGGGTCGCGCTATGTCTTGGACTGCTCGTCAGCTCGGTGCCCTCATCGGCGCAGCCGGCCCTCCCGCGGGATCTGATCTCCGCGGCGGCGATCGACTGCCAATCAGGAACGACCCGCATGGTCGGTTCGTTCGGGGGCCATGCCTTCGGTTCGGCCTACGGCCCCTCGATCGTGGTCACCGAGGGCTTCTGGTTCCCCGCCCCAGGAGGGGCTTCCTGGATCGCGGAAGAGTCGGTCATCCGGTATGCCTTTCATCTGTCCCCCCCCTTTCCCAACCCGGCACGCTCCCGGGCCTCGATCAGCTACTCGGTACCCGGCGCGGGTGATCAGCAGGTCCCGGTGCGCATCGACATCTTCGATGTCACGGGCCGGCGGGTCGTGACCCTGGCGAATCAGACCCGGACCCCGGGGCCTCACAGCGAGCAGTGGCTGGGACGGGACGCGGCCGGGCATCCGGTCGCGCCCGGCGTCTATTACTGTCATCTGCAAGCCGGTCCGGCCTCGGCCACACGCACCCTCATCGTGTTGAAGTAGAGGAGATTGACATCATGCTGCGTTCACTTCTGACCTCGGCCACCATGATCGGGGGGCTGTTCTGTCTGGGCTTGGACCTGTACCTGTGCATCGATCCGGCTCAGGCCGCGGTCCCCGATCGGATTTCCTACCAGGGCTACCTCGAGGAAGACACCCTGCCGGTCCATGGCACCCGCGACCTGCGCTTCGTTCTCTACGGAACATCGGTCTATCCGGACTCGCTCTGGAGTGAGAGCCACTCGGGGGTGACCGTGGATCGCGGCGTCTTCAGCGTGGAGCTCGGCTCGGTTCAGCCGCTCACCATCGGCGTGCTTCAGCGTGAGGCGATCTATCTCGAGACGCAGGTCAACGGGATCACCCTCGCGCCTCGCAAACGACTCGATGCGGTTCCCTACGCGCGTATCAGCACGTTGGCCGACTCGGCGGCCTATGCCGTCGCGGCACTCAATGCCCAGTACGCCGAAACAGCCGCAACGGCCGCGCATGCCACCTCTGCGGAGACGGCCGACTTCGCCCTGCACGCCGCCTATGCCGATTCGGCCGGCAGTGGGGGCGGCGGTGGCTCCAGTTCCTACTGGGGCCCGAATGGAAGCCACATCTACAACCTCAACTCGGGCTCGGTCGGCATCGGCACGAAGGCGCCCGAACGCAAACTCCACGTCGTGGACAACAGCACCTTCCCGGCTGCGCAGATCCGCAATGACGGCAGCGGCGCTGCACTGAGTGTCTCCAGTTCGAGCGGTGCGGGCACCGGGCTGCAAGCCTCGGCCAATGGCACGGCCGTATCGGCCTGGAGCAACGGCAGTATCGCGGGAGTCGGGGTCTTCGGTGGAGCGGATGCCGCGTCCGGCCACACGATCGGCGTCTCCGGCTATGCCGCCAGTCCGGACGGTCGCGGCGTCAGTGGCCAGGTGGTCGGCGCCGGCGGCTACGGCGTTTTTGGTGAGGCCGCGGCGGCCGGCGGGTATGGAGTCGCGGGCAAGAATCTCGACGAGGCCGGCTCCGGAGTCGGCGTCCTCGGCACCAGCGCCGGGGCCAACGGGATCGGCGTTCGCGGCGAGGGGACCGGCACCATGGGCATGGGCGTGTCCGGTAGCGGTGCCACCGCCGGCGTCTACGGGGAAGCCACGATTCCTATCGGCCGTGGCGTGCATGGCCATGGCGAGGGCACCGGTGTCTACGGCACGGCCGACGGCTCGAGCAGCTATGGTGTCCTGGGCGTAACCACCGGAATCAACTCCTTCGGTGTCTATGGAAGCACGACCCAGGCGACCGGCACCGGCGTCTACGGAAACGGGGGATTGTACGGCGGAAGGTTCATGACATTCGGTTCCGGTGCCGAGTGCTGCGGCCTCATGGCCGAAGCCATCTCGGCCGAGGCTCGGGCCGTCAGCGCCCTGGCCTCCGGATCAGGCGCCACCGGTGTCTACGCCGAGGCATCCGACCAGGCTTCGAGCAACGGGGCGGGCGGTCATTTCGTTTCCCGCGGCGGCGGCGCGGCGGTCATCGGTCACGCCTCCAACATCGGATCGGAGGCCAACTATGGCGGCTACTTCACCACGGCAGGTAGTGACGCCAGTGGGCTGGTAGGCGTCAACACGTCCTATCTGAACGATACGCCCGGCGTTCGCGGAGAGCACCGGTCAAGCGACAGCTGGGGCATCGGGGTCCGCGGTGACGGAAACTACCAGGGCGTTGCCGGCTTCGCCTATGGAGGAACCAGCGCCGGTCCGCGCTACGGCATCTACGGACGAGTCGAGGGCGCCACCACGACCGGGACCAGCTACGGAGTCTACGGCACGACGAGCGGCAGCGGGACTCGCTATGGTGGCTACTTCAATGGCAACGTCCACGTAACCGGAATCCTGTCGAAGGGCGGCGGCTCGTTCAAGATCGACCACCCGCTCGATCCGGCCAACAAGTACCTGCTTCACTCCTTTGTCGAAAGCCCCGACATGATGAACGTCTACAATGGGAACATCGTGCTCGACGGCCTCGGCGAGGCGGTCGTGACGCTGCCGGACTGGTTCGAGACCCTGAACCGTGACTTCCGCTATCAGCTGACCTGCATCGGCGGCTTCGCACCGGTCTACATCGCCGAGAAGGTCCGTGGCAACCAGTTCCGGATCGCCGGCGGCACCTCGGGGCTGGAGGTCTCCTGGCAACTGACCGGCATCCGCCAGGATGCCTTCGCCAACGCCCACCGGATCGAGGTGGAAGTGGAGAAGCCGGACGAGGAGCGAGGCACCTACCTGTTTCCGGTCGAACACGGGATGCCGGCAGATCTGCAGACCGACCGAATCAATGAGGAGCGCAGCGCGCGCTTGAGCCCCGTCGTTGCGCCCGAGGCCTTGGACATCGACGGTCGGTAGTAGGCGGTGCATCTCTACGGTGACACATCGTCCCGAACCCACCCTCCTGAGCAAGAGCGTGCGTCCGGGCTCCTCCGACTCATTGAGTTTACGGATTTCTATCCCGCAAGGTATAATCACCTGCTTGCCCACCAGGGCTCCGGAGAACCTCCCGGGGCCCTGGTGCGGTTGCGGTGTCTTTCGCAACGGTTCCGGCGCCGGAAGGTGCCTTTCTTCTCTCAAGGGCGTGATTCGATTGCGTCCGAGGTGTCCTACGTGTCAGTTGACGAATGGGATGACCAACCGGCAGACGAGCAGCTCGCGCGCCGGGCAAGGGAGGATCCCGATCTTCCGGGTGCCCATGATGCGGCGGCCGAGTTGCTGGGGCGCTATCGGAAGCGCGTCTACATCTGGTGCTTCCGGTTCGTCAACGATCACGAGACGGCCATGGACTTGGCGCAAGACGTGCTCTTCAACGCTTATCGTTCCTTGAACTCTTTCCAGGGAGACTCCCGCTTCAGTTCCTGGCTGTACGCAATCACCAGGAACCGCTGTTTCAACGAGCTACGTCGCCCGGCCATCTTCAGCGATACACCGGTCGAGCTTCACGATCGCGCCGCGGAAGTGGACGATCCGGCCGAGCGGATGATCCAGCGGTACGATGAAGAGCGAATCCTGGAACTGATTCGTCGGCACTTGGACACGGAAGAACAGAACGCTCTCTGGCTGCGCTGCTTCGAGCGCATGCCGATCGACGCGATCACCAACGTCCTGGCCATTGAACAGCCTTCCGGGGCGCGCGGAGTTCTGCAGCGTGCGCGTCGCAAGCTACGCAACGCGTTGCTGCGAGAATGCGAGAATGGGGAGATTCAGCCGTGAGTCACACCTGTCTGCGAGACGAAGAACTCTTCGACGCGGCGGCGTCCGCTGAGAACGCCCGCCTCCGACGGGAAGCGGAGGCCTGTCCCCGCTGTCGGGCACGTCTGGCGGCGTTCCATGAGTTTCTGCACCCGTCCGGGGTCCCGGCCGGCGCCAAGCCGGAGGAGGCCGACCGTCGCCTGGCGGTCGCGTTCGACACACCCCACCGGGGCGGCCGGCCGGCCGGGCAGCCTACGACGTCCCCAGCCGGCGCCACCAGCGGCCCCACGGGTGCCGCGCCACGGAAAGCGGAGACGCCCGTCTCCTGGTGGCGTGCCACGGGTGGCACGCGTGGGTTGCGTGGGCTGCGTCTGGCCTGGGCCGGAGCTGCCATCGTGGTTCTGATCTGGGCGGGCCACGAAGCCGGAGTCTTCGAACGGGAAGGCGGCCACCCGATCCTCCTGCGTGAGGATCCCGGTGGCGCCTCTTGCGTCGTGGAAACCCATGCACCCGTCCTCGATGCCGGTGGGGCCGTGCGGCTGAGCTGGAGCCCGGTCGCCGGTGCCGATCGCTACGACGTGGTGATTCATGGAGAGGACTTCCGGGAGATCCTGCAGCTCGACGCCGCTGGGCAGCTTTCGTTGATCCTCCCCGCCGAGCAAGCCGATCGCTTGCGCGCGGGCTCCGAGATCTACCTGTGGCGCGTGGCGGCCTACAGCGGCGGAGATATGCTCGCGCAGTCGCCGATCCAGCCGCTGCATCTCCCCCACGCCCCGTAGTGCGGGTTCAGCAATGCAGATTATGCAGCCAATGAGATCCTCCGGCCGGGTTCGGCGGCTGACCCTTCTTCTGGCGGTCGGCACGGCCCTGATCGGATCACTGCTGGTCTCCCCCGACTCGCGGGCTGGGGGTTCTGACAGCGCGACCGCCCTGGCGGTGGCCGACTCCCTGCGGCGCGCCGGGAGGCCCGACTCCGCAGCGGTCCTGCTTCAGACCCTGGCGCGCAGCGCGCGCGACCAAGGGGACTCTCTCCTCTTCATGGACCTCAATCTTCAGATCGGACGGCTGGCGCGCTATTTCGGCCAGGCCTCACAGGCGGAACCGGGTCTTCGGGAAGCGCTTTCGATGGCCCGGGCGCGGGCCGACACGACCCGCATGCTGGCGGCCCTGCGCTGGCTGAGCGTGGCGGTTGAGTTGCAGGGGCGCGGCGACGAAGGCCGCGACCTCTCCAAGCAGTTGGTCGAGTTGGGGGAGGCGGCGGGCGACAAACGGCAGGCCGGCTGGGGTCGGGTGGGACTGGCCTGGCATGCGATCCAAAGCGGCCGGCTCGAGGACGCCGAGAATCTCTATGGGCAGTCGGCGCGATTGTTCGACGCGGCGGAAGATGTGGAGGGCGCGCTCTGGTCGCTGCTCGGGCTTGGCCTCGTCCGAACCCGCACGGGGAATCTCACAGCGGCGGTCGACGCCTACGAGCGGGCCCTGCAACTCGCTCGCAGGCATGGCGAACGGTTGACCGAGGCACACGCGCTCAACGACCTGGCCGCCATCGAGTTCTATCTTGGCGATCCGGTACGGGCGCTCGCGGAGTTCGAGCGGGCACGATCCGTCCACCAGGATCTGGGTTCTCTGCGGGAGACCGTCAGGCCGATGCTCAATGTCGCGCTCTGTCTCGGTGAACTCGGCCGCTTCGAGGCCGCCGAGGATACCCTGCAGGCGGGACTGGAGCTTTGCCGCCGTCACGGCTATCGCGACCTCGAGCCCCTGGTGTTGACCCACTTGGCCAGGCTCAGTGTTCGCCGCGGTCGAGTCCACGAAGCGGCCCGGCGCTTCCAGGGCATCCTCGCGGCCGCGGACCTGGGAGAGCTCGATCCACTCTCGCTGCGCACTCGGTTGCAGTGCCTGG
>CAZZIF010000157.1:0-9331 GCA_964654025.1 uncultured bacterium
CCCGACCTGTTGCCCAAGGTCGCCGCCATGATCACCGAGGGCGCCGGCATCCGCCAGACCGCCCGCGTCCTGGGTGCCTCGCCCTCGACCGTCGCCCGCATGATCGCCCGCCTGGGCCGGCACGGCATGCTCTTCCACCAGTCGATGATGGACGGCGCCACAGTCGAGCAGCCCATGGTCATCGACGGCTTCGAGACCTTCGAGTTCTCCCAGTTCTTCCCCTACCACATCAACCTGGCCGTCGGGGCCGAGAGCTGGTTCCTCTACCACTTCACCGACAGCCCCTTGCGGCGCAAAGGGACGATGACGGCGGGGCAGAAGAAACGGCGGGCGGAGCTGGAAGCGCAGGTGGGCCGGCCTGATCCGAAGGCGGTGCAGCACGGGATCGCCGCGCTGCTGAGGCCCTTGCTGGGCAAGGTCACCGAGCCGGTCCTCCATCTGCACTCCGATGACCACCCGGCCTACCGGCGGGCCCTGCGGCAGCTGCGCGGCGAAGGACTCCGGACACCGCGGATCCGGCACCAGATCACCTCATCGAAGGAGCGGCGCACGCAGTCGAACCCGTTGTTCCCGGTGAACCTGGCCGATCTGCTCCTGCGGCATGGAAGCGCGAACCACCGGCGCGAGACGATCGCCTTCAGCAAACGGCGTCAGGCGGGGCTCGAACGCTGCGCGGTCTTCCTGCTGTGGCGCAACTACATCAAGCGTCGGCGGGAGAAGGATCACCCGCAGGGCGAGACGGCGGCGATGCGGGCCGGGGTGGCCGACCGGCCGCTGAGCTGGCGGCAGATCCTGAAGAAGCGGCTGTTCCCCTCGCGGATCGAGCTGACGCGGGAGTGGCGCCGCTACTACGAAGGCAAGGTCAAGACGTTGATCCTGGGCGAGAGGCAGGCCGAGCATGGGCTGAAGTACGCGTTCTAGGACGAGCGGGACCCCACGAGGGGGCTTGGGCAGACGCAAGCGGGCCAGCCGGGTAGGTGGGCGAGGTCTCCGTTCAATGAAAACACGTGAAACGAGAAGTGGGCCGGTCAGGTGACCGGCCCGCGCTCGTTGTCGTTCAGACCGGCCCAGATTCTTCGGGACACAACCTAGGCAGTGGCGGAACGGGCCCAGAGGCCCGGACACTTCGAGGCAACCCTCGCCCCACGCTCCTCGTAGGTTGCGTGAGAGGCAAAGGGAGCCTGCCCACCCCCCTGGCGGTCTTCACCATTCCGGAGGTTCACCCATGCGCATTCCCCATATCATCCATCGAAGGACCACGCCGGCCGGCAGAGACAGGCCGACGGTGTCGTATGTCGCCATGACATCTCCACTTGCCGTGATACCCGTGATCGCACTGATCGCCGTGATCGCACTGACGGCCTGCTGGCCGTCGACCTCACAGGCACAGGAATTCTCCGAGTCCTTCCGCTTCGGGGAAGACCACTTCTGTCTCGTCAATATGGTCGGCGCGATTTCGATCGAGCCCGCCTCGGGCAGTGAGTTCGAGGTCGAGGTGACGGTGCGCGGCGATGACGCCGAACCCGGCCTGCTCGAATTCGATGCCGATCGGGGCCGCAACAGCGAGCTGGTCATCCTCTTCCCCCTGGAGAACGAGCGCACCTACGTCTACCCGCGGCTGGGCCGCTGGTCGAACTCGAGCTTCCGCTACCCGCGGCGGCCGGGAGAGGAACGCAGTTGGATCGACCGGCTCGGTCTGGGCAAGAATGGCCCGAAGGTGAAGGTGAAGGGTAGCGGCCGGGGCCTGGAGGTCTGGGCGGATGTAACCGTTCGCGTTCCGCGGGACGGAGAACTTCGCGTTCGCCACGGCGTCGGTTCGATCCGAGCCGAGAAGATCCGCGGTTCGTGTGAATTCGATCTGAACAGTGGGGACGTCGACGTCCGTCATGTAGACGGAGATCTCGTGATCGGCACCGGCAGCGGCGACGTGGCGGTGGCCGAGGTTCGCGGCAACTTGCATGTCGACACCGGCAGCGGCGACGTCAGGGCCGCGAAGGTATCTGCCGAATCGGTGCTGATCGATACCGGGAGCGGCTCGGTGCGCCTCGAACTCGACCGGATGGGCAACGGCGACTTCGAGATCGACACTGGCAGTGGCGGCATCGAGCTGCGCCTGGCCGACGACGCCTCAGCCCACGTGCGGGCCTCAACTGGAAGCGGCGAGATCGATGTCAACCTGGACGGGACACGTATCCGTAACTCGGAGGATGACGTCTCGTTCAAGGTGGGCGGTAGCAACGCCAACGTCCGTCTCGACACGGGTAGTGGGGGAATCCGGATCTGGCAGTAGCCGGGACAAGTTGCGACGGCCACCACCCCCTCCTCCGGCCGGCGACAACTCGCTGTCGGGGAAGGATTCCCTCACAGAACTCGAGCGGCCGGGGAGCAGCGATCTCCCCGGCCGCTTCGCATCACAACCTGCGCCCCGACCTACGCCACAACCCACGTCACAGCCGGCACCAGAACCTGAACCACAACCCGCGCCACAGCCGGCACCACACTCACCGCGTCAAGGCTGCCGCTGATCCTCGACCGCCGTCTCGAACGTACGCAACACCAGCGGATCGTACTCGTCGGCCAGACGCACCTTCACACGCGCCTCCGTCTCGGGCCCGCCCAGCGCCATGAGCGCTTCCACGGCGGCCGCACGCAACGCAGGCGCCTCCAGTTCGTATCCTCGGTCGAGCATCTCGAGCAAGGTCTGGCGTGCCTTCCCGCGCGCTCGCACGGAACGCTCATCGGTGCTGTCGGCCAGGCTTTGGGCCACCTGGCCCAGGACCTGCGTCCGAAGCGCGGCCTGAAGCTCCCTCTCGGGCCAGCGGTCATCCTCCACGGCCGTCAGCGAACGGCACAGCGGGGACACCGCCGCCACACCGAAGTGGCGGACCGCCACGCCGGCCGCCGCCCGCACGGTGAGTTCCCGATCCCCGAGCATCTCGACCAGGCGCCTCAGCGAGGTCGTGTCCTCGAGCGCATCGACTGCCCCGATCGCCACCAGGCGCCTCCGCTCCTCGTCGGCATCCAAGAACTTGCGAACCGTCTTCGCCGCCTCCGGATTTCCGATCCGGCCCAGGGCGGCGATGAGACGATTCCAGTCGTCCCGGCGCGACTTCTTCCCGAGCAGCGCCTCCATCGGCTCCCGCGCCTTCGAGCACTTCAGATCCCCCAGCAGGCCGATCACGTTCTGAGCCGTGCGACCCTCGGCCTCCTCCAGCAGCGGCAGGACGCGGGCGGTGAAGGTATCCGGATGCGCCTCGGCCAGTTCTTGGATCGCGCGGTACTCGAGTCCGCTCCGGGTGTCCAGCTTCGTGCGCACCACATGATCGATGGCCTCTGGGCCCTTCGCGATCAAGGCCTTGCGGGCCCGGCGCACCTTCTCACGTGCCGAGCCCACCTCCCAGAGCGAGGCGGTCTCGAAGAGTTCCTCGACCGTGCGCAAGGAGTCCTCGGCCGTGAGCGTGATCTCCGGCACCACCTCCCCCGGCACTTCGATGTCGCGATCCAGGTCGATTCCCAATCCATACGTGCGCTGTCTCCAGACCGCGCCATCGGTCGCCGGGGCGCCGGCCGGGTAGGTGTCGGTGCCCTCCAGGTCCAGGAACAGCCCCGCGCCGCAGAAGCCCCGGGCCCAGGTCACCGTCCCCTGCCCGATGCCGGGGGTGGCGTAGACATCGTTGCCGAGCGCATCGATGAAGACCGCCACCGAGTTCGTGATGCTGATGCCGTGTCCGTCGCTGACCAGGTAGTAATCGTTGCCGCTTTCGTCGTACAGCCAACCGACCGAGAGATCGTGCGCCGTACCCTGGGTCACCCCGAACTTGCACACGTAGTGATCGTCACCGCCGCGGTCCCACAGTGACCCCACCGCCAGGTGGATCCCGGCCCCTTGCGAGTACTGGGTCGCCGTGTAGCGGTCATTGCCGGCGCCGTCGTAGAGCAATCCCACCGAATACCAGTACGCCGAGCCCTGCGAGTAGACATCCCCATTGTAGAAGTCATTGCCGGCTTCATCCATGAGGATCCCCACCCCGCCGCCGGCCCGGGGGCGGAACCCGATCGAGAACCCCTGCGACAGAGCCTGGAAATCGTTCGGCAGCAGGGGCGCGTGCAGATACCGCCCGCCGGCGCGATACACGTCGTTCCCGGCTTGGTCGAACAGGAGGCCCGCCCCGAAGGTCGATGCGAATCCCTGCGACTGACGGGCACAAACGTAGGTGTCGCTATCGTCGTAGCGGAGCGGGACGGCACCGGTGCCGGGCACCGCATGCACGCCGGCCTCGAACGCCCGGTCGAGCTGGAGTTCGGGACCCGCCGGCGCCTCGGCGGCGGCACCCGAGACCAGTGCGCCGATACCGAACGCACCCGCCCCCTGACACAGGTTGCGTCCTGCGAAGTAATCCACACCGCCGCCGTCGAACAAGAACCCGGCACCGAAGAACCCGGCGCCCAGCGAGCCGTCATCGCCGCGGTAGAGGTCGTTCCCGCCGGCATCGATCAGCACCGATACGCCCATCAGCGCGCCGCCCAGCGCATAGCTCAGTCCATGGGCGTCGTAGAGGTCATCTCCGGCATAGTCGACCAGCGCCGCGAAGGGCCAGGTGATGCCGCCGACCGCCGAGGCGATCCGCCCACGGTAGACATCATTGCCACCCGGCTCGATGAGGAAGGAGATGCGCGAGAGCGCTTCGTAGCTGTAGGTATTATCGCCCGGCCCGCCGATGAGCAGCAGACCCCAGGGCGTTTCGTGCCAGCCCACGACGGCGCCGCCGACGCCGGGATAGTCGGCCGCGGCCTCCGGCCAGGCCGCCTTCGGATCGAGACCGGCAAATCGGCACACGGCCTCGAGAAACCGCTGGGCGGCAAGCGTGAGCGCTTCGCGGTCGACCTGCGAGGCCAGGTCCAGCACGAAGTCCTCGCTCAAGTCCAGCGTGGTGTCGGCGGGCAGGCCGCGCTCGAAGTGCAGGGCGCCCTTTCGAATCTTGTCGGCGGGATCCTCGCTGTCCCCCCAGAAAGCCGGCGCCATCGTGAGCAGCTGTATGCGCTCCTCGACCGACCACTCCCGGAAAGCCCGGAGCAGGTCCTGCTCCGCTTCGCCGGTGCGCCTCAAGAACGCCAGTACGCGCTTCTCAATGTCCCCATCGGTCATTCTGACTGCGGTCGTCCCACCTGCGGTCGTCCCACTCGCGGTCGCTCCATCCGCGGTCCATCGGTCGGCAGTCGCTGTACTGGCCGCCTCACCGTCCTCGGCCGACAATCGCTTCTCCACCCCCGGCCACCCCAGACGATCGGCCTGCTCATCCCCTGGCGCCTCGCAGAGGAGACCCAGACGGTGGGCGAGCAGGGCGGGATGATGGACTTCGTGGCGCAGAGCCTCGACCTGTTGTTCCTGCCATCCGGGAACCTGTAGCGGCGAGGCCAGCAAGCGTTCGACCAGCGCCAGACGGAATGTATCGTCCTCGGCGTACAGCTTGTCGAAGCCGAGTTCCGGCGCTGAGAGGTCCAGGTAACCCAGCGCACGGTGCAAGGTGACCGCGGCCAGCGAGTCCAGGCCCGGCACCCGCAGCCGGTATCCATCCCGGCCACGGTCCGCGGCGTGTCCGGATTCAGAGAGGAAGGATGCGGTCGCGAGCAACACGGCACTGAACAGCACAGCGGCCCGAGCCAGCTCCCGGGCATTCGGGCGTGGGAGCGCCCCGAAGACCAGTCGTCGCCGGCGACCGCTTACAGGGACAGCATCCTTGCTCCGGCGTGCCCCCTGCCTTTGCCTCTGCCCCTGCGCCTTGCCCTCACGCACACTGTAACCCCATGCCATCGGCATCCCCCCTGCGGCCTCGCTCTGCTCCTCTTCGTTCTACAGCTCCTCCGGCGGCAGGTAGCCTCCCTTCCGGCAGGCCGCGACCACGATCTCGACGGCCTCTTCCGGGGTATCGACCACCTGCATCAACTCTCCGTCGCCTTTGGACACATACTCGCGGGTATCGAGCGTATCGCGTATCCACGAGGTCAAGCCTTCCCAGTGGTCGCGCCCGAAAAGAACGATTGGAAACTGCTCGATCTTGCCGGTTTGGGTCAGGGTGAGTGCGTTCATGAGTTCATCGAGCGTACCGAACCCGCCCGGGCAGAGCACCGATCCGACGGTGTACTTGACGAACATGAGCTTGCGTACGAAGAAGTAGCGGAAATCGAGCGAGATGTCCTGGTAATCGTTGGCCCGCTGTTCGAAGGGAAGCTGTATGTTGCATCCGATCGACAGCCCGCCGGCCTCCATGGCGCCCTTGTTGGCGGCCTCCATGAGACCGGGCCCCCCGCCGGTGATCACGGCCAGGCCCGCTTGGGCCAGTCCGCGCGCCAGCGCCTCCACCTGGGCATAAAGTGGATCGCCCGGCTTCGTGCGCGCCGAACCGAAGATACTGATGGCGGGCCCCACCGGCGCGAGTGCCTCGAAGCCTTCGATCAACTCCCCCAGAATCCTGAGCACCCGCCAGGTGTCGCTGCGGCGAAAATCCTCTTCGCCCATGCGGGGAGACTGGAGAAGGAGCTTATCGGCCTGACGGGGCATCTCGCGAGCGGCTTCACCACGGGTTTCAGAGCGGATGAGTTTGCGTTCGTGGGCATCGGCGCCCTTTCCAGGACTGGACATCACACCTCTTCCAGTTCAGTGGCATCGAGAGCTGGCAGGCCTGGCGTTACCGACCATCGGCCACGCCGTATCGTCCCGCCAGACTGCGAACTCGGCAACCTACAAGCCCGGCAACCAGCAAGCCAGGCAACCAGCCAGCAGGCCCGGCAACCTCCGAGCCCCAAAGCTACGAGAAGAAATAGCGATGATGCAGCTTGAATCCATCGGCCCGCGCGCTTTTCTCCAGCGCCTCACGGAACTCCGGATGCGCGATCTGGATGAGCTTCTCCGCTCGCTTGCCGAACGGTAATCCGGCCAAGTTCACCGCCCCGTACTCGGTCACCACCCAGTGCACGTCCCCCTGACCGGTCACCACCCCGGCGCCTTCCGGTAGGCGCGGGACGATCCGCGAGACGCGCTGACCATCGATCATCGTCGAAGACGGCAGGGCAATGACCGGCTTGCCGCCGGGGCTCAACGAGGCCCCGCGGATGAAGTCGAGCTGCCCGCCGATGCCGCTGTAGTAGAAGCCGCCCCGGATCGAATCCGAGCACACCTGGCCCTTCAGATCGATCTGCAGCGCGCTGTTCATCGCCACCACCTTCGGGTTCTGCGCGATGTTGAAGACATGGTTGGTGTACTCGCACGGCATGAGCTGGATGCCCGGGTGCAGATGCGCCCACTTGTACAGATCCTCGCTCCCC
The DNA here is from genome assembly GCA_964654025.1 of uncultured bacterium. GTDB lineage: Bacteria > Eisenbacteria > RBG-16-71-46 > CAIMUX01 > WJJG01 > CAYQJL01. Next base: position 7,324 of record CAZZIF010000157.1, read on the forward strand.
ATGATGAAGCTCGACACCGTCCGGCCCTGATCGATCTTCTTACGGCTGTTGTCGACCACGCCCAGCTCCATCAGGCGCATCACGCCGTCGGAGATCATCTCCGAATGAATGCCCAGGTGCTTGCGGTCCTTCACGAACTCGAGCACCGCATCGGGGATGGCGCCGATGCCCATCTGCAGGGTGGCGCCATCCTCGATCAGATCGGCCACGAACTTGGCGATCCGGTTGCTGGTCAGATTCTCTTCATGCTTCGGCAGGGTGAGCAGGGGCCGGTCGACCTCGACGAAGGCGTCGATTTCACTCTCGGCCAGCAGCGTGTCACCGAAGACGAACGGCATCTGGGGATTGACCTCGACGAACACCCGCTTGGCCGCCCGCGCGGCGGCCATCTGGCAGTCCACGAAGGCGCCCAGGCTGTAGTAGCCGCGCCGGGGCGGCGAGACCATGAGCAGCGCGACATCGATCTGGTAGGCTTCGAGCGCGGCCGGAACGTTGCTCAGATGAATCGGGATCGCGTAGGCCCGGCCTTCGTTCTGGGCCGTGCGGACGTTCGGCCCGGTGAAGAGGGCGTAGTGGGTGAAGGATTCTTCCATGCCAGGCCGCACGTAGGGCGCCGTCTGTTCCGTCGTCCCCAACGTGAGGATGTGGTAGACCTCCACATCCCGCAACTCCGGCGCGCGCCTGGTCATCGCATGGACCAGATCAATCGGGACCGCTCCGCCAGACCCCACGAAGACCTTGTCACCCGAGCGGATGAGGCTCGCGGCCTCGTCCGCCGCCATCCGCTTGCCGTCCGGTATCATGCTCTCAGACCCTCCTCGCGCCGGCAATCCCGGGATCCCCGCGGCAGGCCCATGCTGCCGGCTGAGAAGCTTCACTCGCCGCGGGAAATCCCTGCTCCACCACTGAGAATCCATGCTCCTGGCTGGATGCCGAGAGTGTATCTTCCACCTACACTTCGAACAATGGGGAAGCCACCATCTCGTGGTTTTGGAAGGCTCGGCGGTCGCGTAGGATGTCCCCAGCGTGAGTGAGCCGCCGGAAACCCAGGCGGGGGATCCGTCTGCCTGGGAGAGGACTCCCGTCGGCTGCGGGGGTCCGAGGGATCTCTGGCACTCGCTGGATGCCCGAGGGGTGCTCGCTGGATGCCCGAGGGGTGCTCGCTGGATGCCCGAGGGGTGCCCGCTGACGACTCGCAGGATGAGAGGGACCGAAGGAGCGATCATGACACGCAGGAAACCGTTGAGAGCCTTCCCGTGCCATCGTCTGTGGCTGGCCGCGGGGCTTCTGGCCGGGTGGCTACTGGCGCCTGGCGCAGCGTCGGCCGGCTACGGCCATCTGGAAATGCACGCCCCCACCGGCGGCACCCTGGAAATGACCCACAGCGAGGGTTGGACGATCCAGGCCCGCGTGGATGCCCCGGTGACCACGCTCTGGGACCTGCCCTCGGGCGGCTACACCCTACACTTCGAGCCCGGATCCGATCGTGCCGGGGCCGTCCCGGCTTCAGGCGAGTGCTGGATTCCCGATCAGATGACCCTTGTTCTGGCTGCCGAGAGCGACAGCACGTTCCGGGTGCTGGACTCGCCGGCCGGCGCCCATGGGGCGTTGACCCATCTCAATGCCGACATCTGGTGGGCGTTGCCGGGATCCAAGGAACAGATCGTCGGCGCCCTGGACACCCGAGTTCGGATCCGTCCCGGGGCAAGCGTCGACGGCCTTGACGCGGGCCAACCCACCGAGCGCCGGACGATCACGCCGGGCCAGCAGGGCTCGATGGGCGAGCTGGTGCTGTCGCAGACCGCGCTCAGCCCGATCCCGGGAGCTGCGGCGCTGCGCTACAGCTCCGCCCACCCCACCCAAGGGCGCCTGACCCGGATCCCAATCGTCGATGGCGAGGATGCCACCTACGCACCCACCGCTCCGGCTGCCGCCCAGGAGCAACCGGCCTATGCGGTCAGGCCCCTGCGCGTTGCCATGGGCGTAGCGCAGACGTCCCGCGAGGGCA
>CAZZIF010000158.1:0-9265 GCA_964654025.1 uncultured bacterium
TGCTGCGACTCCCGCCCAAAGGACGGCTCGTCGTCTCGCCTCTCCCACCATCACTATACCCCGCCTCTTCTCGCGGATTCATGCCGAGGCCGAGGGTATGGTATCGACCCTCTTTGGGCAAGCGGGACTGCGGGCTCGGAGCTCAGGCCGGGAAGCCGCAGGGGCCAGACGAAGACGCAGCCCGGCGCCGGGAGTGCTCGGGCCTGGACGAACGCGTCTCCTACTCGAGCAGCGTCCAGACCGGGAGATGGTCGCTGGCTCCGCGATTGTCCCGGACCACGCCGATCGAATCGGGCGCAACGAGATGGAAACCGCGGACGAAGATGTGGTCCAGGTCGAACCAGAGTCTGGTGGAGCCGACCTCGCGGCTGAGCCAGGCCAGCCCCTCCTCGGCGAAGATCTTGCCCAGCCCGTGAGAGTTCAGGTCTCCACCCACGATCACCTTGCCCGGCTCGCTGGCGGCATCTGTCGCGACGGTCCGGGCCTGCTCCCGCCGGTCACTTCCGCTGAGCATGAAGGGGACCGCGATGTGAACGCTATAGAGACGTACCTCCTGGCCGCCGATTCGAATCGTGCCGGCAGTCGCAATCCGCTGCGAGCCCCCGAAGCGGGCACGGTGGGGCAGGATGATCTTCTCCGGATCGTCGATCGGCCAGCGGGCGAGGATGGCGTTGCCGAAGTCCCGGTCGCTCGCCGGATGGATGACGGCGGGGTAGTAGATGTAGCTCATGCCGAGCGCTTTGGCGATACGGCGCGTTCCTTCGGCGTCCATCTCCTGCAGGAACAAAATGTCGGCCCCCCGCAGGCTCGGGTCTTCGGTCAGCAGCTCGATGGCTTCATCGATATGGCGGCCGTGCTGGATGTTGAAGCTCACCACGCGTAGCGCCGGCTCCGGATCCGGCCGGGTCGGGAACGAACCGGTGTAAAGGGGACCGTTGGGATCGGTGTAGTTGACGACCTGCGTGCAGCCGGGCAGGAGCGTGAGGGCCAGGCAAAGAGTCAGGCTGACCGAAAGGAACGCTCTCCATGTCGAGGCCACTGGACGCAGCGCTGTGCGCGCGGAAGGCCGGTTCTTCTCGGGGAGATTCCTCATGGGTTGCATGCCCAATCCCTGCCTGCAAGACGATGACAAGTTACGTTGACTCGAGAAAGCAGAATCCAAAGAACCCCTGAAAGGCATCGTGGTTCTTCCCGCCCCGAGCACGGGGGCATCGAGGATGACCCGCCTGAGGGCAGCCCTCACGGAACGCATCCCCACGGCGGCGGACCGGCGAGGCCTCTCATCCGGTGGTCGTGGGCTCGAGCAGCGGAACCCCTGGAGTGGCCGGATTCAACACCGACCGGGTACGAGAGGGTAGAGGCGGCCTCCCCGATGTCGCCTCTCATGGCCTCCCCGATTGCTGTCCAGCTTTCATTGTAAGCATTCCTTCCATGAAGAGGCCCCTGCCGCATGCCGATGACTCATATGTAACTTACGCGCGGACTAGCTGTTCGGTGCCAGCCGAGAGTCGGCTGAATCGGTGGATCACGACGCAGGTGACCACATCGTTGGCGACGATGGCGCGACCAGACGCTCTTAAGGAGTCCTCGATGAAACCCGGCTTCTGGATCGCGATGGCGCTGGTGCTGGCGCTGGTGGTGGTGGCGCAACACGCACCCGTTCTCGCCGGCGAGGCCGGCGGTACGCCCGGCGAGTTCGAACGGCTCATGGACATGAGCCTCGAGGAACTCATGATGCTGGAGGTCACGAGCGTCTCGAAGCATGCCGAGCCACTGCAGGAGGCGGCCGCGGCCGTCTACGTCGTTACCGGTGATGAAATCCGTCGCAGCGGCTACACGACGATGGCCGAGGTCCTGCGCCTGGTTCCCGGCATGCAGGTCGGCCAGATCGACGCCAATCTCTGGGCCGTGACCTCCCGCGGCTTCAATGGTCAGTTCGCCAACAAGCTTCTGGTGCTCATCGATGGGCGCAGTGTCTACACGCCGATCTTCGGCGGAGTCTACTGGGATACGCAGGATGTGCTTTTCGAGGACATCGAGCGCGTCGAGATCATCCGCGGCCCCGGCGCCACCCTGTGGGGCGCCAACGCGGTCAATGGCGTCATCAACATCATCACCCGTTCCGCGGCCGACACGCACGGCCTCTACGTGACCGGCGGTGGCGGTACGGAAGAGCGGGTCTTCGGCGCAGCGCGCTATGGAATCGCGCTGGGCGAGGGTGGCCACCTGCGCATCCACGGCAAGTACTTCGATCGGGACGCATCGGTCGGCCCCGATGGGGCCGATCGCTTTGACGACTGGTCGGTGCTGCGCGGGGGATTCCGGTATGATCGACAGACCAGCGCCAACCTGGACGTCACACTGCAGGGCGACCTCTACGACGGGGATGCCGGCACTACCTACAGCTTCCCGAGCTTCGAGTCGCCCAACCAGCTCCTGGTCTCGGACCAGGCGCTCCTGCACGGCGGGAACGTGCTGGGCCGCGTCTCCCAGCGCCGCGGCGACACCTCTCACTGGCAGCTGCAGTTCTATTACGACTACACCAAACGCCATGACGCCTTCCTACGCACCACCCGCAGAACTTACGATGCCGAGTTCCAGCACGCCATCGGACCCCATCCGTCCTGGCAGGTTCTTTGGGGCCTGGGCTACCGCGCAGCCCGGATCCCCGTCGAGAATACCGATTACGCCTACGATCCCGAACAGAACAACAAACTCGAGGGCCTGTTGAGCGGATTCATCCAGGCCGAGTGGGAGCTGGCCCCTGAAAGGTTACGTCTCACGCTGGGCAGCAAGATCGAGTACAAGAACAATCAAGGGGGAATCGACAGCGATTTGACCGAGGTGCAACCCAACGGACGCCTCCTGTGGCTGCCTTCGCCCAGACACACGGTGTGGGGCGCGATCTCGAAGGCCGCTCGAACACCATCCAGCGTGGAGAAGGTCGGTGAGGTGTGGCTCTACGTGATCCCTCCCGACACGGACGAGAACCCAAGCCCGTTCCCGGTGAGCATTCACCTTCAGGGAAGTGGAGACTTCGACTCCGAACATCTCACCGCCTACGAGATCGGCTACCGGTTCCGGGCGCCCGCGGGACTCACGTTCGATCTGGCCACGTTCTACAACGACTACGCCGACAAGCGGACCTTCGTCCAGGGCGAGGCTGAACAGCGAAGTGACCCGGTCCCACACGTCTACATCCCCCTCATCTTCGACAACGAGCAAGAGGCCGAAGCCTACGGTGGCGAACTGTCGATACGGTGGGCTGCCGGTAGCGGTGTTCGGCTGCGGGGATCCTATGCCTACTGGAGGCTCGATATCAGCGATCCACCCGATCAACAGATCGAGCAGGTCTTCTCGGAAGACCGGATCTGTCCGCGCCACCAAGCGCTTCTGCGCGCCTCGATCGACCTGACCCCAACCATCGAGCTGGATTTGATTGGCCGCTACGTCGATGCGATCGAGGACTGGGACATCGACGCCTACGGCGAACTCGATGCCCGCCTGGCGTGGTGGGCGGCTTCCACGTTGGAGCTGTCGGTGACCGGCCGCAATCTCCTTCAGGACCATCATGCCGAGCACGGCTCGGAGATTGGTACGCCCTATACCGAGATCGAACGCGGAGCCTATCTTGAAGCGACCTGGCGCCCATAGGACCGGCCGCCTCCACGTGGCGTTGTGGGGGACGCTGCTTCTGGCGCTGGGAGCCAGCTCACTGGCTGTGCCCTGTCGCGCGGATTCACCCGATCCCTATGCGGTCAAGGCGGCCTTCCTCTACAACATCGCCCGGTTCGTGGAGTGGCCGCCGGATTCAGCCGGCACCGAGCCGCCCGGCGGTTCAGCCTCGTTCCGGATCGGAGTGGTCGGCGAGGATCCTTTCGGTTCACTGCTCGACGAGCTCGCCCGCAGCCAGACCTTGCAGGACCGCCCCATTCGGATCCAGCGCGGTTCGGATCCGAGCGATCTGGACAGCTGTGCGATGATCTTCCTCGGGGTGCCGGAGAGTGAGCTGCCGGAGGCTCTGGCCGCGGCCGAGAGACGCGGCACGTTGACCGTCGGCGAGGGGGAAGCCTTCGTGCGGGCCGGCGGCGCGATCGGCCTCGTGGTCGATCAGCAGCGCGTTCGCTTCGAGGTCAATCTGGCCGCCACCGAGCGGGCCGGTCTTCGCGTCAGCTCGAAGCTGTTGCGCCTGGCCGTGCATGTCGGGAGATGGCCTCTGGCGAAGGAGGCCCCCTGATGCGCCGCTTCGCCGACCTCAGCATCCGGCACAAGCTCGTACTGACCATCGTGGCCATCTCATCCGCGGCGGTCCTGCTGGCCGCGGTGGCCTTCACCACCTACCAGCAGACCCGCATCCGGCAGGAGATGGTGAGCGCGTTGCGCTTGCAGGCGGATCTGGTCAGCGCCTTCTCCTCCGCCTCGTTGATCTTCCAGGATCCGGCCTCGGCGGAGGAAGCCCTCCTGGCCCTGACCCCCAACGAATCCATGGTGGCGGCGCGCATCTACGACCAGGCCGATCGTCCCTTCGCCGACTACGCGACCAGCCCCGAAGCGCTGCGGCAACTGCCCCCGCGACCCGGCCCGGGAGGCCCGCGGTTCGAAGGCGGTCGCCTCACGCTCTTTCAGCCCATCATGTTCCGGCAGGAGCGCATCGGCACCCTGTTTCTATGGTCGAGCCTGGATGCTCTGGACGAGCAACTCCTCCACACCGCCCAGATGGTTGGCATCTTCGTGCTCGCCGCCGCGTTGCCCGCCTTCCTGCTGACCTATCTGCTGCAACGCATGGTTTCGCGGCCCATCCTGCGGCTCAGCGAGGTGGCGACCGTGATCACGGCCAACCGGGACTACACCAAGCGGGTGCCGGTGCACAGTCAAGACGAGATCGGAACGCTGATCGCGCAGTTCAACGCCATGCTCGTGGGCATCCAGCAACGGGACCGCGAACTCGAGCAGCATCGCGACCATCTCGAAGAGGAGGTCACGCGCCGAACCGAGCAGCTCTCACACGCGAATCGGATGCTCGTCGATGCGAAGGACCGCGCGGAAGCGGCCGTCCAGGCCAAGAGTCAGTTCCTGGCGAACATGAGCCACGAAATCCGCACCCCCATGAACGGCGTCATCGGGATGACCGACCTCGCGCTCACGACCGATCTCACCTCCGAACAGCGGGAGTATCTGGAACTGGCCCAGTCGTCGGCCGATTCCCTGCTGCAGATCATCAACGACATCCTGGACCTTTCGAAGATCGAGGCCGGCCGGATGCGGCTCGAAAGCATCTGGTTCTCGCTGTGGGACTGGCTCGAGGACACGGTGCGTGCACTGTCGATCCGCTCGAACGAGAAGGGCCTCGAGCTGATCTGTCACATCGATCGGGACGTGTCCGAGCCGTTCCGGGGTGATCCGGGACGCTTGCGTCAGATTCTGGTCAACCTGGTCGGCAACGCGATCAAGTTTACCGAGAGCGGCGAAATCCTGGTGCGGGTCCGCCGGGAGATCGCCCCGAACGGCGCTCCGGCCCTCCGGTTTGCTGTCCGCGATACAGGCATCGGCATCCCGTCCGAGAAGCTGGGCGCCATCTTCGAGAACTTCACCCAGGTCGATAGCTCCACGACCAGGCTCTACGGCGGAAGTGGGCTGGGCCTGGGCATCTCCAAACAGCTCGTCGGCTTGATGGGTGGCCGCATGCATATCGAGAGCGAGGTGGGACGAGGTAGCACCTTCTCGTTCGTCGTTCCGTTGGAGGACACAAGCGGCACCGCGTGCCCTCTCGCCACGGATAAGCATCCTCTGCGATTCTTGGCGCGCCGTGGTACGGCCGCCAGCCCGCGCATTCTCGTTGCCGACGCTTCGGCCGCCAGTGTGGCAGCACTGCGGGAGTTCTTCGCCGGATGGGGCCTCGACATCCAATCCGCACCCTCGGCAGATGCGCTCCTGGACCTTGCGCGGGCCGGCACCCATGACCCGGGGACGACGACGCTCCTGCTTCTCGACGAGCACCTGCCTCCACAGGGCGCAGCCGCGGCTCTCGAGCTCATGGGCGGCCGGCCGCCATCGGATTGGCACCTGATCGTCTTGCTGCGTGGCGGGGCGCGGGTGGCCGAGCGAGCCGAAGCGCTTCGCACTCTCGGCGCAGACGCTCATCTCACCAAGCCGATCCTTCGTCAGAAGCTGCTGAGCGCAGTGCATGACCTCCTCGCCCCTTCAGCGGGAGCAGAGGATGTTCGGCCGAGTGAGCCGGCGCCTCCGGGGAGCACAGGACCGATATCGAGCGAGGAAACACGACTTCGGGTTCTGGTGGCCGAAGACAATCCGGTGAACCAATTTCTGATTCGCAAACTGCTGGAGAAGCGTGGTCACGACGTCACGCTCGTCGAGAACGGGGCCGAGGCCGTGGATGCGGTTCGGAGTCAATCGTTCGACCTGGTGTTCATGGACCTGCACATGCCCATCCTGGGTGGACTGGATGCCACCGCCGCCATCCGCGAGCTGGAAGCGGGCACCTCCGAGCCGGTCCCCATCTATGCTCTGACCGCGGATGCCATCGTGGGGGTGCGCGAGGAGTGCCTGGCCGCGGGAATGGACGGTTACCTCGACAAGCCCTTCCGGGCCGATGAAATCGCTGCCGTTCTTCAAGAACACCAGAAGCGCGTTCAGGATCTCGGGCGATCTCCAGATGTGGCGCGCTCGGCCGTGGCTCGTTCAAGCACCCAAGGCGATCCCAAGCGCGCTGCTTGATGTCTCGGCGCGACATGTGGCCGCGCCCCCCCGGAAGCCGCTTCTTGGAATGACCTCTACTCGATCCCCGCGCCGTAGATCAATAGCTGTCTCTTCTCGAGCAAGGAGAAACCGCCGTTCTTCCAGTCGAACTCCTCATACCCCTCCGGCAATGGATTGACCCGGATGGCCACCACCCCACGGACGCACGAACCGGCATTGTGATCCTTGTCGTCATCATAGTCCCATCCATCCTCGTAGCCGGACGGTGAATGACGAGAACCGCGGTCGGGAGAACCCGGCCTCGACTGAGGCACGATGTTTCGATAGGGCCCTTCACCCTCCAGGGTGCCGCTTGCCGGATCCAAGTAGCTCTTGTCCAGGCCGGCGCCATCGCGCTCATAGGCCACCATGAGCCACTGCTCCCCCGGGATGGCCGCCCCTTCGGCCACACCATCCGGGATCCGATCGGCTGGCGGGTAGGTGACAAAGCCCTGTCCAGGGTCTTCGAAGTCGCCGGGAGCCAGATTCGGGTAGTAGATGCCGGCCGGGTACGCCGAATAGATCGCGTCGTAGTCGAAGTCCTTGGCGAAACCATCCGGCGCGATGAAGGTGATCGAGCCGCCCACTTCCACGGCAGCGCCCGCGTCCGCCAAGATGTCCTTCACCCTGACACCCACATAACGCGTGTAGTTGTCGAACTTCTGCTTGTGCGAGTTCATGAGAAGAAACTGGTCATGTGCCCGAAGCGCAACCAGGTCGGAGAACTCGTAGGTGACATAGGGTGCCACGGGCTGACCCGGCAGGCTGGTCGAGTCGCCCGGATAGAATCCACCGGTCAACTCCCTGTCGTTCGAATATCCATCGCCGTCAGAGTCGGCGTCTCGAATCGCCAAGATAGCGGCTTCACTGCGGCCCGCATTCATGTAGGCCGCGCCGAAGGGGTTCAGGGTCTCGTGGTAGCTACTCGGCACACCCTGGACGTATTGGTCTTCCGGATAGGGAATCAAGTGGCAGTACGAACAAGGATTCAGCTCAACGGCCTCGATTCGATTCCCGCGTTTCTCATGGACGGTGCCGGCGGTGTGACAGGTTTGGCAATCATCGAGGCGAGTCCCCATGAGAGCAGGATAGGTTCGAACGAGATGATCGCTGTCGATCTCGTTCTCGTGCCCGACATAGGACTGTGACGAGACTACCGCCGACTCCACAATCGGATCGTTGCCAGCGTCTCCACACAACCCGTCCATGCTCAGGCCGCAAAGCAGAGACAAGGCCACAACCCACACCCCGACAGCACCGTAGCGAATCGACATCCGGACCCCTCCTCTACATCGCAGACAGTAGCGCCTAGGCGAAGTCAACTCTTTCGCGGACCTGGCGTCAATCGCTCATCACGGGGGAAGGCGCCGCCGGGGCCAACTGCTCGGCCACGAGGCGCGCCACCTTCTGACCCGAGAGCAGCATTCCCCCGAAGATCGGCCCCATGCGCGGCGCGCCGAAGACGGCATTGGCTGCCATCCCGGTGATGAACAGGCCCGGGTAGACCTCGCGGGTGTTCTCGAGCGTGCGCTTCTCGGCTTCTTCGGGCCACATCGACTGCTCGCCCTCGATCCGGCCCGTGGGCGTCTGGAGCCGGCCGGGCACCTTGCGCTCGACCACGTGCACCACCTCGCAATCATGGCCGGTGGCATCGATGACCGCCCGGCTGCGCACCGCGATCGGATCGACGTGAAGGCCGGCCATCTCGACCGGACTCGAGTTGATGACGACGCCGCAGATGCGCTCGGGGCGCATCACGACATCCTCGACCGTGACGCAGTTGAACACCGTCGTGCCGGCTTGCACCGCCTTGCTCGTCAGTGTAGCGGCAAACTCCACCGCATCGACGGTGTAGTGGCCGGCCTCGTAGAGTCGGCTGCGGATGCCGAACTCGTCCAAGATCCCCTTGGCCTCTTCCTGAACCACGATTTCATTGTACAGGATGCCCCCGCCCCAGGTGCCGCCGCCCACGCTCAGCTTGCGCTCGTACAGGGTGACCCGGCGACCCTCCTTGGCGAGGTAGTAGGCCGCCACCAATCCCGAGGGTCCGGCGCCGACGATGGCCACATCGACCTCCAAGGAGCTGCGCAGCTTCTCGAAGTAGCGGTCAATGATGGCTCGGGTGATCAGGACTTCGTTCGTTTCCATGGCAGTCTCCCTGCTGTCGGCCGGTCGTGTCCGGTCAGGTGGGCTTCTATCCAGCCAGGTTGCTCTTCAGCATCGCTTCGGCTTCGGGCCGCGGCCGGTCCTGGGCCGCGTCCCAGTAAGGCGACATCTTGCGCAAGCTGGCCACAATACCGGGGAAGACCTCGCAGATCTTCTCCACCTCTTCCATTGTGTTGTAGCGGCTGAAGCTGAAGCGCACCGATCCGTGCACGGCCGTGAACGGCACCTTCATCGCCCGCAGCACGTGCGAGGGCTCGAGCGACCCGGACGTGCACGCCGAGCCGCTGGATGCGCAGATGCCGTGGGAATCGAGCTGGTAGAGGATCCCCTCACCCTCGATGTA
>CAZZIF010000159.1:0-9261 GCA_964654025.1 uncultured bacterium
AACTGGTCGCTGGGGTTCGATCTGCGGATCTTGCTTCTGACGCTGCGCTCGATCGTGGCGCAGCGCGGAGAATGACCCCATGGACCAAGACGCCAGCAGCAACCGCGGGTAACCGTCGCGTTAGCAGAAGCGACAACGCTTGCGGCAAAGAAGAGTGCGGCAACGCTTGCGGTAGCGGATGCAGGCAAGAAACGGAGGAGCCCGAGAGGGGGCTATGGCCAAGAGAGATTACTACGAGGTTCTCGGCATCGAGCGTGATGCCAGCCCGGAGGTCATCAAGAAGGCCTACCACGGGCTGGCCGTCAAGTATCACCCGGATAAGAACCCGGGGGACGAGGAGGCCGAAGATCGCTTCAAGGAAGTGTCGGAGGCCTACCAGGTCCTCAGTGATGTGCAGAAGAAGGCTCAGTACGACCGCTTCGGTCACGAAGGCGTGTCGGGGGGTGGTTTCGGAGGCGGGGCACCGGATTTCGATCCGATGGAGATCTTTCGCGAGTTCGCCCGGCGTCATTCCGGCGGGGGCTTCGGCTTCGAGGACCTGTTCAGCAGCTTCATGGGCGGCGGGTTCGAAGGCGGCGGCCGGCGCAGCACCCGGGGTCGCCACGGGGAGGATCTGGGGCTGTCGCTGTCGCTCTCGCTCGAGGAGATCGCCAAGGGGGTCGAGAAGACCGTGCGCCTCAAGCGCAAGGTGATCTGTGAGACCTGCGGCGGAAACGGCGCGCGTCCGGGGTCGCGGGCAGCGACCTGCTCGCAGTGCAACGGCACCGGCCAGGTGCGCGTCGTGCAACGGGCCCTGTGGGGGCAGGTGGTGCACACGGTGGCCTGCACGCGTTGCGGCGGTGAAGGCAGCATGGTCGAGGATCCCTGCCCATCGTGTGGGGGCGAAGGCCGGGTCGAAACTACCGAAGAACTCAAGATTCAGGTGCCCCCCGGAATCGCTGACGGGCAGCGGCTGGTCAAGCGCGGGGGCGGCAACGTGGGACGGCGTGGCAGCCCGGCCGGAGATCTCGTGATCGCGATCCATGAGACGCCGCACGAGCTTTTCGAACGACAGGGCGATGATCTGCTGTTGCGGCTGCCGATCAGCATCACGCAGGCGGCATTGGGCGACAAGATGCAGATTCCCACGCTGGAGGGGCCGGTCGAGATCAAGGTGCCCGCCGGCATCCAGTCGGGAAAGATTTTGCGCTTGCGGGGGCGCGGGGTCGGCCGCGGCCGGGCGCAGGGTGACCTGTACGTGGAGGTCACCGTCTGGACACCGCAGAAGCTGAGCGTGGCGGAGAAGAAGCTGCTCGAGAAGCTGGCCGGGATGCCCGGCGTCCGTCCGCCAAAGCCGGGCAAGGGTTTCTTCGAGAAGATCAAGGATGCCTTCCGTAGCTGACAACGGCGCCCACGCGGCGTCCCACCGGTGGTTCTACCTGCCCTCACCCTGGCCGGATCCGGGCGCGGTGGTGCGGCTGCCGGAGGAGGAAGGCCATCATGCCGCCCGGGTTCTGCGCGTCACGCGGGGCGCCGAGGTGGTGCTGGTCGACGGCCACGGCCGCCAGTGTCGGGCCGTGGTGGAGCAGGTCACCGGAAGCCAGGTGGACGTGCGGTTGGGCCGGCTCGAGGCGGCCCGTGGTGAACGGGCGCAGGCCGGCCGGCTGGGCCTGGCCTGGATCCGTACATCCGTGCGCCTCGAATGGGCGATCGAGAAGGCGGTCGAGCTGGGCGTGGTGGGGATCGACCTGTTCGGCGCCGAGCGTTCGGTGGGATGGAGTCTGGCCCGAGCGGAGGGCAAGCGCGATCGCTGGCGCCGCGTGGCGAAGGCCGCCATGAAGCAGGCCGGCCGGGCCCTGTGCCCGCCGATCGCCCTTCACGGAGACTTGACCGAACTGCTGGCCGCACGCGAGGGTGCCCGCTTGATCTGTGCCGATCCTGGGGGCGAAGCGCTGACAGCCGCTACACTGGCAGAGGTCGCACCGGCAGAGACGCTTCTTCTGGTCGGTCCCGAAGGCGGCTGGTCGGATGGCGAACGCGGGCGGCTACATCAGGCGGGGGCCGCCTGTGTTACCCTTGGTCCCCGGCGCCTGCGGGCCGAAACGGCCGCGGCGCTGCTCTGTGGTGAGGCCGCGCGGGTCCGCGCGAGCACACATTCGCAATCGGGGTGAGGAGGATCCATGCGCCTTTTTTCTCGCGAGCAGTTCTTGATCCTGAAGGGACTCGAAGGCCTCGATGAGCCGGTCGAGATCCCCGCCCTGGCCGGCAGGTTGCAGGTCGACCAGGCGCTGGTGGCGGCCGGGGCCCAGCTCCTGGCGAGTCAAGGTCTGGTCCAGATCGAGGAGTCGCCCTTCGAGGAGATCGTTCTCAAGGAGGGCGGCGAGACCGCCGTGGCGGGCAAGTTGCCCGAGCGGCGGGTTCTCGAGGCCCTGAGCGTGGCCGGACGCGGTCTCACGATGCAGGAGTTGCCCGAGCGGACGGGGCTGGAAACCCGGCAGGTGGGCGCCTCGCTCAAGCTCTTGACCGCGAAGGGATGGGCCATCAAGAAGGGCCCCGAACTCGTTCTGGGAGAGAAGGCCGGTGAGGGTCTGGCGGGTCCGGGGCCCGACGAGGCCCTGCTCGAGGCGCTCAGCCGGCAGCCGGGGCAACGCGCCAGCACCCCTGATCTGGCCGCAGAAGGGCTCGACGTCGCCGCTGCCCTCAAGCTGCTCAAGGGCCGCCGCGAACTCATCGAGGTCAAACAGAAGCGCCGGCGGTACGTGCGTCTCTCGGCCGCGGGCCTTGAAACGGTCGCGCAAGGAATCGACGAGGCCCGCGAGGTCGCGCAACTCACCCCCGAACTGATCACCACGGGGGAGTGGCGCGAGGTCACCTACAAGAACTACGACATCCATCTGGGCGTATCGGCCATCGCGCCGGGCAAGCCGCATCCGATGCAGCGGGTGCTCGACACCACCCGGCGCATCTTCGTCGAGATGGGCTTCGAGGAGGTGCGTACGCCGTGGGTCGAGTCGGCCTTCTGGAACTTCGATGCCCTTTTCCAACCGCAGGATCACCCGGCGCGCGAGATGCAGGACACCTTCTATCTGAAGAAGCCCTCCGAGATACCCTTGCCAGGTGACGCGGGGCTCGTCGAGCGCGTGGCGTCCACCCACCAGGATGGGGGGGCGACCGGCTCGCAGGGTTGGCAGTACCGCTGGGATCCAAAGCGGGCGATGACGGCGGTGCTGCGCACGCACAACACGGCCGCCAGCGCTCGCTCGGTGGCCGCCAATCCGGCCTCTCCGCGCAAGGTCTTCTGCATGGGCCGGGTCTTCCGGCGCGAAGCAATCGACTACAAGCACCTGCCCGTCTTTCAACAGGTCGACGGCATCATCATCGACGAACAGGCGAGCTTTGCGCATCTGCTCGGCACCCTGGGCGCCTTCTACACCAAGATGGGCTTCGAGAAGTTCGAGTTCCGGCCCGGCTTCTTCCCCTACACCGAGCCCAGCGTGGAGGTCTTCATCTGGCTTCCGGAGAAGCAGGACTGGTTCGAGATGGGTGGCGCCGGAATCTTCCGTCCGGAGGTCACCGAACCCCTGGGCTGCACGAGTCCCGTGCTGGCCTGGGGACTGGGCCTCGAACGATTGGCCATGCTGCAGTACAACATCCTGGATATGCGCTCGCTGTATTTGACGGACCTGGAGTGGTTGAAGGAGGTGCCCGTATGCCGGTGATCGGCATCCCGCTCGAACGATTGCAGACGCTCATGCGCGCCGAGCCCAGTCCGGACGACCTCTTGGCTCAGCTGGGTCACCTGGGATGCGACGTGGAGGGGTTCACCACGCTCAAGCGTGTTCGCTGCGAGACCTGCGGCAGCGCGATCGAGATGACCGAGACCGAGGACGTGCCTCCGCTGTGCGAGAACTGCGGCGGCAACCTCAGGGAACACCACTCGGACCTGCCCCCCCTGGATGTGATCCGAATGGAACTGCTGGCCGTTCGTCCGGACATGTTCGATCCGGGTGGATTGGCGCGCGTGCTGCGTGGCTATAGCGGAACCGAAACGGGCGCCCCGCGCTACGAAATCGGGCCGCCTGCGCTGCGGCTCACGGTGGATCCAATCCTGCGGGAAGCCGACTCCTACCGTCCCTGGATCGCCTGCGCCGTGATCGAGAACGCGCATCTCGATCTCGACAGCCTGAAGATCATCATGAAGCTGCAAGAGAACCTGCACTGGGCCGTGGGGCGCAATCGCAAGCACGCCTCGATCGGGGTTTACGATCTCAGCACCCTCGAGGGCGAGATCACCTACACCGCCGAGGATCCGGCCAGCTTCGGCTTCACGCCCTTGGGTGCGCCCGGCCCCGGCGCCGAGCACGCCGTGACGATGCAAGCGATCCTCGAAGAGCACCCCAAGGGCACCGCCTACGCCCACCTGCTCAAGGGCCTGGCGCGTTACCCGGTCCTCAAGGATGCGCGCGGGCAGGTGCTCTCGATGCCGCCGATCATCAATTCGGAGGGCACGAAGGTGACGGTCGAGTCCACGCGGCTCTTCATCGACGTCACCGGACTGGGGCAGCGGGTCGTCGAGCGGACCCTGAACATCATGGTGAGCAGCCTTCTGGAGAACCTGCCGGGAGCCACGGCCCACGCGGTCGAGATCGTGGGACCGGGAGAGGAGCAGCGCCGGGTGACGCCGGATTTCGAGCTGCAAACCATGAAGGTCTCCCCGGCGAGGGCGACGCGAGTGATCGGCGTCGGGATCGATCCGGAGCGGGCGGCCGAGCTGCTGCGCCGAATGCGCCACGACGCCGCGGTAACCGGCGAGGACGAGGTGACCGTGGGCGTACCCGCCTACCGCAACGACATCCTCCATCAGATCGATCTGATCGAGGATTTGGCCATCGCCTACGGCTATCACAACATCCCGCAGTCGCTGGTGCCCACCTTCACTGTAGGCCGGGCTCATCCGATCGAGGAGCTCTCGAACCGCCTGCGGGTGGCCTTCCAAGGGCTGGGCTTCCTGGAGGTCATGACACTCGTGCTCACCAACCACGAGATGCATGACGACGCTCTGGGGCGGGCGCGGGATCAGGGCGTGGTGGAGGTGGCCCATCCGATCAGCAGCGAACAGACGATGCTTCGCGCCTCTCTCTTGCCTGGCTTGCTGGCGACGCTGGAGCACAACGTAACCCAGCCGCTGCCTCAACGGATCTTCGAGGTTGGTGACGTTACGTTGCTCGACGACGCCGCCGAGACCGGAGCCCGAGAACGCCGCCGGTTCGCGTGCAGCATGATTGCCACGCGATGCGGGTTCGAAGACATCAAGGCGGTGGCCGAGGCGGTCTTGAGGGAGCTGGGTGCAACCTGGGAGCTGCGGCCGGTTCAGGCGCCTCCTTTCCTGGGGGGCCGGGCAGCCGAAGCTGTCTGGACCGGATCTGGCGACGTTCCCCAGGGAACCAGCATCCTTGCATTTGGTGAGATTCATCCAGAAGTGCTCACTCGCTTCCACCTGCAGAATCCCGCGGTTCTGCTCGAGGGCGATCTCGAGATGTTCTCAGCCGAAAGGGAGAAACCGTAATGCTGCGCTCGATGCTCCGGCCCCTCCGGCGGCCGGCCATTCTTGCCGTGCTGGCAGTGCTGGCCGTGCTGGACGGTCTGGTGGGGTTGGCTCTTGCCGCGCCGGCCCAGGCCGAGATGACCGGTACGACGGCCTTGAGCTGGTCCTCCGATGAGGTGCTGAGCCACATCGAATGGCCGGTCGAATCGGGGGAAGAGAACGCGCAGGCTCTGCTGGAGCTGTATCTCACGATCGAGGTCGAGAGCGCGATCGACTCGGTGGGCTTCGACCTGCGGTGGGCCGCTGAGCGTCCGGAGGGTTCGCTGCGGCTCCTGCGGGTGGCTTCGCCCGATGGGGAGATCACGGCCGACCTGATGACCACGGCGCCGGGACCGGTGCCCGATACGCGCCGCCGCACGATCGTGCCGACGGTCAGTGTGGCTGAGCTGCTCGAGCGCATCGCCGTCGAGCAGCCCGACGGCACGCTGCGCTATCCGCTGCGGCTGGAGCTGGCTTCCGATGCCGGCCCCATGCTGCGCCTGCAGGCGCACGGGGTGACGGTGCGAGGGATCGACGGGGACATCACGCAGCTCGGCAGTCCCAGCGTCAGCACATCGGGCGGTTGGCGATTGCGGATGCCGCCCCAGCTCGTGACCATCGAGAACCTGCTCAACCGCCGCTTTCTGGTCAGCGACTTGACGATGACGGGCATCGATCTCGACCAAGTGGCCGGTGTCATGATCGAGGATCAGTTTGGCAACCGGGTGCCGCCCAATCTGCTCAAGAGCCGTCTGAACGACATGATGGTCGTAACGGTTCCCAACAAGATGGTCAAGGCAGGGCCGTGCACGATCGAGATCGTGAGCGGCAACTGCTTCACCCAACGCATCGACGGCATCCTGGAGGCCACGGTGCTCGAAGAACGCCAGCCGGGAGATGACAATCTGGGCGCGGTGCCCTATACGCCGACGAAGGAGGAGCTGGAATGAGATCTCGCCCGTCCATGGAAACGAGCCGGCCGGGCAAGCATCGGATCCCGCTAAGGGCACGGCGGGGGCCGCTGCACGGGCGGCGCTATCATCTGCACGCAAGCCTGGCCGGGGTGCTCTTGCTGGCAGCCGTATGGGTTGCCTTGTTCGTGACCGCGGATCCAGTGTTCGCCCTGGGTGAGAATGCCGGCATTCGGCTGCTCGTGCACGTGGACGACCAGTTTATCCCTCCGGCAGGAGAGGTGACGGAGAATCCATGCGAACAGCTGCCAGGGGTCAGTCGCGCCGATGACTTGCAGGTGAGTTACGACGCCGACCAGGACACGGTCTGGGCGTGGGTCTATCTGCATCGTCCTCAGGGCATGGCCGTCAAGGGCGTCGGCTTCGGCATCCAGTTCGAAGGGGTTGACGTGATCACCTCGGGCACCTGCGCGGACCTCGTCTTCCAGGAGCCGGTGACGATGGGGACCTGGGCCGAATCCGGCAGCGAAATCGCCTTCGCCTGGTCGGGGCAAACCTATCTGGACAAGCCGCTCGAGCCGGTCGGCTGGTTCCTCCTGGAGCGGCTGGACCGGGATGGCTTCTTCTCGCTCTATCCGGGCGGCAGTGACATGTCCGGCGCGGTGGGAGACACCAATCACCCGCCGAAACGCGACGAGATCTGGGCCTATGGCGGCATCGGGTTCGGCGAGACCGAGGGTGAGTTGCCCCTGACCGATCCGGACGGCAATCCGGGATCCTGGGGCGCGATTCAGGTCGAGATCGAGTAGAACGGGATCAAATCCACGAAACCGGCAAGGGCACGGGCTGGAAACCGACGAGTTGCACCTCGAGAGCCAGTTCCAGGCCGAATGCTTGCCGCACGCGCTCGCGCACCTCACGGATCAACTGCAGCACATCCTCTGCCCGGGCATGGCCCCGGTTGACGATGAAGTTCGCGTGCTGCCCCGAGACCTCCGCGTCGCCCGCGCGAAGACCGCACAGACCCGCCTCTTCGATCAACCGTCCAGCGACCTGGCCCTCGGGATTGCGGAAAACGCAACCGCAGCTCGGTAGGCTGGGAAGCTTGCGGTGACGACGCCGGCGGATCTCCTCGATCGCCTCAATCAGCTCCTGGGACGATGCGCGCTCCAAACGAAACGCACCCGATAGCAGAAACGCCTGTGTTGGCTCGTGCCCCTTGAGAGCACTGCTGCGATAGGTAAGCGCGAGACGTTCGGCCGGCCAGGTCTCCTCGGTACCGTCGGGCCGCATCACGCGCACCGACTCCAGCCGGTCGGCGATCTGGCCTCCGTAGGCGCCGGCATTGTTGATGATGGCCCCCCCGACGGTGCCCGGGATGCTCTCGGCCCAGTGCAGACCCGCCCACCCGCGCTCGGCCAGCCGGCGAACGGTGGTCGCCAGCGAATCGGCGGCTGCCAGCTGGACGATCCCAGCCCCGCGGCAGGGCATCCTGCCACCGGTGGGATCGAGATCGGACGTCTCGCCAACGAGCGCGTCGAGATGGGACGTCTCGTCAGACCGTGCACCGAGATCGGAGGGCCGACATCCGGGTAGCTGAAGGATCAGACCGTCGTAGCCGCGATCCGAGAAGAGCAGGTTGCTTCCGCCCCCGACGGCCAGCACCGGGAGCTGCTCCTGGGCCGCCAAGCGCAGATCCGCCCGCAGCTGCGCTTCCGATGCCGGGGCGGCATAGTAGCGAGCTGGTCCGCCGATGCGCCAGGTGGAGAGGCGCGCCAGCGGGTAGTCCGGTTGCCAGTGCGGCGGCAGATGCACCCTCACTCCTCGTGTCGGAGCTCTTGTCGGAAAAGCCCGCCGGCTCCCAGTGGGAGCGGGCGGGCGATGCATGGGAAACCGGGCCACGCCGGGCTCGGCCATGGTCTTGCGGGAGGTCGGACTCGAACCGACACGGGGTCGCCCCCACGGAATTTTGAGTCCCGCGCGTCTACCAATTTCACCACTCCCGCGCAGGAATCCGGCCTCGCGACCGCGATACCGGATCCGGACACCACATCCTAGTCAATCCGCCTGGACGGATCAACAGATCAATAGATCAGTGGATCACGAGCCGGCGTCGGGGGCACACCGGAGTCTGGCCAGCCGACTCCGGATATGCGCATCGCTACCCCTCTTACCTAGCGAGCCTCCAAACGCTCCAGGTTTTGACGGATGCCCACCACCAGTTCCGGATCCGGTCGCTGCGCCAGTGCCTCTTGCCACAGCTCGCGCGCACGCTCCGGCCGGTCCTGCAGAATCTGGAGGACCCCGAAGTTGCTGAGGAAGCGGGGCTCCCGATACCCTCGCTCGTAGGCGGCCGCGTAGTGCTCGGCCGCCGAATCGTACTGCCGGGTCTGACGATACAGGTTGCCAAGAGCTGCGTGCAGAGCGGGATCGTTGGCCCGGCGCTCCAGAAGCCGTTCGTAGCTGGCGATGGCAGCGTCGGGGTCGCCGCCGGCGGCGGCGAGCGCGGCCAGGCGTTCTGCGGCGATCGGCTCGCCGGGGTCGATCTCGAGGGCGCGGCGGTAGTACGCCTCGGCCTGCTCCCGCCGTGCCGCGGCCTGCTCATCTTCACCGCGCTGGGCATGCTGCCCAGCCTCTCGAAGAAGGGCCTCTCCGCGGAGCGACCAGGCTGGGGCCTGTCTCTCGTGGAGTTCCAGCGCCTCCTCGGCCAGGGCGACCGCCCGTTGGGCGTGTCCCTGATTCCACTCGAAGATCGCCAGCTCGGTGAGTGGTTCGGCCACGCCCGGG
>CAZZIF010000160.1:0-3686 GCA_964654025.1 uncultured bacterium
ACCAGCTTGATCTTGGCGGTCGGCGCCGCACCGAACAGCTCCTGCTCCTCCAGTAGCCCGCCGGCGCGCTGGGCATGGGCTTTGGCCTGAGGTCGGGCTGAAACTCGCCCGCCTGCGAGACACCCTCCATTCGAAACGGGCGAGGTGGCGCGCACCGGAGCAAAGCGGTAAACTGCTGGACTACAGTGAACAAGCGTCCCAAGGCCGTGACCGCGGCCGGAAAGGCCAAGCAGGGGAGGACACAAGGGCATGCGAACGGAGGTCGTCCGCGAGTTCCTGTCCGCGCTGGCCAGTCCCAAGACCTACGACGTTCGGCGCAACCACTACATCGTGTTCGGCCTCCTGTGGGGCCTCCCGGTCCCGGTGCTGGGCATCCTGATCGAGGCGCGCGCCGGGGTCTTCGATGCTTCCTCCGCCGGGTCGGTGATCGCGGGTATGCTGGCCGACCCGTTCCATATCTTCCTGCTCCTGCACCCGGTCTTCTTCGCGGTCGTCTTCGGGACCCTGGGCACGATCCGGCTGCGCAAGATGGCTCAGATCGAGGAGCTGGTCGAGCAGCTCGCGCAGGAGGTCAAGCTCCTCTCGCGCGCCAACGCCGAACTCCAGGAACTCGACCGGCTGAAGGACGAGTTCCTGAGCAATGTCACCCACGAACTCAAGACCCCGCTCGTGACGATGCGCGGGTATACCCAGATGCTCGAGAGTGGCCGGCTGGGCGAGCTGGATGAGAAACAGCGCCGGGCGATCGACGTCATGCTCCGCAGTGCCAATCGCCTCCAGGAGCAGATCGACCGAATCCTGGCCGGCAGCCGGAACCTACACAGCCTGAAAGACATTGAACCTGAGGACCTTTCGCTGACCGATCTGGTTCTGGAGGTGATGCACACGCAGACGCCCACGGCTGAGCAGCGCGGCGTGGATGTCCACCTCCAGCCGCCTCCCGAGCCGGTCACGCTCCATGCCGACCGGATACGGATCCTGGAGGTGTTCAACAACCTGGTCTCGAACGCGATCAAGTTCACCGAGCGGGGCGGGCGGGTCTGGATCAGCTTCGGCGCCCCCTCCGGCGAAAGGGTGCCGGTGGAGGTGGGCGATACCGGGGTGGGGATCCCCGAGGCGGCGCAAGAGCACATCTTCGACCGGTTCCGCCAGGCCGACGGCTCGATCCGGCGGGCCTACGGAGGCTCGGGACTGGGTCTGTCGATCGTGCGGCAGAACCTGGAAGCACACGGGTGCGAGATCCGCGTCCAGAGCAAGGAAGGCAAGGGCACGCGCTTCTTCTTCGAGCTGCCCCTGTCGCGGGCGGCCGCCGCCCGGGCGCAAGAGAGCGGCTAGACCATGGTAGACCGAGTGCAACGATCCACAGGAGGAAACCGATGAGCGGCCCGCAGAAGACCATCCTGGCCGTGGACGACGAACGCGACATCACCGAGATGCTCACGCTCCTGCTCGAGAGCGAGGGGTACCGGGTGCTCACCGCCTCGGGCGGCGCCGAGGCACTGGGCCTGCTCGAGAAGGAGCCGCCCGATTTGATCCTGCTCGACATCATGATGCCCGGCGTCGACGGTCATCAGGTCTGTCGCGCCATCCGCGAGAGAAGCGAGTTCGACGCGGTGCCGGTCCTCATGCTGACGGCCAAGAACGATGTCGTACACATCGCCCAGGCGGTCGACGAAGGGGCCGATGGATTCATCGTCAAGCCCTTCGAGGTCGAGCAGCTCCTGCGCACGCTCCGCCTGCGGCTCGAGGGCAAGACCGACGCGTTCTATCGCTCCAGCAAGTCGGACACGACCGCGAAGGTCGGTGAGGACGAGCGCATCATCTTCATCGATCTGCTCGAGCCCGAGGACGTCTTCTCGGTCGTGATGGACGCCTGCAAAGGCCAGCAGCACACCCTGCTGTCGTTGTGGCAGGAGGAGGTCGCCGAGCGCCGCCTGCAGACCTCGGCGCTGGTGAGCGTCAGTTCCACCGCCGACTTCGGCGACCTGCTCAACTGCATCTTCGGCGTCCCGGAGGTGCGCGTTCTGAACTGCTTCATCTATCGCGGCATGGCCGAGATTCCCGAGGAGATCCGTAACCGGGCCCAGTAGGCGCCCGATCACCACGAGAGCGAAGGGCTACCATGACGGAACTGGATATCAAGAACATCGGACTGCGCGGGGTCACCGTCGCCGACACCCGGATCAGCTTAGTCGACGGCATTCGCGGGCAACTCCTCTACCGGGGCTATCACATCCGTGATCTGGCCGCGAAGGCCTGCTATGAGGAGGTGATTCACCTCCTGCTGCTCGACCGCCTTCCCAACCGCGACGAACTCCTGCTCCTGCGCCGGCGCCTGGCCGAGGCGCGCCGCTTGCCCGATGCGGTGCTCGACTACCTGAAGCTGCGCAGCCGCGAAGCACGTCCCATGGACGTCCTCCAGGGCGCGGTGCCGCTGCTGGCCGACTTCGATCCGGACCTGGAAGCCGACACCCGGCCGGCGATGGTCCGATCGAGCTTGCGGATCACCGCCCGCCTGGCCTCGGTCATGGCCTGCTGGCGCCACCTGCGCCGCGACCGGCCGGTCCCGGAGGCCTACGGTGATCCTTCGGTCTCCCACGCCCGCGCGCTCATGCAGATGCTGCTGGGCCGGGAAGCCAACGAGGACGAAGAGCGGCTGATGGACATCCTCCTGATCCTGCACGCCGAGCACACCTTCAACGCCTCCACCTTCTCGGCGCGCCAGGTGGCTTCCACCCTCGCCCACCTCTACGCCTCGGTCACCGCGGCCGTCGGTTCTCTGAGCGGCCGCCTGCACGGCGGCGCCAACGCCCGCGTGATGGAGATGCTGCTCGAGATCGGCGACGCCGACCAGGTCCCGGCCTGGATCGAGGCCCGCATCGCCGCCCGGCGGCGGATCATGGGCCTGGGCCACGCCGTCTACCGGACCGAGGACCCGCGGGCGGCCATCCTGCGGGCGACCGCCGAGAAGACCCTGGCCGGCAAAGAGGAGGAGAAGTGGCTGGAGCTGGCCTCCGAGGTCGAGCGCATCGCGCGCCAGACGCTGCGCGAGAAGCGCGGGTTGGATCTGTTCCCCAACGTGGACTTCTATTCCGGCCCGATCCTCTACGCCCTGGGCCTGCCGACCGACATGTTCCCGGCCTTCTTCGCCGTCTCGCGCATCGCGGGCTGGTGCGCGCACATCATCGAAGAACAGCACGCCGAAGCCGCGCCGAAGCCCACGCTCTACCGCCCGCGCTCGAGCTACGTCGGCCGCTTCTGCGGCGACGACGGCTGCCCCCTCGAGCCGCTGGAGGGCCGGGGGGCGGGCACCAGCTACGGCGAAGACTACGAGGGCTGTCCGGAGATCGAGCGCTGCGGGGGCTGAGCAGAGGCGGCCCAATCTCGCTAGCCGTTCACCGCCTTCTTCGACCGCCTCGGCCAAGGCCATCTGCCCTGCGGGCAGAGAACACGACCGCAACACCGCAGATTGCTCGAAGGCCGTAATCGCAGGACGCAGGCTCATGATGGTGGGGTGCGCGCCCTGTGGCGATCAGACTTGGTGCAGACTTGGTGCAGACTTGGTGCAGACGTGGCGCACCTTCGCGGGCAACCGCATCCACTCTCTCACAATCGTCCATCTCTCCCCAAAGCTGTGGCTCTCCACTTCATGGTCCCGGCTCGCTGAACCCACACCTCGGAACTCA
>CAZZIF010000160.1:3786-7781 GCA_964654025.1 uncultured bacterium
GCTGTGGCTCTCCACTTCATGGTCCCGGCTCGCTGAACCCACACCTCGGAACTCACTCGTTAGATACGGGGTTTGCCCCCCAGATTCCTGGTCTTCACACGGAGGTGACCATGCGCTCGCGTCGTCGTTCGTTCCGGTCTGCTTGGATTGGGTTGCTCGCCGCACACCTTCTCGGCGTCAGCGCGGGTACGCAGGCGTCTCCATCAACTGACCGGCTGGCCGGTCTCCTGGACAGTCTGCCCGGCGACTCGTTCGCCAGTGGCGTCCTCTACGATCGCGTCCTGCCGCTCTCTCATGTGGCGGCCTTCGACGGCACCGCGCAGGCCCCGGCCGCCACGCCGGGCGCCTGGCGTCAGATGTACGACGAACTCTGGCGAGCCGGTCTGCGATCCCTGGGTTGGCCCGCGGTGGTCGACCTGCCGGGTGAAAGCAGCGGTGGCCGGGCGGATGATGTCGTTCCGATCCTCGTCCTGGACGCCCGCTACGATCGGCTGCACGCCGACGCCCTCGAGAGCGGCGCGCTGCGACCAGAGGGTGGCCAGCTACGCCTGGCGCCCTCCGCGGGCGACCAGCCCTGGGAGACCCACCGAGTCGTTGCCGCGGCCTGCCCGCCGGCCGTCACCTACCATGGTGCACGGACTCGCTTCATCGTGCGCCCGGAGCACATCTTCTCGAACCTGCCAACGGCGCCGCCGTCCCTGGCGATCGACTTCGGCGACGGCCGCGGGTTTCGGCCGGTCACGCCCGGGCAAATCGTGGAGGTATCCTACGCGAGCGTCGGCCCCAAGACCCTTCATCTGCGACTCACGCGGGCCGGGGGCGATGTGGTGCAGGCCAACCTGGCCTTCGAGGTCCGCCGCCTCGACACGCCGGCTCCCGACGACACCCTGGCCATCACGGCCGGGATCACCTACCAGGGGGTGGCGGGCACGGGAGACGCCTACGTCTACTTGGCGGACGGGCATACGGCCATCGAGCGTCCCCTGCTGCTCTTCGAGGGATTCGATCTCACGAACACGATGAACTGGGATGAGCTCTACGAGCTGCTCAATCGTGAGAACCTGATCGAGACCCTGCGGACCCGCGGCTTCGACGCCGTGGTGCTCAACTTCACCGACGCCACCGACTACATCCAGCGCAACGCGTTCGTCGCCGTGGAACTCTTGCAGCAGGTGCGGGCTCTCGTGGGGCCGGAGCGCGAGCTGGTCGTATCGGGCGCCAGCATGGGCGGGCTGGTGGGACGTTACGCCCTCGCGTACATGGAAGACACCGGGATCGATCACGGCGTGACCACCTTCATCTCGTTCGATTCGCCGCAGCTCGGCGCGTCGATCCCGCTCGGCCTGCAGTACTGGTTGTGGTTCTTTGCGGATGACTCCCCCGAAGCCGCGGAGCTGCTCGCCGCCCTCGATTCCCCGGCGGCCCGCCAGCTGCTCGTCTATCACTACACCGATCCGCCCGGTACGAGCGGCCAGCCGGATCCCTTGCGGGCGGCACTCTTGAGCGACCTGGCCGCGGTGGGGGACTACCCGGCCCTCCCCCGACTCGTGGCCTTGGCCAACGGCAGCGCTACGCAGCTCGATCAGGGATTCTCCGCGGGAGCCCAGATCATCGATTGGGAGTACACCTCCTTCCTCGTCGACATCACCGGCAACGTCTGGGCGGTGCCCAACGGAACCGGCCAAACGATCTTCCACGGATTGATCGACATCATTCTCTTGCCCGAGGACGAGGTCTTCGTGAACGTGGCCGGCACGGATCCCTTCGACAGCGCCCCGGGAGGCTGGCGCGACAGCATGGCGGAACTCGATGCCACCGAGGCGCCCTACGGCGACATCGTCGCGCTCCACCCCAGTCACTGCTTCATCCCGTCAGTCAGCTCCCTGGCCCTGGAGGGCACCGATCTGTTCCATGACATCGCCGGTGATCCGGATCTACTGAGCCGGACGCCGTTCGACGTGGTGTACTACCCCTTGGTCAACGAGGAGCACGTGGACATCAACGCGCAGAACGTCGTCTGGCTTCTGGAGGAGATCGATCCGGCCTCGAGCGCCCTGAACGACTTCGAACCAGCTCGGGGCACGCCGCGCATCCAGCTCACCTCGGGCAATCCCCTGCGCGGCTCCTTGGCGTTTCGTATCTCACAGCCGCGTGACAGCCACGTGCGGGTCGATCTCATCGACGTGAGCGGCCGCGTGCGTGCCGAGTTCCTGGACGAGTCCCTCCCGGCGGGCATGCACGAGTTCCAGTGGGACGACCGGTCCTCGGGAGGGCGTGCGCTCAACGAGGGCGTCTATTTCCTGCGGCTCCGCACTGAGGATGCCCTGGTTGCCCGCAAGGTCGTGCTGCCGTAGAGCGCCCGGGTGGCGGGCTCGAGATGCCAGTACAGCGGACCGGCGAAGTCGCCGTGACCGGGACCGTTGCGGTCGCGGGTGACCATGTAGAGCCTCCGGCGGTCCGCGAACCGATCGGCGATGATCTTGCCCACCCGATCGTCGCCGCCGCTGTTGCTGCGCACGTCGACGATCAGCGCCTGCGCCCCCTCCAGAGCGGTGAGGATGGAATCCACCGCCGCAGCGCTGGCCGCGATGTCGTTGAAGCCGTGGAAATGGATGTAGCCGATCTGCTCTGCGACGTAGGGTCCGAGCAGACCGGCGCTGTAATCCCTGCCCAACGATGTCGCCTGCAGGATGACATGGGTATCGTCGAGATGGGACAGCATGCCGGTGAGCACCGCGAACAGCTCCTCGTCGGATGTCGCAGAGCTGGCGCGCGGCCGGTAGACATCGCGAAGCGCATGCCAGTCGATCGACTTCGCCTCGGAGAGCGCATAGTGCCGGTCGAAGGTCTCCCACATGAAATCGAAGACCGTCTCCGGGGAAGACTCCGCATTCTGGGCCCGGGCCTCGGCTGCCATGCAGAGCACGATCATCGCGAGCAGGAGCGCAACAGCTCTGAACATGATCCATCCTCCCTCTTGAAATGCAATGGTGACCGTTGGGATCGGCGGGATCCGCCCGGTGAGATCCATGAACGGCCAGGGGCGGATGGTCTCGGCCAAGGCAGGCGCTATCTGTGCAAGCCCGTCGTCTCCGATCTCTCGCCAGCAATGCAACTGCGCTGCATGGCGTGATTGACAATCCGACTCAGGAACTCAAAACACATTATTCCAAGAAGATTTGGGCATTCTGTCCCTTTTTTCCAATGAATCCCTGACGGAATGGCACAAAGTTTCTACAATGCCCTCATGAATCGCGACATCCGCAAAAAAATTGCATCCTGGAAGCGAGCGCCACGCAGAAAACCTCTGATTCTTCGGGGAGTGCGCCAATCGGGCAAGTCACACAGTCTCAAGAAGTTCGGAGAGGAGGAATACGGCAGCACCATTGATCTCGACTTCGAGGAGAACCCGGCTCTCTGTGACCTGTTCGAACGGGATCTCGATCCCAAGCGAATCATCCGTGACATCGGGCTCCTCACCGGCCAGTCCATCACCCCCGGCGAGACGCTCGTCCTCTTCGACGAGATTCAGGCCTGCCCCCGGGCACTCACGTCGCTCAAGTACTTCTGCGAGCGTGCACCCGAGCACCATGTCGTGGCGGCCGGCTCGCTGCTCGGAATCAGGATGTCGGGAAGCAGCACGTTCCCGGTTGGCAAGGTCAATCTTCTCGATCTGCATCCCCTGTCGTTTCTGGAGTTCCTGGAAGCGATTGGGAAACCCACCTGGCGCGAAGCCATCGAATCAACCACGAACTTCACCCCACTGCCGGAGCCGTTGCACAAAGAACTACTCGCGAGTCTGAAGGTCTACTACCTCGTGGGTGGGATGCCGGAGGCCGTGGACTGCTACCTTCGAACAGAGGATCTGAGAGCTGTCCGAACCGTCCAACGCGAGATCCTGGACACCTATGCCTTGGACTTCTCCAAGCACGCAGACCCGAAAGACGTTCCGCGGATTGCGCGGCTGTGGGAATCGGTCCCCTACCAGCTGGCCC
>CAZZIF010000160.1:7881-9240 GCA_964654025.1 uncultured bacterium
CAGCTGGCCCAGAGCCTTTCCAGAGATCTGTACTACTGGAGAAGCGAAGGCATTGCAGAGGTTGACTTCGTGGTCGAGTACGACGGCCAGGCCTATCCCCTGGAAGTCAAGGCCGGGGTCAATCCGAAGAGCAAGAGTCTGCGGATCTACGATGAGAAGTACGCACCACCGGCTCTCTCTCGGAGCACGCTCCTCAATCTCAAACGCGACGGGAGAATCTGTAACTACCCGCTCTATGCCGTCTCGCTGCTTCCGCTGTCCAACTGAGCCGGTGTCCAGCACCCGCGCAGTGCTGGGATCATCAAGCGCCCAGTCTACCCTGCCGCCCGGTCTCCCAGGGCGAGCAGCCCTGGAAATCCTTCATTTGACAAGACCGCAGGCCTGCCTCAGCCTCACGCAAACGCTTTGAGGGAGGTTGCCATGTCCGAGATGCACGATTCGTCCTCGCCGGCCCCGGGCGGCGCCGAGCTGGCCCGTACGATCGACCACACGCTGCTGAAGCCCACGGCCACCGCGGCCGACATCCGTACGCTCTGCGAGGAAGCGCTCACGCACGGCTTCGCCGCGGTGTGCGTCAACCCGATCTGGATCCCGCTGGTGGCCAAGCTGCTCGAAGGCAGCGAGGTGGCCGCGTGCAGCGTGACCGGCTTCCCGCTGGGCGCCAACCTGACCGAGGTCAAGACCGTCGAGGCGATCCGCGCCCTCGACGACGGAGCCCGGGAGATCGACATGGTGATCGCCGTCGGCGCCCTCAAGGAGCGGCGGGACGACGATGTGCGCGAAGACATCGCAGCCGTGGTTCGCGCCTGCCAGGCCGGGGAAGCCCAGTGCAAGGTCATCCTGGAGACCTGTTACCTGACCGACGAGGAGAAGGCCCGCGCCTGCCGCCTGGCGATCGAGGCCGAAGCGAACTTCGTCAAGACCTCGACCGGCTTCGGTTCGGGCGGCGCGACGCTCGAGGACGTGCGCCTCATGGCCGCCGAGGTGCGCGAGGCCGGTCTGGGCGTCAAGGCCTCGGGGGGCATCCGCACGCGCGAGGATGCCCTCGCCATGCTGGAGGCCGGCGCGACCCGGATCGGCACGAGTTCGGGGATCGCGATCGTGGGAGGATGACATCGAAGGGTCGCTGCGGAGTATGACCTCTCGCGAACACACTACAGCACTGGAGCACTGGCATGGCACCGGGGGAACGGGAGAGGAGATTCTAGTTGTTCATCATTCGGGACTACGGTCGCCTACTCGAAGAGCTTCTTGATCGACCCCCATGTGAGGCTTTCTGCCGGGACCGGATCGCCAGTGTAGAAGCCTAGCCCCATGGACATGGTGGGACCCCAAACGTACGAGGGATCGATCCAGCCG
>CAZZIF010000161.1:0-2640 GCA_964654025.1 uncultured bacterium
TGGGGAGAGTGGGGCCGGCAAGAGCACGCTGCTCAAGCTGGTGACGCTCGAACAACGGCCCACCCACGGCCGGGTGGGAGCGGTGGGATTCGACAGCGAGACGATCACCCGGCCGCAGATTCCCTACCTACGGCGACGCTGCGGCATGGTCTTTCAGGACTTTCGCCTCATCAAGGAGAAGACCATCTTCGAGAACGTGGCCTTCTGCTTGCGGATGACCGGCACGCTCGAGCGCAAGGTCATCACCCGCGCGGTCTCGCGCGTGCTGCGTAGTGTGGGGATCTACGGCAAGCGCAACGCCTTCCCCCACCAGCTGAGCGGCGGCGAACAGCAGCGCGCGGCCATTGGTCGGGCCTTGATCCACGAACCGCCGCTCTTGCTGGCCGACGAGCCGACCGGCAATCTCGACCGGGCGACCGGCGAAGAGATCATGGCGTTGCTCGAGCACTTCCATGTCGCCGGCACGACGGTCGTCGTGGCCACACACAATATCGATTTCGCGCGCCGCTTTGCGACGCGCATGATCACCTTGCACGAAGGACGGGTGGCCGAGGACCTCTACCTCAGGCCTCACGGGACGGAAATCTATTGAAGACCTTCCTCTTCTTCTTGCAGGAAGCCCGCTCTTCGCTGCGCCGCAATCTGTCGGCCAGCTTCGCGGCGGTCACCGCCATCGCGGCGGTGCTCTTTCTGCTGTGCTTGCTGATGCTGGTCAGCCACAACATCCTGGTCTTGGCCGACCGGCTGGGCGAGCGCAAGGGCTTGTCGGTGTTTCTGGACACGGGCATTACCGCCGAGCGGGTCGCCGAACTCGAGCACCACTTCTCGAGCTTCTCTGAAGTGCGCCTTCTCCAGCGCGTCAGCCGGGCCGATGCCCTGCGCGAGATCGAAGAGGATTTGGGACTGGAGGATCTGGCCGCCACGATCGGCGAGAATCCATTGCCCGATGCGTTCCTGATCGTGCCGGCCAAGGATGCTTCCGACGCGGCCACCTTGTCGCGGCTGGCGCGGGAGATCGCAGCCTATGAGGGCATCGAAGATGTGCTCTACGGCGAGCGCTGGGTCGAGGCCTTGGACCGCGGGCTCACGATGGTGCAGCGCGCCAACGCCCTGACCGGACTGCTGGCGGTGCTGGCCATCGTACTCGTGCTGGGCAACACGCTGCGGCTGATCGTCTTGATGCGCGAGGAGACGCTGGGGATCATGAAAATGATCGGCGCCACCGACGCGTTCATCCGTTCCCCCTTCGTCATCGCCGGTGTCCTGCTGTGCCTGGTGGGATCGGTTCTGGCCCTGCTCCTGCTCTACGGAGCCTACCTGGCCAGCGGCTACCTGTTTCCGGGCCTTCGTTTCTTGCCGGCCGCCTCGGTCCTGCTCTTCGTCCTGGGCGTCTCGGTGGTCGGCGTCGCCGGAAGCCTGCTGACGGTGGAGGTGTCCATCCGGCAGCTCGAACGGCGGGGAGGAGCCTTTGCGTCATAGGAGGTTGTCGATCCGGGGCCTGGTGGGTCTGCTGTGTGGCTTGGTCGCCTGGCTGGCGATCGCGGGTGTGGCCGGCGGCAGCTCGGTCGAGGGCCTGATCCGGGAGCGCCAGGCCGAGCTGGCCGACCTGCGGACCCGGCTCGAGGCCAGCCGGGCACGGATTGCCGAGCTTCAGGCCGAGGGCGAGGTGGTCGAGGAACTCCTGGCCGAACTGGAACGCGAGCGATCGAATGCGGAGCGGCTGCTCCACACTCTCGAACTCCAAGCTCAGGCGCTCGAGCGTGATCTGGCGGCGCGTCAGAGTGAACTCGAGCGCGGGGAAGCGCGCCTGGGCGCCCTACAGCGCGAGCTGGGTGAGGCGCTGCGCCACTACTACAAACTGGGTAGCGTGGAGGCAGCCGAACTGATCGTCTCCTCAGCTACATTCGGGGAGATCTTCGCTCGCGCCCACTACTGGGGGCGGACGGTGAAGAAGCTTCGCGAGGGGGTGCTGGCCGTGGCCGAACAACGTGAGGCGGTGGCTGCCGATGTCGCGGGGATCCGAAAGCGGCAGGAGCAGGTCGCGGGCCTGCGTGCCGAACGTCAGGCGGAACTGAATCAGGTCGCCGCTCGGGAACGCACCCAGCAGCAGACGCGCCAGCGGTTGCGCGGTGAGATCGCCCGCTACGAGGAGCAGGCCCGGAAGCTGCAGGCATCGCAGGCCGAGATCGAGCGGCTGATCGAACAGTCCCGTAGAAGCACCGAGTCGTTCTCGGGCCAGGGTCTGGGACCTCTGCGCGGGCGGCTGCCCTGGCCCACGCGGGGGAGGGTCGTGACCAGGTTCGGTACCCATGTCCATCCCCGCTACGGAACGCGCGTCGAGCAGAAGGGGATCGAGATCGCCGCCGAGGCCCAGGCGGCCATTCTCGCCGTGGCCGCCGGCAAGGTGGTCTACGCCGGCTGGCTGGGGGGCTACGGGCGCACCGTGATCCTGGATCACGGCCAGGGGGATTTTACCCTCTATGCCCATGCTTCCCACATCGATGTGGCCCCCGGGGAAGTGGTAGCCTCTGGGCAGACCGTCGCGCGCGTGGGGGATACCGATTCGCTGAAGGGCAGCTGTCTCCACTTCGAGATCCGTCGCGGTCAGGCGGCGGTCGATCCGCTGGGTTGGCTCCGCCG
>CAZZIF010000161.1:2740-9222 GCA_964654025.1 uncultured bacterium
TCGGGACGCCGGACGGCCGGATCCCAGGCCGATCTGGGCCAGGGGGCGGGCGAGGCCCTGTTCGACCGCGTGAAGCACCAGCAGATCGCGATCGAGGCGCTGCGAGGCGCGCATGCCCGCGGTCGTGCCGCCCACGCCATCCTGCTCTGGGGACCGGCTGGCGTCGGGAAGACCCGCGCTGCCCACGGATTGGCCCAGCAGCTCCTGTGCAGCGAGAAGGCGGCTCCCTGCGGCCACTGCACGTCCTGCCGGCAGGTGGCGCGGTTCACCCATCCCGATGTCCACGTGGTCTTGCCCGGCCGTGCCGAGGACGCCGACCATCAGAAGATTCTTGAAGCTTTTGCGGCCGATCTCTACCATTCATGGGGGATTCCACCGAATGCGTCGATCGGGATCGAGCGGATCCGCGCCTTGAAGGCGGAGGCGTCGAAGACGCGGGTGGGGAAGGGCAACCGGGTCGACATCATCCGGGACGCCGAGCGCATGACACCCGAGGCGGCGCAGGCAGCGCTGAAGCTCATCGAGGAACCGCAGGCTGGAACATATCTGATTCTGACCTGTCGTGATCCTCAGCAGCTCCTTCCCACGATTCTCTCGCGCTGCCAGCGGGTACGATTCCGACCCTTGCCGGCGGACTTCATCCGCGAGACGTTGAGGAGGCAGCACGGTGCAGGCCCGCCTCGGGGCGGGGACGAGGGGATCGAGGTTCTGGCCGCGCTGGCCCAAGGGAGCTTGGGCCGGGCGCTGGCGATGGCCTCCGAGGATCTGTTGAACCAGCGAGCACGGGCGCTGGATTTGTTCGAAACCGAGCTTGCCGACCTCTCGGCATTGCGCGCCAAGGTGCGTCCGCTCGAGCGGCCGCCGGGCAAGCACTGGAACCCCGAGCAGGCCGGCCTGCTGGTCGATGTTCTGATGCGCTACTACGAGGACCTGCTGTTGGTTCATGGTGGTGTGCCGGCCGATCGGATCGCCAACCGGGATCAGCAGAGTCGTATCGAAGCCCGGGCCCGGCAGGTCACCGTGGCTGAAATCAAACGCCGGATCGCCATTCTGGAGGAGATGCTGGCGGCCATTGGTCAGAACGTGAATCCGCTTCTGGCCTTGCAGGTCGCTCTCCTCCGGGTCAATCGCCTGACCGGTGGCGACGGTGTAACAACATAGATCGTACCGGGACGTCCCCGGTACCAGAGGAATGTTCTCATGGCAGTGGCCGATAGAGATGAAACCAAGCCTGGATCGGGCAACCACAACGGACGACCGCCCGCGGGCCGGCGCAACCGGCGCCGCAGCCCCGAGCCCCGCGACATCCCGATTCCGGATGGACCTTACTACCACGTGGCCTTCCGCGGCGGCCGGCGGGAGGTCTTCGTCAATCCCCGCCAGATCGATCTGGCGCCCCGCACCCCTGTGCTGGTCGAAGCCGAGCGCGGCAAGGACCTGGGCTGGATCGCCCTGTGCGACGGCACTCCTCTGAAGCGCCGCAAGGGCCAGCCCGTGCGCGGGATCTTGCGCATCGCCACGGACGAGGAGGTGGCGCGCTTGACCGTGCTGGCCGAGGAAGATCAGGAAGCACTCGAGATCTGTCGCAGCCGGGCGGAGCACTTCGCTCTCGAGATGAAGATCATCGACGCCGAGACTCAGTTCGACGGCAACCGGGTGACCTTCTACTTCACGGCCGAGCGCCGGGTCGATTTCCGTGAGCTGGTCCGCGATCTGGCGAGCATCTTCCGCACGCGGATCGAGCTCCGCCAGGTGGGCGCGCGCGACGCCGCCCGCCGGTGCGACGGCATCGGACCGTGCGGTCGGCGTCTTTGCTGCACCACGCACCTGCTCGAGTTCGAGCCGGTCACGCTCAAGATGGCCAAGGAGCAGAACCTGAGCCTCAATCCGGCCAAGATCTCAGGCGCTTGCGGCCGGCTGATGTGCTGCTTGACCTATGAGTGTGCGGCCTACCAGAAAGCGCAACGCACGGTCCCGCCGGTGGGTTCGTGCTGGCAGTTCGAGAAGCGCGAGATCGTTGTCAGGTCCCACGATGTCGGGAACCACCGGGTCGTCGTGGAGGCCGGCGAAGGGGAGGTCTTCACGCTCGACATCGACCAGCTCAGCGCGCGAGGCAAGCCCATCCAGAAGTTGTCCTCGGAACCGGCCGGCGATGATTGATACGCATGCACACGTTCACCTGCCCCACTACGATGGCGACCGCGAACAGGTCCTGGCGGCCGGTTTCGCGCTCGGTCTGACCGGTTTCATCGAGGTCAACATCTCGCGGCGAGACTACCCGGCCGTCCGGCGGCTGGCCGTGGCCGATCCGCGCATCGTTGCCACGGTGGGCATCCACCCGCACGAGGCATCGCGCGAGTCGCTGGCGGATCTGCAAATCCTGGAACGCGAACTCGGGCGACCCGAGACGGTGGCAGTGGGGGAGACCGGGCTCGACACCTATCGTGACTACGCTCCTCTCGAGGACCAGCGCCGGCTTTTCCGACACCAAATCGGGTGGGCCCGTGAAACGGGCCTGCCGCTCGTCATGCATTGCCGCAGCGCCTTCCCCGAAATGTTCGCGCTCTTGGACGAGGAAGGCCGTGGCGAGGTGCGCGGGGTCTTCCACTGCTTCTCCGGCGGCCGCGCCGAGCTCGAGGCGGTTCTGGCCCGGGGCTTTCACATCGGTTTGGGGGGCGCGGTGACCTACTCCCCCGACCATTGGCGGCGGCTGCTGTCCGGGATACCCCTGGATCGGATCCTGTTCGAGACCGATTGCCCCTATCTGCGCCCGGCACCCGACCGGAAGGGTCGCAACGAGCCGGCCTTCGTCTTCGTGACGGCCGGACAGGTGGCCGAATGGTTTGAAATGGATGCGCGTGAGTTGGAAGCCCTCGCCGATCGGAACGCCGCGGGACTCTTCGATCTACCATGGGGGCGGGCATGAGTTCGGTGGACCGTCCATCTCCCTCTCCATCTCCCTCTTCCTCTTCCTCTCCTTCTCCCCCGCCGGTGAAGCGGTTCACCGACAGCAAGGCGCACTTGCGAGCGATGGGCGTCGTGGCCCGCAAGCAGTGGGGCCAGAACTTCCTGGTCCAGCCCGGTGTCGCCGAGCGGCTCGTGGCGAGCTGGGATCTGGGTCCCGGCTCGAGGGTATTTGAGATTGGAGCCGGGGCCGGTGCGCTGACGGCCCGGCTGCTCGCGCAAGGGGCGCGCGTGTGGGCCATCGAACGGGATCCGCGGCTGTGCGGGTTGCTGCGGGACCGCTTCGCTTGCGAGATCGCTGATGGGCAGCTGGCATTGATCGAGGCCGATGTGCTGGCGTTGACGGCTGCGGATCTGGAGGTGGCTGGGGCCGGCCGGCCGGTTCTGGTGGGCAACCTGCCCTATGCCATCACGACCCCCATCATCGAGTGGACGATCAGGCACGCGAAGCGGTTCGTCTGGTGCTCGTTCATGGTGCAGCGCGAGTACGGCCATCGCCTGGTGGCCACCGCGGGGAGTCGGGCCTACGGTTCTCTGACCCTGTGGGCGGGCTACCGTTTCCGCGTCGAGAAGGAAATGGCTGTAGGTGCCTCCTGCTTCTGGCCGATGCCGAAGGTGGAGTCAGTCGTCGTGCGCCTGACGCCCTGGGAGAGGCCCCCGGTGGAGGTCCCTTCGGCGGCCGACTACGAGCGGGTTGTGCGGGCCGCGTTCGCGCACCGTCGCAAGATGCTGGCCGGGGCCTTGGCGCACGCCCTGGACTTGTCTCGGGATGCCGTCCATGCCATCGTGCGTTCTGCGGGACTCGACCCGCGGGTGCGGGCCGAGCAGTGCGATGCGGCCGCGTTCGCGGCCCTGGCGCGCGCGTACCGGGCGGCGCGGGATAGGGAGGCGGATCGTTGAATAGGCGAGTCTACGGAGAGGGGGAAGACAGCATGCCCGAGGGGATGATCGGAATCGTACTGGCGGGAGGTCTGGGCACTCGGCTCAGCCCCCTGACCAACGTCACCAACAAGCACCTCCTGCCGGTGCACGATAAGCCGATGATCTACTATCCGATCGAGACACTGGTGCGCGCGGGGATCCGGGACATCCTGCTCGTGACCGGCGGCAACAGCGCCGGGGACTTCCTGAAGCTGCTTGGGAACGGCAAGGCCTTCGGCCTCACCCATCTCGACTACGTCTATCAGGAGGGGGAAGGCGGCATCGCCGCCGCGCTGGCGCTGGCGCGCTACTACGCCCAGGGGAAGCGGATGATCGTGATTCTGGGCGATAACATCATCGAGGACGACATCGGCCTCTACGTGCGCGCCTATCGCGAGCAGGAGAAGGGCGCCAAGATTCTCCTGAAAGAGGTTGCCGATCCCGAGCGCTTCGGTGTGGCGGAAGTCGACGGGGACCGGGTGGTGGGCATCGAGGAGAAGCCCAAGCAGCCCAAATCTCACTATGCCGTCACCGGAATCTACATGTACGATGACCGGGTTTTCTCGATCATTGATGGTCTCGAGCCGTCCCAGCGCGGCGAACTCGAGATTACCGACGTCAACAACAGCTACATCGCGACGGGGGATCTGACCTTCGACTTCCTCGAGGGTTGGTGGACCGACGCGGGGCAATTCGAGTCGCTGCTGCGGGCGAACCTGCTGGTGGCAAAGAGCAAGGGTGCGCTGCCCAAGGGGTTCTAGGCCGAGCTGGGCAGGATCTGAAGCGTATCGGGAGAGACACAAGCGCGTGATGGGTGGTCCGATCCGGGGGCGAAACCAGGTGCAGCGAGCCGCGCGGTGGGGGCTCGCAGTGGCGGGCTCGTGGCTGCTGGGCACCGGGCTGGCGGCGGGGCAGTCGCCAGGCGGGGAGCCCTCGGTGCTGGCCAAGTGGGGACTTGCGCCTTCCTACCGTACCGACTACAAGGTGGGCGAGTCCGACCGCGACTGGAAGCAGACGCTCAACCTGGATCGCGCCAGCCGGTATGTCGATTTCGACGTGCGCATGAGTTCGCAACGGCGGGAGAACGAACGCCGCAACAACTTCGAGCGTAGCGACGACAAGCTCTACTTGAACTTCGGCCGTTCGATCCCGATCGGCACGCTGAAGCTGGAGACCGCATTCAAGCGTCTCTCGGACAGCACCGACCGCTCCAAGAGTGCCAATACCGATGGGGCCGTGGATCTGGCCAGTCGCTTGACGTTGCTCCAGGGGGAGCGCTCCAGGCTCAACCTCAACCTAGCTACCGGCTACCTGCGCGAGGTCAACGTGCAGGAACGCTACGGCACGCGATCCTCGACCGACTCGACGACCGCCGTCGGCTGGACCAATGGTGCGGCCATGGATGCCGCTTGGGATCCGAGCAAGTCCGTCTCGGTCACCAGTAGTGTCTCTTATGGCAACACCGTGCAGGAATCCAAGACGGTCCGCTACGAATTCGAAGACGAGTCGGTCACGCTGACCGAGCAGGATGACACCGATCGTTCGCACCGCCTGGACATGCGCGGCGCGGTGGAGTGGAGCCGCTACAGCCTGTTGTCGATCTCCGCCAATGCGGTCTACTCCGATGCGCTCACGCAGTACTACCAATCCACCGAAGGCGCGCAGGAGACGAAGTCGATCTTCCAGCAATCAACGACCTTCCGTTTCTTTGGCGAGCACGAGCAGAAGTTTGGCTATATGGTCGAGTTCTACAACAATGAGAATGAGACCGACTACGAGCTGGCCACGAACGCCCGGAAGAACACGACCGATGACATCATGATCGACGCCTACTATGTCCTGGGCGCTCTGCCGGGGGTCGGACGAATTCCCCTGGTCGCCGGCTCGGAGGTGAGTGCCCGTTTCATCAGTGCCGACGGGCGCGTCGCCACCGAGGGAACCAATTCCTACGACCAGACGCGACTGGACTTCTCCTCCGAGTTGCGCCGGTCCTTCGGTCGCCAGATCGAGTTCGTGGGCAAGTACAAAGAGTCACTGACTCAAGACCTCTACGACAACCAGCAACTCGACAAGGACCGCCTGCGGTCCGAGATCACCGCGACGCTCAAGTACCGGCCCTCGGACACCTTCAATGCCAACGTCAGCTACACCACCAAGACGGAAGAGACGATCGAGGTGCCCGACGAGTCCGCCATCGAGACGCAGCGCAAGGAGGACTACAACGTGCAGGGCAAGTACACGATGCTTTTGCCCTTCGATGTCTCCATCACCCAAACGCTCCAGCTGGGGGCCACCTACACGTTCTACGTATTCAACGAGGCGCAGAACTCCCTGACCCGCAACAACCGGGTGGTCACCGAACTCATGATCCCGGTCTACGACAATACCGAGATCCGCGTGCAGCACAGCTTCAAGCGCAATGACAGTGGCGCCTATCTGTACTCGGACGATTCGCGCGTCCGCACCTACAGCAAGAGCCGCGAGCGTTTGACGCAGAACATGCGCATCGGGATGAAGTACGACATCATCAAGGGCGTGTATCTGGCGGCCGAGGAGATCATCGACCTCAGTTACAGCACCACCCTGTCGACCAACAC
>CAZZIF010000162.1:0-9205 GCA_964654025.1 uncultured bacterium
GGCCCGGAGCGCTAGGCCCGGAGCGCTAGGCCCGGAGCGCTAGGCCCGGAGCGCTGGGCCCGGAGCGCTAGGCCCGGAGCGCTGGGCCCGGGGCGCTAGGCCCGGGGCGTTCAGCCCGAGGCGTTCCGCCTTGCGTGAGGCGGCAGGGCACCCGCAGGTGGCTTCCGCCGGATCACGCGGGGAGGTTTCGTCAGGAGAGATCATTCATGAACCAGGCCCGGGGGCGACACCGACCCCGGGCCTCGTTGTACCCAGCGGCGCCTCGTAATCTACGGCGCTGGTAATCTGCGGCGCTGGTATGAGTGCTCTGCCGCGCAAATGATCGACGGTATGAGTGTTCTGCCGCGCAAATGATCGACGGTATGAGTGTTCTGCCGCGCAAGTGATCGACGGTACGAGTGTTCTGCAGCGCTAGCGATCGTCGCCGCGGAAGTCGACCACCCGCAGACGGTTTCTCCGCCGGCGGGCCTCGAAGCGGTCGAGATACTTGCCGGCCCACTTGATGTAGATCCAGCCAAAGACCAGGCCGCCCAGGTGCGCGATGTGGGCGATCCCACTACCCTGCTGACTGATGGAGGAAAGGAAGGCGATTGCTCCGAAAATGATGACGAACACTCGCGCCGACACCGGGAAAAGCATGTAGAGGTAGATGCGCCGCTCGGGGAAGTAATAGGCGAAACCCAGAAGCAACCCGTACACCGCCCCCGAAGCACCGATCGTCGG
The DNA here is from genome assembly GCA_964654025.1 of uncultured bacterium. GTDB lineage: Bacteria > Eisenbacteria > RBG-16-71-46 > CAIMUX01 > WJJG01 > CAYQJL01. Next base: position 724 of record CAZZIF010000162.1, read on the forward strand.
CACGATGCTGCCGGGGGTGAAGAGAAGCGTGAGAATGCCGGCGCCCACGCCGGTGAAGAAGTAGTAAGTCAGAAACCGCCGCGTGCCCCAGATGCGTTCGAGGTCGCTGCCGAACATCCAGAGGGCGAACATATTGAACAAGATGTGGAAGAAGCCACCATGCAGGAATAGATAGGTGACAACCTGCCAGATGAAAAGCTTCTTGAGCACCAAGACCGGCACGAGGCCCAGGAAGCGCTCCATGGACAGGCCCACCCCCGGAACGCCCTTCGCCAAGATAAAATGCTGCAGTAGGAAGAAGATCACGTTCCAGATCAGCAGGTACTTGACCCCGTCGGTCAGTGCGGGGCCGAACCCCGCCGTACGATAGGCGCTCACTCCGGACCGTCCTCCCTGATCTTTCGCAACCGATTGCTCACCAAGCGGACCTTCTTCCGAGGCGCCCAACGGCCGATGACCTTCAGATCATCGCCCCCGGCGTCTACCGGCCGACGACCTTCAGATCATCGCCCCCGGCGCCGGGCCGCCGGCCGCCAGGCCTATGGCCGGCAGAGTTCGAGCCACCCGATGTCGAGCCACCAGCGATCGAGCTGCCGGACGCCGACCCGCCTGCGGCAGACACGCCTGCGGCAGACACGCCCGCGGTGGACCCGCCGGAATGCGGCTCGCCCATCGTACACTGGCCCTGGAAGAATGCTCCGTCCATGATCTTGAAGCTGTTGGCGTGAACGTCGCCTTCCAGCCGGGAGCCCTTTTCCAGCTCCACTTTGTCCCGGGCCTGGATCGTGCCTTTGATCCGGCCGGCCACCAGCGCCGAGTGCGCTCGGATGTCGGCTTTCATCACCCCCGAGGCACCCACGGTAAGATGACGGGCGATCTCCACGGTGCCCTCGACCTCGCCGTCGACCCGCAGGGAACCATTTACCTTTAGTACGCCGTTGAAACTGGCGCCCGAGCCCACCACCGTGGTGCTCTGTTCCGAGCTGCCCCCGCCTTCATGGATTGGATCTTTCTTGAACATGGGTTCATCCTCGCATTCAGGCCACAGCCATTCAATCCGTTTATCGGCCCGGGCGCCGGGCACGCGGGATCTCGCGCGCCTGGAGGATGATCGCGGTCAGATCGTCCTCGACATGCACCTGGCCGCAATGGGCGTGGACGGCATCGAGCAACCGGCGGCAAATCTGCCGGGAACTCTCCGCGCCCAATGTCCGTGCCCGCAGCGTCTCGACCAGCCGCTCACGCCCGAAGGGCTCGTCGGTGACCGACGCCGCGTCGGTGATCCCGTCAGTGTAGAACGCCAAGAGATCGCCGGGAGCGAGTTGCACGAACCCCTCCTCGTAGCGCACGTCCGGGAAGCTGCCGACCACCGTGCCACCGGTTTCGAGCCACTCGACCTCACCGGTGCTGCGGAGCAGAAGCGGCGGCTCGTGCCCCGCATTGGCGTAGGTCAGCCGTCCGGTCGTGCGGTCCAGCACACCGTAGACCACCGTCACGAAATCCTCGAGCTCGCTGCTCTCCCACATCAACCGGTTGACCTTCATGAGAATCGTCGCGATGGAGTAGTTGTTACGGATCTCGGCCCGCAGACTGGCCCGCAGACTGGCCATCAAGAGCCCGGCGGGAATCCCCTTCCCCACCACGTCCCCCACCATCATGCCGAGCTGGTCCTCGGAAACCAAGATGAAATCGAACAGATCTCCACTGACCTGCAGTGACGGCTGATTGAACGCCGCCACGTCGAGTCCCTCGAACTGGGGATCGGCCTCGGGCAGGAGCCGCCGCTGAATCCGCCGTCCGATACGGACCTCCTCCTCCAAGCGCCGCTTCTCGATCGTCTCGTCGTAGAACCATGCGCGCTGGATCGCGATGGCGGCTTGGTTGCCAAAGGCCGCGAGCAGATTGAGATCGCGCTCGGAGTAGGCATCCAGATCGTCGCTCTCGAGATTGAAGACGCCGACCAGATCGCCGCCGGCCTGCAACGGCACGGTCATCTCGCTGCGCGTGGCGGGGCGCGCGTCCAGATACCGGGGGTCAGAGCGCACATCGGAGAGCACCAGAGTCTGGCGGTTTTCAGCGACCCAGCCCACGGCACCTTGGCCAATCTTGAGCCGTACCTGTTCTTCCGACCCAGGCGGATACCCGCGCCCGTAGAACCACTCCAGCATGCCGCTCTGGCGGCGATGCAGGTAGATGCCCACGGCCTCGAAACGAATCAACTCTCCCAGGAGTTCCACCAGAAGCGGCAAGAGGTCTTGCAGGCTGAGGGTACTGGCCAGCTCGAGCCCCACCCGGTTGAGGAGCTGATTTTCGCGCTTCTCCCGGGTCAAGAGTTCGACCAGGCGCGCGTTCTCGAGCGACACCGAGAACTGCATACCGAGCACGCCTAGGAGGTCCAGCTGGCGTTCGTCGAACCCCTCCGGCCGGGTGGAGTTCAGAACCTCCAAAACGCCGATCACCTCCTCGCCCCGATAGATAGGGGTCGCCAGCACCGATCGGATCGCGAAACCTAGCTTCCGATCGACCAGATGACGCAGGCGGCCGTCCTGGGAGGAGTCGCGGATGATGACCGGCTCACGATGGGCCGCCACCCATCCGGCCAACCCCTCGTGGTAGGCCAGCGGCGGCAGTTCGTCGCGATCACAGAGCTGATTGTAGGCCAGGCGGTACTCCCAACGCCCGCGCCGCTGATCGAGTACGAGCACGCTGACGGCCTCGGCCGAGAAGACGTCCCGGCACAGATCCCGGATGGCCTCGTACAGCTTGGGCCGTTCGAGCACCTGGCTGAGTCGGATGGCCGACTCGATGAGTGCCCGGTCCAGCTGCTCGATGGGATCGTTCATGACCCGACCGTCCCGAGCGCCTCGAGGGGCGCGTCCGGTTCCCGGACCCAGGCGCCGCGCCACCACACACCGGCCACCGGCGCGTCGGCGATCCGCCCGCCGGTGAGCCGCAGGGGATCCTCACGGTAGAGAACGAATCCGCCCGGGCCCCGATCCCACCAGCCCGTTCGAAGGCCGGCGGCCGGGTGGCGCTGATCACAGCCGAGGTAGACGCATAGGGCCTCACTCGGATCCAACCGCGAAGCGGGCTCCGGGTGATGGACCGCGCCGGAGAGTCCCAACGCGGGATCGAGCGGCATGCAATCGGAACCGAACGTGAGGGGGATGCCGCGCCGCCGGACCTCGGCGAACGGATTCATCCGGCGTCGGCGAACAACGCCGAGCGCTTCCTCGTAGAGCCCGCCCGGTCGGTCCCACTGGGCAACGAAGTTCGGTTGCATCGAGAGCGTGAGACCGATCCGCTTCGATACCTCCAGCAGTTTCTCGTCCACGAGTTCGGCGTGCTCGACCGAAGCCCATCCAAGGGGAAGGGGCACATCGCCGGCCAGTCGGGCCAACTCGCCTATCACCTGATCCAGCGCGCGGTCACCGATGGCGTGAATCGCTACCGGCAGCTCATGCTCCCGGCAGCGGCGCAGGCAGTCGCGCAGATCCGCATCGCTCATGAGCAACAGGCCGCGCTCATCGCGCCGGTCGGCATAGGGGTCGCGCAGCGCGGCGGTCCGTGCACCGATCGAGCCATCGGTGAAGATCTTGATGCCGCCCAGCCGAAGCGCCGACGGTGACGTTCGCGTCTCTTCGCGCAGCCGCAACCCCGACGGTGACGTTCGCGTCTCTTCGCGCAGATCGAGGGCCTCCTCGATCTGGGTGGGACGCAGGTAAAGGAGTACGGTGAGCCGTAGTTCGCCGCTGCGTGACAGTGCCCGGTAGGTCTCGAGCGCACCGGTGCCGCCCATCTCGCTCACGCGAGTGATCCCCAGGCCGAAGGCGGTTTCCTGCGCAGCCAGCAGCGCGTCTCTTCGTTCAGCCGGCGAGGGCGGCCAAAGTTTCGCCAAGCCCCAAGCCTGCTCCTCGACCAACTGCCCGCCGGGATCGAGCGGACCGAGCGATGCCGACGCCACCCGTAGGGCCTCGGAGTTGAGCGCCGCCCGGTGTCCACAGATGCGCCGAAGTACGACCGGATGCCGGCTCTCGATGCGATCGAGTTCTTCGGGGCTCGGGCCTCGTCGTTCGGGCCAGAGACTCTCGTCCCACCGCTCCCCCCAGATGGCGGTGATCTCCTCCGGCACCGCGCGGCAGTAGTCGCCCAGGCGCTCGAGGGCCTCGGTCAAGGAACGGCAGCCGGAGAAGTCGCAGCGGGTGTGGGCCAGCCCCTCGTGCAGCAAGTGAACATGGGCGTCGTGGAAGCCAGGCGTGAGATAGAGGCACCCGGCACGGGCATCCCCCGACGGCCGCCGCTGCGTCAGGTGGCCGTCCCGTACATCGAGATCCCACCGGTCGGGATAGATCCCGCTGGCGTCACGGAGCATCACGCCGCGGAGCGTGAAGTCAGAGCTCATGGACCCCTAGTGCCTTTCTGCGCTCCCTAGAGCCAGTAGAGGATCCGGCCGCAGCTCTCGCAGGTCGGCAAGGGATCTCCATCGGCAACCTCCGGTGTGCGGGAGGTAGGCAACTCCTGGAAGCAGCCCAGGCAGATACGGTTCATGACCGGTACGACCGCCCGGTCGTAGCGCCGCCGCACCCGCTGGTAAACGCGCAGATCTTGCTTGCTGATAGTCTTGAGCAGCCGGTCGTGGGCCTTCTGCAGCTGTGCTAGCCCGTTGACTGAGAAACCCAGCGCCTCTTCCCTTTCCTTGCTGTCTGGATCCTCGACCTCACGAATCATCAACTCGAGATCCTGAAGCTGCGCCAGTCTCTGCACTCGCTCACTCACCGAAGACCTCCCGCACCGCCGACTGAAATTCCTCGAACGTCTCGGCCCCGATCAACTTCTCTCGCGTGGCGTCGTTGGCCACGGTCTCGACAATCTTGCCCAGCAGGGGCAAGTACTCCTGACGCTGATCCTCGTAGGGAGCAACGATCAGAAAGAAGAGCTGGCATGGCTCGCCATCCATGGCGTCGAAATCAATGCCCCTCGTCGAGCGAGCAAAGACGACCTTCGTTTGCATGGCCGCAGTGCTTCGTCCATGGGGAATGGCCACCCCTTTGCCGACGCCCGTGCTGCCCAGACTCTCGCGGCGACGGATCATCTCGATCAGGAGGCCCGGATCTCGGATGTCGCCGTCCTCGGCCAGGACACGGCTGAGTTCGGTCAGGACACCGTCTTTCGATCGGGCACGAAGGTCAGGTATGAATCGTTCGCGACTGAAGTAGGAAAGGAACTGCTCGGCGGTCATCGTGCTGTCGGGCCCCCCTTGTGGAAACACGGTTCGGAGACGCTTCGGCCAATCCTGACCGAACTTAAGCCCAACCGGCGGCCGCTGACAACTGTAGATTGAGTAAACTTGGGGTCTAAGGACGCCAGCGAGAGCCGTGCAACTCGGTCACCTTCGCCTTGGGGACCCAGCCGCGCATGTCCTCACCGAGGTAGGCTTCCCGCCACTCCCCGGTCTCGCGGCCTAGATGGAGCATCGCACCGGCGTGCAGGACGAACTGCACGGTCTCGCCTTCGCGGGGACCGGTCAGGACCTGAACCTCCTCGGCCACGACGACACCGCTGGGCGCGGTCTGAATCTGGTACAGCTTGAGGGCGAGGGCAGCGACGAGCACCGCGGCGACCAGCAGGAGGCCGCGCAAAGCCCTCCGCAGGGCCGGTCGCCAGGAACGCGGCCCCAGCCACTGGGCGGCGACGAGCAGTGTGAAGATCCAGAAGGCCCCCAGGGCCCACCGCACGAGGTCGGCGGGCGCGAATGCGTCGAGCACCCCGGCCATGGCGCCCAGCAACCAGGAGGGACGCTGGTCGGGCAAGCGATCCTGGAGACGGCTGCGCACCTGGCGCAGATTGTGACGAATGTCGCCGTCCCGCGGACTCAATCGTCGCGCCTCCTCGAAGTAGGCCACCGCCCAGCCGAGTTCGCCGGCACGGTAGGCGGCACAGCCCAGATTGTAGTACAGGCCGGCGGAGACCCACCCCGCGTCCAGGAGCGCTCGATACTCTGCGAGCGACTCGTCGTAGTTTTCGGACTCGAAGGCCTGCCGGGCATTCTGCAGGGCTTGCACGACGCCGTGGGGCGCCGACTCGGCCTGAGCATCGGCCCGGGCCTCGGCCTGGGCCTGGGCCTCGAACCAGCCCTCGGCACGGGCCTCGACCGCTCCAAGCGACAGCACCCCCCCCAGGCCCTCGCCGCCTCCCGTACTCGAGGCCAACACGACAACCAGCCCAACGAGCAATCTCGAAACCAGGCACACGGTCGCACTCGCGGCCGAGCGCTTACCCGAACTCGCGGCCGAGGTCCCAGTTAGCCTCACGCACGAGCGCGTGCCCGAGCGCTCAGCCAAGCCCATTCTCCGCAGCGAGGTCATGACTGCACCTCCCGCCCCGCCCGGAGGCCATCACGTAGCTGCTTGTCGAGCACCGGCAACAACCGCTCGAGGCGGCGTTTCTGCTCGGGCAGGAGGGCCGGATCCCCAGCCCCGAACCGAACGTCATCGGCCCACGCAAAGAGCTTCATGAGATCGCCGCGTGCTTCATCGCCGGCTCCAGCGGCCGCCAGCATCCGGTCCAGCTCGGGGCGGCGAAGGCCGCGGGCTTCCACATCCAGCCAGTCGCTCACGTACTCCTCAGCCGTCGCCGCCAGAGCCGCCGCTCCCGACGCATCCGAGGCATCCGACGCATCCGAGGCATCCGACCCTCGCAGGTCGGCAAGATCCTTCTGCGCATGGGCCAGTGCCCGTGAACGCCGCGCCAGCACGGGGTCGTTCTCGATCGCCTGGCGCCGGCGGCGTATCATCGCGGCACCTATCAGGATCACGACCGGTAACAAGTGCACCCAGCGGCCGCCGTCCAACAGCCCCTCAGCCGGACGGCCGAGTTCCCCGGCCAGCTGTGTCCGGATGTAGAGGATATCGTCCCCAAGCGCTACGACATCACGGCGTCCCGGACCACCCGAAAGCGCCCCAGGCGGCGCGACCGGGATCTGCAACGGATCGGTCTCGACCCGCCGATACCGGCCGGCTTGCGGATCGAAGAAGTCGAAGCCGATCGGCGGAATCTGGATACGGCCGCTCCGGTTGGGCACGAGCACCTGCGTGAAGGTCTTCTCACCGCTGACCCGCTCCCCCGACTTGCGGATCGAGACCGCCTCGCCCGAATCGAAGACCCGGAAATCATCCCAGGCGGGCCAGCGTGGAACCCCGATCGTTTGGATGTGGCCAGTGCCAGAGACGGTAACCGTCAGCGTCAGTGGCTCGCCCTGTTGCGCGGCGGCCGGTTCGTAGGTCGCCGAGATCCGATAGTCGCCCACGCTGCCGGTAAAGCCGTCGGGGCGCCCTTCGCGCGGCAAGGGCCGGACGTCGATCGTCACCGGCTCGGTCGACAGACGCAGCGGCTGGGAATCGAACAGGCTTCGGCCGAAGAAGTCTCCGAAGCCTCGCTGACGAGAACTCCGCGCCGGGACCAAGCAGACCACGCTCCCCTCTCCGATGAGCCGCTGGCCTGTGGTGGTGGGAAAGAGCGCCCAGCTGAGTTCGCGAACGTGATACTCCTCTCCGTCAATGATCACGCGGTACTCCTGCTGCGGACCGAGGTCCTCCTTCCAGAAACCTTCGGTCGAGGGCGGCACGAAATCGGTGATGTCGAGCACGCGCACGCCCGCGCGCTGGTAAAGCCTGAAATGGAGCGTCACCTGTTCGTCTTGATACACCTGCCGCTTGTCGACCTCGACCCGCGCGAAGACACCACGATCCTGCTCGGTATCGCTGGCCCGTGTCTCCTGCCCCGAACCGCGCCGTTGCCCCGGCGTCGGTGCGCCGCCGGCCGGGAGTGCCGTCAGAGAAACGGTGTCCGACCGGTAGGTCGTGCCGTCGTCCTCCACGACCACGGGCCCGAACTCGTAGTCGCCCGCCTTGCGCGCCAGCAACTGATACGTGTAGGTCGTCCGCTTCGACAGGTGACCATTGATGAGGCTGATATTCGTGCTGCGGCCGGCGTCATAGACATCGAATCCATCGGTCTTGGGCAGCTGCGGTTTGCTGGCTCCGCGCGAGAAACCCTCGAGGTTGACCGTGAGCATGATGACCCCGCCGGTGCGCACCTCGTGCCGGTCGAACTCCACGGTCAAGGTAGGATCACCAGCCGCAGACGCCGTGAACAGCGCGAGAAGGAATGGGAGCACCACGAGCCCGGCGGCCCGCACGGATCCGCACCGTGCACGGGCAGGGATGGGACTCGCGGCCCGCGCGGATTCGCACCGTGCACGCGCAGAGCTTGGACTCGCGGCCGGCGCGGATCCGCCCCGTGCACGGGCAGAGCTTGGACTCGCGGCCCCGTAGCCCGCGCGAGCCCGCCCGAACTTTAACCGCAGACCCATTCCGCGCATGCATCCTCCGCTACCGGTCGCTACCAGTCGCTACCAGTCCTTCTCGACCTTCTCATTGCGGGACCGAGCTTGGAAACGTTTCTCGAGCAGTTCTTTCTCCGA
>CAZZIF010000163.1:0-9159 GCA_964654025.1 uncultured bacterium
GCGGCGGCCAAGGCATGGGCCAGGGTGGCGGCCGTGGCGGCGGCCAAGGCATGGGTCAGGGCAGTGGGCGCGGCGGGGGCCGGGGCATGGGCCAGGGTGGCGGACGCGGCGGCGGCCAAGGCATGGGTGAGGGCGGCGGGCGCGGCGGCGGTCAGGGCCGCATTCAAAGAGATACGCAATCGGACGATTCGTCCATAGACTCGTAGATCGAGAGGAGGATCAAGTCATGCCAGGGGGAGATAGAACAGGACCGATGGGACAGGGAGCGATGACGGGCCGGCGGGCCGGCTACTGCACTGGCTCGAAGGCGCCCGGCTACATGAATCCGGTACCCGGCGGCCGCGGCTTCGGCGGTGTTTGGGGAGGTGGCTTCGCTGGTAGTGGCCGTGGCGGTGGCCGTGGCGGTGGCCGGGGATGGCGGCACTGGTACCACGCAACCGGTCAACCAGGGTGGATGCGTTTCGGGGGCGGCGATCCCGCCGGCGCCACGAATGATCCGGAGCAGCAGCGCCGCGATCTCGAGGAACACGCCCGTTTCCTGGAGAACGAACTCGAACAGGTGAAGAAGCGTCTGGTCGAGGCCGAGTCCTAGGCGGCCACGCGACGAACCAGATACCACCACGGAAAGGAGGCCCTTCGTGAAGGTGGCCATCACGGCGGCAGGCAGCGATTTGGCTGCACCGCTCGATAGCCGGTTCGGCCGATCGCCGAAATTCGTGCTCTATGATACCGAAACCGAACAGCTCGAGGTGATCGACAACGAGCAGAACCTGAATGCGATGCAGGGTGCGGGCGTACAGTCGGCCGAGAGTGTTGCCCGCGCGGGTGCACGCGGACTGATCACCGGTCACTGCGGTCCCAAGGCCTTCCGGGTACTGTCGGCGGCGGGCATCAAGGTCTACACCACCGACGCCTCTACCGTGGGTGAGGCCGTGGAGCGGTTTCGCGCCGGACAGCTTCAAGAAGCCGGAGGAGCCGACGTTGATGGTCATTGGATGTAGGCAGGTCGGCTTTGTAGCCACTGGATGCAGGGAGAAGGAGTTCGACTCTGCGATCAGCTCGATTTGAAGGAGGCTCGATGATCGTAGCCGTGGCATCCGGGAAGGGGGGGACCGGAAAGACGACCGTGTCGGTGAACTTGGCCCGCGCGCTCGAGGCCGACGTTCAGCTTCTGGACTGCGATGTCGAGGAGCCGAACACGCGGCTGTTCTTGCGCGGTGAGGTGGAGGCCACGTGCGAGGTCACCCTTCCGGTTCCCGAGGTGGATGAGGCGAAATGCGACGGCTGTGGCCGCTGCAGCCAGATCTGCGAGTTCGGCGCGATCGTTTCCTACGGCACCACTGCGCTCACCTTCCCCGAGCTATGCCATGGGTGCGGCGGATGTATGTTGGTCTGTCCGCAACACGCGATCCAGGAGCGGAACCGCCGGCTGGGCGAGGTGGCGACCATCCGCGCCGGGCGGATTACCCTGATCGAGGGGCGCATGGATGTGGGCGTCGCGACGGCACCGCCGGTGATCCGGGCGGTCAAGGCCGCGATGCGAACGGACGGGCCCACGATTCTGGACGCGCCGCCGGGTACCTCGTGTCCCACGATCGAAGCCGTACGGGATGCTGATGTCGTGCTGCTGGTGACCGAGCCCACGCCTTTCGGGCTCCACGATCTGAAGCTGGCCACCGAGATGGTACGTCAGCTCGACCTGCCCTTCGGTGTGGTGATCAACCGGGTCGGGGTCGGCGACGACCGGGTCCACCGCTTCTGCGCGCAGGAGCGAATTCCGATCGTGATGGAGGTACCTGACGACCGGCGGGTTGCCGAAGCTTACTCACGTGGCGAGCTGGCGGTGGATGTGCTGCCTTCCTATCGCGAGGTGTTCCGCAGCCTCATGGGACGCATCGAGACGCTGCGCCGCGCGCCGTCGGTGTTGGGGGGCGCTGGGAAGGAGGGCTCGGCATGAAGGAACTCGTTGTCATCAGCGGTAAGGGCGGAACGGGCAAGACCAGCTTGGTGGCCTCCCTGGCTGTCTTATCTGACCGGCCGGTGATTGCCGACTGTGACGTGGATGCCGCCGATCTCCACCTGGTGCTCCAGCCCGAGATTCAGGAGCGACACGACTTCTACAGCGGGCACGAGGCGGTTGTCCGCACGGCGGAATGCGTGGGGTGCGGGCTGTGCCAGGAGCACTGCCGATTCGACGCGATCCACCCCGCCCCGGCGCCCGGGGGAGGCGCCGATGTCTACCGGGTCGATCCGGTGGCCTGCGAGGGCTGTGGGGTTTGTGTGCATGTGTGCCCGCAGCAGGCGATCGATTTTCCCGACCGCTGGTGCGGCCACTGGATGGTGTCCACCACCCGCAAGGGGCCGATGGTCCATGCGGCGCTGGGTGTGGCGGCCGAGAATTCCGGTAAGCTGGTGTCCACGGTTCGCCGCGAGGCACGCCGGATTGCCGAGCGCGACGGGCATGGCCTGATCGTCGTCGATGGACCGCCCGGCATCGGCTGTCCCGTGATCGCATCGGTGACGGGGGCATCGCAGGTTCTGATCGTCACAGAACCGACCGTCTCGGGCGAACACGATCTGGAGCGCGTGTTGTCTCTCACTCGGCACTTCGGTATTCCGTCGGCGGTGTGTGTCAACAAGTGGGATCTCAATCCCGAGATGGCCGACCGAATCGAGGCCGGGGCCAAGAAGCGGGGCGTGCGGATTGCCGGCCGTATCCGCTATGATCCCCAGGTCACTCGCGCGCAGATCGAAGCCCGAGCCGTCGTCGAGACCGATGCGCCGAGCGCCCAAGATATCCGGCAGCTCTGGCAACGTCTAGACCTGCCGACCCACCTCGTCACTGTGGCGAAGCTGGATGTCAAAGAAGAGGAGAACTGCCGATGAAGATTGCGATTCCGCTGGCGGGCGGCATGCTTTCGATGCACTTCGGGCATTGTGAGCGTTTCGCCCTGGTCGAGGTCGATCCCGACCAGAAGACGATCACGAAGTGGGCCGAGACCGACGCGCCGCCGCACCAACCGGGGTTGCTGCCGGCGTATCTGGCCGAACAGGGGGCGACCGTCATCATCGCCGGGGGAATGGGCCAGCGGGCGCAGGATCTGTTCACTCAGCAAGGCATTCAGGTGGTCATCGGCGCACGCAGCGAGAGCCCGCAGAAGTTGGTGAACGACTTCATGGAGGGTACGCTCGAGGTTGGTAGCAACTTCTGCGACCATTAGCGTGACGCTTGGGGGAGAGGGCGGCCTAGGAGTCTTGAGCTTCGAGCCGCTCTTCGATCCGTTCGGCGACCCATCCCGAGTCGCGCACGGCGAGGCCCTGGCGCCAGATCCGCTCGGCGGCCTGGGGCCGCCCGGTGGCATCGTACGCGTTGCCGAGCGCCAGATAGACCCGCTGGTTGTGTGGCGCGAGTCGAAGCGCTGTCCGCAGGTGGTCGATCGCTTTCGCGTAGTTGCCTCCCTGGGTCAGCAACCGACCCAGCCGCGCGTGGAAGGAGCCGTTGCCCGGCTCGGCTCGGATGGCTCGGAGGAAGTCTTGCAGCGCCTGGCGGGGGCGGTCTTGCCGCAGGGCCAGTCTTCCTTGCAAGTGCAATGCGCGGGCATGACGCGGATCGGCCCCCAAGACCGACTGCACCAGTCCAGCCGCTTCGCGCAGGCGCCCCTGCTCGAGACGGACGGCCGCGACCGTGGCAGCGACCTCTGGGCTCACAGCGTCCCCGGAAATCACCTGGGCGATCGTCTCATCCGCCGCCTCGGCGTCGCCGTGCAGCAAGTACAGATCCGCCAACACGACGGCCCAGTCGGACGTCCCTGGATGATGTTGCGCCTCCAGATGCGCCGCTCGGCGGGCGGCGGCGAGGTCGCCCTGGGCTGCGAGCGCACGGGCGCGCAGGAGATGGACACCTTCGGGTGGTGATGCATTGTCTTCGATCAAGCTCGAACATAGCGCCAGGCAGTCGGCGGGCCTTCCAGCGATGAGTCGGGCTTCGGCCTGCTGTCGCCGCAGCAGACCGGTATCGGCCGCGTCGCCTTGCTGCTCCAGCATCCGCGTCAGCAGCTGATTTGCTGCCGTTCCCATGCCGGCCAGAAGGTAGTGATGCGCCAAGAGGCGCTGAGCGTAACGATTCGTGCTATCGCGTTCGAGCACTCCCTCGAGCAGGGCGATCACCTCGGCTACCCGGGCTTGGCTCATCAGATTGCGTGCTTCGTCAAAGGTTTCGAGCGCCCACTTCATGTCCTTCGCATCGGCCCGCCCCCCTTCGGCAGTTGCTGCTGCTGCTGCTCCGCCGCCGGCGATGTAGCCCAGGCTGCGCAACTGCTCGATGGCCTGGGCATCCATCGCGATGGGCGCGGGGCGCCGGTCGGTGGCGCAGATTTCCACGAGCATGCTTCGCATCGCTTCGGCACGTTTGGCGTCGGCGTCGGCGTCGTCGGCGTCGGGGGCGTCGGCGTCGGGGGCGTCGGTGACGATGCGGTTGCGCCGTTCGCCCGGATCACGCGTCAGATCGTAGAGCTCAGGCCGGGGGGCATCGATGTACTTCCAGCCGTCATGAACCACCGCCCGGTACGGTGACCAGCCGTAGTCGAGCTCGGGGACCAACGACTCCAGGTAGGCCCACGAACGCGCGTGGGCATGGCCTTCGAGCACCGGACCCAGGCTGTGTGCCACGGAGCGAGGAGCCTCACCGCCCGGGCCGGCGGATTCGAAGGCTGCGTCGCTGAGTCCCGCCAGGTCGAGGATCGTGGGATAGATGTCGGTGGTCGCCACGAGGTCGCGGCAACGCCGGCCGCCCAGGTCCTGATCCCGCCAGGCGCCGGTAGCGGCAGGTTTGATCAAGAGCGGTACGTGGATGGTGGTGTGGTAGACGAATAGGCTGTGCGTCTCCTCGCCGTGCTCGCCGAGGCCCTCGCCGTGGTCCGCGGTCACGATGATCAGTGTGGCGTCCCACAGTCCCTGGCGGCGGAGTTCGCGAAAGAGGCCGCCCAGATGAGCGTCAGTGTATGCGATTTCGCCGTCGTAGGGATCCGCGCACATCCGGTCGTAGGGAGCCGGGGGATCGTAGGGATCGTGAGGATCGAAGTAGTGCAGCCAGGCGAACCAGGGTGAGTGGCGATGTCGGCGAATCCAATCGGCGCCGAGTTCCGAAACGCGGGCGGCGCGGCGTTCGGCGACCGGCAGGCCGGGAATCGGTTCGATGAAGCGATCGTCGAAGTGGTCGAATCCCTGAGCGGTACCGTAGTGAGCACCCAGGACCATCGAGCCCATGACCGCGCCGGTTGCGTACCCGGCGGCAGCCAGGCGTTCGGCCAAGGTAGTGATATCGGGTGCGATGGCGTGAATGCCGTTGTTACGAACGCCGTGTTCGTACGGTTCCAGTCCGGTGATGATCGTCGCATGCGACGGAAGGGTGACCGGAACGCTCGCGCAGCAGTGTTCGAAGAGGACCGCCTCCTTGGCCAGAGCGTCTAGATGCGGTGTGTGGGCGCGCTCGTACCCGTAGGGACCGAGGCGATCGGCACGGACCGTATCGAGGGTGATGAGTAGGACGTTCGGCCGTTCGCTCGAGACCGGATCGAACGGTGCGCCCGCGGACTCGTAGGCGAATGTCTCCTCCGCGACCACTGTCTGGTCGCCCCCTGCGTCTCGGTCTCGTTCCTGGTTCTCGCCGCAACCACTAGTCCCGGTGAGGACTACGAAGATCAAGGTGGGAATGAGCCAGCCTGCGTGCATGGGTTGCTCCTCTCGAGTGGACGGCCGATGGGCTCATCTTCGCCCGGCCGGTGATGGCGGATTCCTCTCACTTATCGTCGGCCGATCAGCCTTTGTCGACCCCGGGGAAGGTCCCCATTTGCACTTGGTGGTTTGCCCCGCGGCTCGGCTTCGCCAAGGGGCCATCTTCCTTAGCCACATATGTTTCAGGGTTTTCGCACACGCGGAATTAAGCGGCGGGCACATGAACGGAGATGCATTGCGGGGCGTTGCCGTCTAGGATGGTCATCGATTCGAGTGGACCTCTCAGGGGGGCTTCTCCTGAGGCCTTTTCCTGAGGCCTTCCCGTGAGGGCTTCTCTGAGAGCTTCTCTGAGAGCTTCTCTGAGAGCGTTCCTTCAAGAGAGCTACCAATCAGCCGGGGAGGAGTGATGATTCGTTTTCTGTCCTGGCCCATGGGCTGCACGGCGGCCCCCGCCCTTCTGCTGGCCTTCTCCCTTCTCGGCGGACCGCGCGCCGGTGCGGAAGAAGCACTGCCGGCCGGTGATGACGCGCTTGGCAGCAAGTCCTACGACGACTACGAAAAACCCGAGGTGTGCGCCAGCTGCCATACCGATTTCCATCGGCAATGGGAACAGTCCATGATGTCCCAGGCCTACACGCATCACTGGGACGAGATCGAATACTTCAAGCTTGCCGTGCCGCATGCGGATGCCGACACATCGCTCGCGAAGATCAAGGCCGACTGCAACGGCTGCCACGCGCCCCTGGCGTTCTGGGCGGGAGACGTGCCCCCGCCGAGACCCGAGGAAGGGTCGCGTGCCAACGAATCGGTCTCCTGCGATGTCTGCCACACGATGATCGGATTCCGCGGGGACGTGCCCCACAACTACAACCACATCTCGCGTCCGGGCCGGACCAAGACGGGTCCCAAGCCGGGCAAGTCATCTCCGCATCACGACACCGAATTCAATGAGTTCATGCTGCAAACCGAGCTGTGCGGCACCTGCCACAATGAGATGAGCCCGTTCGGGGTGTGGGTCAAGTCGACGCAGCTGGAGTGGAAGGAAGGGCCCTATGCCGAAGAGGGCGTCCGGTGCCATGACTGCCACATTCCGCGAGCCTGGGGACGCAGCGCGAAGATGGCCGAGCCCGATTCGGTCGGCCAGCACCTGTTCCACGGCGCGCACAGCTACAGCAAGGTGAACGGCTCGGTCGAGCTGCGCATGCATCCCGACTTCCGGGAGGTCGAGGCCGTGGGCACGGTCGTCTTGACCGTGCAGCTCTTCAATGCCAAGGCGGGGCATAAGATTCCCACCGGGTCGGTGGAAGACCGGATCGTGTGGCTGCACGTGACCGCCACCGATTCGGAGGGCAAGACCTATCATCTGCCGGTCGATCCAAAAGGTTTCGAGGGTGAGGAGTACACGATCGCCGACGATGTTCTGGCCTATCAGGACATGGGCATTCCTCTCGGGAAACCCGACTTCGCGGGTGTGCAGCGTGATGGGGTACCCGTGGGAAATCGCATTTTCCGCATGCCCTACTTCGACGGCCAGGGCCGAATGACGATTCAGCAGTGGAACACGCACGCCTTGGGGGTCGACTACCGCATCGGGCCACGGGAGACGAAGCTCGAAACCTTCACCTGGGACCTCCCGGACGACATCGCGCTCGGCCCGGTGACCTTCACCGCCCAGCTGAACTATCAGAAGCTCGTGAAGCCGGTGGCCGATTTCCTGAATGTCCCCGAAGAGGAGAGTGAAATCGTCCCCATCAACCGTACACAGACATCCATCGAAGTCTACTACTAGAATCATGAAGAGGTCGTGGTTTCCTGGTGGTTCTCCCAGCGCGATCACTCAGGGCGCCGGGGGAGTCGATGACCGAAAGGAGCTGTCATGGATCGAACACGTGGTTTGCTGGGAATCGTAGCGTTGGTGGTGGGGATCCTGATCCTGTTGCCCGAGGTCGCGGGAGGTATACCGGCCTTTGCCCGGCGCCACCGCACCTCGTGCACGACCTGCCACACCGTGTTCCCCCGGCTGAAGGCGTACGGCGACGAGTTCGCGGGGGACGGATTCGTGATGCCGGAGGAGGAGAAGGAGCGCGACTACGTCACGGCGGGTGATGACCTGCTCTGGCTGAATCGTGATTTTCCGCTGTCGGTTCGCTTCGATGCCTACGCGCTCTACGACGAGAAGCCCGACGATTGGGTGGCAGCCGCCGATGGGGAGGAGTCCGGCTCTGCGGAGGAGGCTGCCAACTACGTGGAGAACGACCTACAGATTCCCTGGGGCTTGAAGCTGATGTCGGGCGGCGCGCTGTACAAGAGCATTGGCTACTACTTCTATTTCTACATGTCCGAGCGCGGCGAGGTTGCCGGTGTCGAAGATGCCTATATTCATTTCAACAATGTGCTCGGCCAGCCATTCGACATCATGGTCGGCCAGTTCCAGACCTCCGATCCGCTCATGAAACGCGAACTACGAACCACCTTCGAGGACTACGCGATCTACACCCGCCAGACCGGCGACTCGGGCATCAATCTCACCTATGACCGGGGATTCATGCTGACCTATGGCATTGCAGCCACCGGCACCGACCTGGTGGCCATGCTGGTCAATGGCAACGGTAGGGCCGATGCCGGTGCCGATCACAAGTTCGATAGCGATGACTTCAAGAACGGCGGCTTCCGGTTGAGCCAGGGAATAGGTGAGATCGGAAGTGTCGGCGGTTTCGTCTACTACGGACAGGAGAAGATTGCCGGTGGTTTGGAGAACGAGGTGCTCTATTGGGGGCCCGACGTTTCGGTCGGCTACGGGCCGTTCGAGTTCACCGGTCAGTACCTCCTGCGTACCGATGACAATCCACTCTTCTTGGGGACGAATCCTGAGGAGGTCGAGACGACGGGGATCGTGGCCGAGCTGGTGATCATGCCCCAGGGCGAGCTGGGCCGCAATTTCATCACGTTGCTCTACAACCAGATCGATACCGATATCGCTGAGGTGTTGCCGGATGACGCCGGCGGCGCCGAACTCGACTACGAGACGATGACGGTTTCGTTGACGCACCTGCTCGCGCGCAACCTGCGTCTGTCCCTGGAATACACCCGGGATCTCGAGCTGGAGACGAACCGCGCCGTGCTGGGGCTCATTACCGGCTTCTGATCGCGCGTCTCTCATATCCCTCGCATATCCCTCGATTGGCCGCCAGTGGTTTCGAAGAAGGGCGCCCCGTCAGATACAATTCCGACGGGGCGCCGCCAACAGGGCTGTACGGGACACGGACGTTTGACCGAGGTGGCGAATGAACCCCTTTCTCATGTCGGTCGAGCCGATCGCCCGCCATGCGTCCCAGACGAGGCAATAGAACTGCTCCGGATGACGCGCGATAGTGGCTTCAAAATGCGGGGGCTCGGCTCCCAGGTCGGGAGCCGTTGATGATGGAC
>CAZZIF010000164.1:0-3378 GCA_964654025.1 uncultured bacterium
GTCACTGCGGTCACTGAGGTCACTGCGGTTACTGAGGTCACCGCGGTCACTGAGGTCACTGCGGTTACCGCAGTCACTGCGGTCACTGCGGTGGCTTCTGGCAGACCGCTGCGGAGGCGGACCGGCGCGGATGCTGCTTCACGCCCATTTGCGGGCATATTCATTCTGCCCGCCGCCTGCCTGTTCGCCTGCTTGCTCGTCTGGTCGTGCGCGTTTCCGGTCGTCTCCCCGCCCGCTGACGCTTCTGCTCACGCCCGGCTTCGTGTTCGGTCTGGCGCTTCCGCTGCTAGGTACAGCAGCGGCGCAAGTCTCCGAACCGCGGGGGGTGCAAGTGTCTGAGTCCGTGTCAGCAAGAGTGGCCTGTGCCGAGGCTGCCCTGGAGGCGCTGGCATTGGAGAACCTGGAGTTGGCCGAACCGGCCGTGACCCGCCTTACCACAGATGATCCCGCCGACCCCTTGGGCCGTTACCTCCAGGGACGGCTGGCCGGACGGGCTGGACGATGGCAGGAGGCCATGAGGGCCTACCAGCTGCTGCTTGCCGCTCCAGGCGATCAAGACGTGGCGAGCTGGGTGCAATTGGCTGCCGGACGTCTCGTACGGGCAAGGCAGGCTGTTCAGGAAGAGCGGGTCGAGGCCTGGCTGTCAGCGATCGAGCCGCCGGATCCCGTGCCGGGACGACTGCTCGTCCCGCCCCCCGAACCCGTATTCCTGCGCGATCCGGGCGAGGCTGCGCTTGAGCGAATGGAGGCTACCGCCGTCTCTATCGCCTCCTGGCTCATCGGCAGTCTGGCACAGGTGCCGGACGCAAGCGCCCTGGATCTGCATGTCACACACATGGTTGCTTCCCTCAGCGCGGGAAGGGGCGTGGGGGCTGAAACCGTGCAGGCCCGGGCGAGAGACGATCGCGGAGCGGTGCCGCCACTCAACACGATACTCGGGGTGTCGCACCGCCTGGCCCGTTTGAGGCCTCAAGGTCCCCCGCCCGAGGATCCGGGGGGGGAGGCACCCTCGCACTACTATGGTGGCGAGCCGACCGGACAGTGGAATCAGGCGCTGGCCCAGGCGCTGAGCCATTTCCAGTCCGAGAACGAGCTTCCGCCCACCGGCACGTTGGATCCGGCTACCCGGCAGGCACTCGAGCAGGCCTACCGTGCGGGGGGCAGCCGCCCGTCTCTGCCGCGGACCGAGCCTCAAAACCGGTCATCGGCGATGGCCGCCCCTGCGCAGGAGATGGGCCTCCTGCTGGGCGCCGAGGCGGTCTTGAGCGGGACCTTGGAGGAGGAGCCGACGGGACAGATGCGCTGGCATCTGGTCTGGGTCTCACCTGTCGATGGTTCGCTGCTCTCGCCCCCATTGTCTGGCGTACTGGTGCCTGCTCAGTACGAGGCGTCTTGGACCCAGTTGATCCGTCAGCTTCTGATGTACAGCCCGGCATGTCAGGCCGCGGGTGCGTGCGAGAGCGTGTCGATTCCGCCGGCCCCGTCGGCCGCAGGGGCGCGGGCCTACGGAAAGGCCATGCTGGCGGTCGAGCAGGGACGATTCGGCGCCGCCGCTACGTGGTTCCGCCAGGCCGCCCAGGAGGGAGCCGGTGACCGTGCCGCGTGGTACGGCATGGCTTGGGAGCTGGATCCGGCGGGATTAGACCGTCTTGAGCGGAAGCTGCTCACGCGGATCGCCCGAGGGATCCCGGCGGTTGCGGCCGGTAGTCTGGCGCAGACGGGACGGGTACTTTCGGGGGGGCTGCTTCAGGGTAGTGGCGCCGATCCCGCAGTTGGGAGCTGGACAGCCGGTGCGCCGTTGACCTACTTCCCCGAGACCGGCTGGCTCCGCATCAGCGGGCACCTGGAGGGCCGATGATGACCAAACGGCAAACCGGACGGCATGAGCTGGCACCCCCCTGGCTGGATTGGCGAAGGTGGTTCTTCCTGTTTGGGGTTTCGATTCTATCGACATTGCTCGCTTGCGCCCATTCGGCCGAGGCCGCCGTGCGAATCACTCGGGTTGGGGCGTGGTATCAATCCGATACCTGGAGTTTGGACTGGGATGCCCCGGAAGATGCCTCCCAAGATGGTTCCCCAAATGGCCCCTCAAATGCCCCCTCGAGTGCCCCCTCGAGTGCCCGCCCAAATGCCCGCTCAAATGCCTCCTCAATTGGCCCGCGCTACGCTCCGCAAGGTGGCCCGCGCTACGCTCCGCAAGGTGGCCCGCACTACGCTCCGCAAGGTGCTCCGCAAGAGGCTCCTCATGTTGCCCCCCAGGACACCCCGCAGGTCTTCTCCCAGGCAGAGGATGGGCCCGACGGCGAGCCCACCCAGCGATGGGGCGGCCTCTACGCGGACCTGGCGATGAGTCAAGACTGGGGGCTGCATCTGGAATGGGCCGGGACATCGGCCGAAGAAGGCGGCGGCTCTCTGGAGTTCGGCGATCATCACGCCCTCTCGCTCTTGATGCACTATCAGCGCCCCGGAGCCCCCTGGCGATTGCAGGCTGGCTTGCGCACGGGCACGGGGGGATATCTTGACGAGGGACAATTGGAGCTGGCCAGACGGTTGGCCGAACCGTTGCTGGCGGCACCGGTGCCCGAGCCCGTGACTGGCCTCCGTCTGCATGCGGGTGCGGTCGTGGGATATCCCGCTGCCCGGGGCTGGGATCTTCTGGCCGCGGTAGGCTATGACTACCACGGCGACCTCGAGCCCGAGCCCGAAACGACGATCTCCGGAGGCAGTGAGCTGGCCGGGCTGGTTGGGACGCGTCTCTACAGCGACGAGCGCGAGCTGTCCGTACGACTGGGACTCGAACGGACCGATGCGCTGGACAGCAACGGAATCACCGTTCGTGAGGCTCACACGGGCACAACCATGTCACTGGCCGTCGCGCAGCGTCTGGGTTCACTCAGGCTCGTGCTGGGCGGTCACTGGATGTCGACGGGCGATTTGCTGTGGCCCGCGGCGCGGGAGTACGGACAGGTGGTCGACGAAGGACCCGGCGTGCTCATGGGCAGTCAGTTCGAACTCGGCGCTCATGATGGCTGGCAGTGGAACGGGTCTTGGCGCGTGGTGCCCGCGCTGGTCTATGCTCACCGGCGTTGTTCGCCCGAAGGCCTGCCATACGGTGAGGGTTGGAGCGCGCACCTTGGTCCGCGCCTGATTGCCGCCTCGGAGCAGGTTCGTCTGGACCTGTCGGTCTATTGGTTGAACGGCCGCTGGAAGCCCTACGCTCAAGGGGGCGGGAGTGAATGGGATGAACTGTCTGGTGTGCGATTCCGGCTGGAGGTAGCTACTCTGCTCGGGGAGGTTGGCTCACGGGTGCGGGAGACGGCTCCGCGGCAGGAAGGGCCGGCCAGGCGGTAGGAGGGGACGGTCACGTGACGGGAGCGG
>CAZZIF010000164.1:3478-9144 GCA_964654025.1 uncultured bacterium
CCGCCCGCGCGGCAGGAGACGGCTCCGCGGCAGGATGGGCCGCCCGCGCGGCAGGAGACGGCTCCGCGGCAGGATGGGCCGCCCGCGCGGCAGGGGACGGTTCCGCGGCAGGATGGGCCGCCCGCGAAGCCGGATGCCGCCGGAACCGGCGTGCCGTAGGCGAGGGAGACCTGGAGGAAGCATGAGGCTGCATGGCGCACTGCGCGTGCTGTTCGCTCTGACGTCGCTGGCCTTGCTGGCGATGGGGCTTTGGCACTGCGATCGCGAAAGCACCGCCCCCGGGAGCGGCGCGTTGCAGTTCGCGTTGCGAACTCAAGGGTTGTCCGCGGGTCAGGTCGATTCGATCGAAATCGAGATCACCCGCAACGGTGCTCCGAGCGCGCTCGATACGATTGCGATCGGCGAGGGCGGCGCCTTCAGCGCTACCTTCGCGTTGGAGGCCGGCGGTCCCTACCGGGTGGATGTCTTCGCGCGCGGCGAGGGATCTGATCTCGTGCCGGACTCGCTGCGGCGAGGCGTGCTCGCCTACGGCAGGGAGGGCGGACTGGAGCTCGAGCCCGGGCGGCTCACCGAGGTGGACCTGGAACTGGCCGAGGCGACCGTGGCGATCGATACGCTGTGGGGGAATGTCGGGTCGCGTACGCTCGAGCTGCGCTGGGCCAAGGCCTCTGGTGCCACCGGCTACACGCTTGGTTGGTATGATCCCGGAACCGAGGAGACCGGCTACGAGACCGACCTGGCCGACACAACGCTCACACTGAGCTGGGATGGTCCAGTGGGAGCCTATCTGCTGCGCGCTGGCGAGGACACGTTGCAGTTCGCCGTTCAGCCGCATTTCGGCACTCGTGAGGGCGTCTTTGGCCCGACCTACGGAGCATTCCTGGCCCAATGGATGCTGTTGCCGCAGCTGCTCGAGTTCTGGCCCGACAATGCGGAAGAAGTGCCGGTCGATGAGGCTTTCGTGTTTCTGCGATTCGACCGCCCCCTCGACACCGAGACGATCGACGCCGGCGTCTTTTGGGAGGAGAGCGCCACGGGCAGCGCCGTGCCCGACACGCTGATCTTCACCGATCCAGACGACGGCAGCCAGTTCCACCTCCAGGCCGAACCTGGCGCTCTCGAGATGGGCACCACCTACCGGGTCCGGATCACCTCGGATCTCACCGACCTTGAGGGCCGGCCTTTCGACGCGGCCCCCCAGCAGGAGGGGCTGCAATCGGCACTGATCGAGTGGTCGACGAAGCCCTACGACCCGCTCATGCTGATCGAGATGATCCCCGGGCCCGGCTCGATGGACGTGGACCCCCTCGAGACGATCCGACTGAGGATGAACCATCGGATCGACTACGCCACGCTGTCGGACTCCTCCGTCTACATCACCAATCCCGCCGGCGAACCGGTGCCGGCGGTCCGCGATACGGCCGAGACCGCCCGGTTCATCACCGTGACCCCCCTTGAACCCATGTGGTTCGAGACCACCTACAAGATCCACATCACGCCCAATCTGGTCAGCGCCGACGGCTGGGCCTTCGACAACAACGGCTTGACCTATCCAGAGCTCGAGCCCATCGAGCTGCCCTTCACGATTGAGGCACAGCCCCTTGGCCCTCGGGTACTGAGCGTCATTCCCGACTCGGGCGCGGTCGCGGTACCGGTGATGCAAACGATCACGGTCGAGTTCAGCATGCCGGTCGACTCGGCCACTGTCGTGGCCAATCAGAGCTTCTGGCTGAAACGGGGCGGCAGTTTCGGGGTCAACGGTCAGGTGCGGCCGATCGGTGGCAACCCACGTTTCTACCGGTTTACGCCTGCCTCCCAGCTGCAGGAGAACACGATGTACGAGGTGGAGGTGACTCCAGACGTCATCAACCTCGACGGCCACGCCCTCGACCAGGACCGCGACGAGCCCGGCTACCAGTCGTTCATCGCCACCTTCGTGACGGAGAATCCGCCGCGGGTGATCGCCGCCGAACCCCCGGAAGGCGGCACCGGCGCGCCGGTGGACGAACCGATCGAGCTCACCTTCTCAGCCGACCTGGATCCGGCCAGCGTGACGAGCGAGACGGTGCAGCTTCGTGGCGCCGGACTCGTGCCGCTCTCGTGCACGCGCGAGCTCGACGCACCCGACCACCTGCTCCTGACGCCGGAGGAACCTCTGGCCTACTGGACGACCTACCAGGTGTGGGTCGATACGCTCGTGACCGCGCTCGACGGCAGCTACTTCGACCAGAGTGATGCCTCGGGACGCCAAGCCTACACGGCCTTCTTCGTGACCGAACCCGAGAGCCTGCACCCGCGCGTTGATCTGGTGTATCCGGAGACAGGGGCCGAAGAGGTGCCGGTGAGCGATTCGGTGGCGGTGAGCTTCACCTCTCCCGTCAAGCCGAGCACCGTCGGCGCCCAGAGCTTCCTGCTCACGCGCACGAGCGGCGCGGGCATCCCTGAAGCCGTGACAGCCGAGACCATCGAGGTGAGCAGCGATTCCCTGCAGGCTGTCTTCTATCCGGCCGAGCCCCTGGATCACGGTAGAGACTACGAGATCGAGATCACCACGGCGGTTGCCAACCCGGCCGGCTTCGGTCTCGATCAGGATCCCGATAGCGAGGGCCTGCAGCCATTCGTCAGCCAGTTCACGACGCTTCAAGAAGCGGTGCCTCCCCGGGTGATCTTCGTAGATCCAGCCGACGGCGCTCAAGACGTCGCGGTGACCGAGAATATCATCGTACAGTTCAGCGAGCCCATGGACTCGGCGAGCGTGGTGGGCGCCTTCTCGGTGAGTGCCGGAAGCGATACGCTCACCGGCGCGGGGGTTTTCGACGACACGAAGCGGTTCTGGGCATTCCAGCCCGATCCAGAGATGGCCTACGGGACGGTCTACACGGTCGCCGTCGACACCACCGCCATCGATTTGGTTGGCAATCGGCTGGATCAGAACACGGTGAGTCCCGAGCTCGATGGGTTTGCGAGCACCTTCACGACGGTCGATGAGACGACCTCGCCCATGGTGCTCGGCATGGAGCCGGCTACCGGCAGCGACAGCGTGGATGTCGAGGTCACTCTGCGCGTGACCTTCAGCGAACCGGTCGACCCGGCCACCGTCGAAGCGCCCGGCTCCTTCACCGTCGGGCCCGACGGGGGAGAGGTCGTCAGCGGCCTCTTCGCCTACGAATCGGACGGAGCGGTTGTGGCCTGGACCCCGGAAGCGCCCCTGGCGTTCAGCACGACCTACCGGGTCACCTGCAATACGACGATCACGGACCTCTACGGCAATCCGCTGGATCAGGACCCGGTCCAGCCTGGTGAACAGCTCTGGCGCGGCAGCTTCACGACCTGGGACGAGACGATCCCGCCGCGCGTCTCCGCACTCTTGCCCGAGGAGAGCCCGGTGCCGATCACGGTGACGCCAATCGTGGTCTTTACCGAACCGATCGATCCGGTCAGCCTCGATGGGGCCGTGTCGATCAGTGACGGTCAGACGCTGGTGAGCTTCACGCCCGAACTCACCCAGGGCGCGGATTCGTTGCACCTGGTCCTGGCCGATCCGCTGGAGCAGAACACCACCTACACGGTGACCGTCGATACGCTGGTGGCCGACACTCTGGGGAACCGCCTTGACCAGGATGAGTTGCTTCCCGGACGGCAGGCTTTCATCGGACAGCTCACGACCGAGGCCGACCTGGAGCCGCCCACGCTGATCGGGCTTTCTCCCTTCGATGGGGCCATGCACGAGGTGCGGGAGGTCACCGCCGAGCTCGAGTTCTCCGAGCCGCTCGATCCGGCCACCGTCAGCCAGGCCAATATCTACATGACCGGTCCAGGCGGACAGGTCACCTGTGAGCTGGTGCCGGGTCCCTACTACCAGACCATCGAGCTGGTGCCCGACGCCCCGCTGGCCGCCGGTGAGACCTACGGCGTGCACGTCAGCACGCTGGTGCGGGATCTGGCGCACCGGCAGTTCGACGGCGATCCCGAGACCCCTGGCAACCAAGCCTTCGAGTCCACGTTCCGCATCGGGCTTCCGCCGGTGCTGGTGTGGGACGGAGGCATCTGCGCGGTGGGCGACAGCGCGGTGGTGGTCTTCGACGCCACGGCGTCCTATGAGCGCGACAGCCTGCTGGCGGATTCGGTCGCGGTCGTGACCTGGATCTGGGGCGACGGGCAGGAGGAGACCCTGCCGGGCCCGGCCGGGTTGTGGGCGAGCCACGACTACGGTGTCATCGACGCGGCCGGATGCGACGGACTCGACAACGACGGAGACGGCGACATCGATGAAACGGGCCCCGATGGCTGTGACGAGTCCTACCACGTGATCCTGGAACTGACCGATGCCTACGGGTTCAGCGTGCGCGACACGGCCGGGGTGTCATTCTGCGCGTTCTTGGTGGTCGGTAGCGACCCCGAGGAAGGCGAGGAACAGGTGCGGCCCGATGAGGAGGTGCGCATCACCTTCTCCCGACCAGTCGATCCTGACAGCATCAGCGCCGAGAGCGTCGTCTTCGAGGCCGAGGGCGGTGGCGCCGTGGCCTATACCGGCAGCTTGGAAGAGGGAGGCACCGTCCTCGTGCTTGATCCGGACGCAGACCTGGTTGCGGGTGACTACACGGTGACGATCACCGAAAACGTTGTCGACGAGGACGGCCAGCGGTTGGATCAGGATCCCTCCACACCCGAGAACGACCCCTTCGTGCTGACCTTCAGCGTCAATAGCCTGCCGGTCATGGATTGGGACCGCGGGCAGTGCCTGTTGGGCGAATCCTCCCTGGTGAGCTTCGACGCAAGCGGCAGCAGTGATCCGGACGTGGGGGATGAGATCGCTTGGGTGGTCTGGACCTGGGGAGACGGCGACCGGGACAGCCTGGCGGCCCCCGAAGGGCTGGCGACCGCGCACGAGTATCCGTCACAGGATATCAACGGCTGCGACGGCCTCGACAATGACGGCGACGGCGATATCGATGAGACCGGCCCCGACGGCTGCGACGAATCCTATCGCGTGATCCTGCGCGTGTACGACACGCACGGCGCCAGCGTGGCCGATACCGCCGGCGTTTCCTTCTGTGCCTTCGTCGTGTCGGCCTCGGATCCGGTGCAGGGTGAGACGAACGTGCCTGTCGATGCGGTCATCACCGTCACCTTCACGCGCGATGTGGATCCGGCCACGGTCGATGGTAGTTCGGTCGTCCTGCGGACCGGAGGCGGGAGCGTACCGGTGACCCGCGCGTTCCCGGTGACAGCGGACGAACTCGTCATCACACCGGACAACCCGATGAACGCTGGGGGAACCTACGAGCTGACGATCACGAGCGATGTGACCGACGCCACTGGAGTGGCGCTCGACCAGGATCCCGAGACGCCCGCGGACGACAGCTTCATCCTCATCTTCGATGTTGCCGCGGGCGACTAAGGCATCCGAGGTGACCCAGACGACTGGGGGAACCCGGTAGCGCGGATGCCAAGAGAACCCCGGCGCGGACGGCTCGTGAACCCGGCAGGGCCGGCGACTCGTGAACCCGGCAGGGCGGACGGCTCGTGAACCCGGCAGGGCCGGCGGCTAGCATGGCCAGGACGGTCGGCGTTGCCGGGGGGTTGATGGCAGGGTTCCCGCCCGATGGACATCGCGAGGGGCGGGCAGTGTGACCGGCCCCCCCATGTGTTTCGCGAGGGGCACC
>CAZZIF010000165.1:0-9091 GCA_964654025.1 uncultured bacterium
ACGAGTAGGTGTCCCGCGCCGGGAGAAAGAGTATCAGGTCATGGCACTTCAGCATTTGATCGGAATCGAGGAGCTGAGCTCCGAGGACGTCCTTACCATCCTGGATACCGCGCGCACCTTCCGCGAAGTTCTCGACCGGCCCATCAAGAAGGTCCCGGCGCTGCGCGGCATCACGGTATGCAATGCTTTCTACGAGCCGAGCACACGAACTCGAGTCTCCTTCGAGCTTGCCGAGAAGCGGCTCTCGGCCGACACGGTCAACTTCTCGGTGGCCGGATCCAGCGTCGGGAAGGGCGAAACGCTGCGCGACACGGTGCAGAATCTGGAGGCCATGAAGCTCGAGATCGTCGTCGTCCGCCATCGCAGCGCGGGCGTGCCAGCCTACCTGGCGCACCATCTCGATGCCAAGATCGTCAACGCCGGCGACGGGCAGCACGAGCATCCCACACAAGCGTTGCTGGACATGTACACCATTCGCGAACGGAAGGGCCGCATCGCGGGACTGAAGGTCGCGATCGTGGGCGACATCACGCACAGCCGTGTGGCACGGTCGAACATCTGGGGTCTGACCAAGCTGGGTGCTGAGGTGACCCTGGTGGGGCCGGCGACGCTGTTGCCGCCGGAGATCGAACGTATGGGGGTGACCACCAGCCACGATCTGCGCGACGGCATCGCCGGCGCAGATGTGGTCTACATGCTCCGATTGCAGCTCGAACGCCAGGAAGCCGGGTATCTACCATCGCTGCGCGAGTACGCCATGACCTTCGGACTGGGAACCGGCGTGATGGGGGCCGCGAAGGACGATGCGCTCATCATGCATCCGGGGCCGATGAACCGGGGGGTGGAGATTCACACGGACCTGGCCGACGGCCCGCGCTCGGTCATTCTCGAACAGGTCACCAACGGGGTGGCCGTACGCATGGCGGTCCTGTACCTGATCAGCGGGGGGCAGCCCCCTGAGCCGATGGCGGCCGACGACATGCTGGTGACGACCCGACCGGCAGGGCGGTAGGGTCCCGGCCGGCCGGCCAGCCAGCAAGCAAGAGAGAGAGGCGAAACCATGGCGACCCCATCCGCAAATGCGCGTCTGTGGGACGCGGCCGAGACGATTCTGCTCAAAGGGGCCACAGTCGTCGATCCGGCCGCCGGTCTCGAGGAGCCGCAGGACATCTTCATCCGGCGCGGCAAGATCGAGGGTTTGTCGCCCTCGATCGCCCGCGAGGCGGATCTGACCGTGGATCTGTCCGGGCTGGCCTGTGCTCCCGGTTTCGGTGACCTTCATGTCCACTTTCGCGAGCCCGGCAACGAGGAGTCCGAAACGATCGAGACCGGCTCCCATGCCGCGGCAGTCGGTGGCTTCACCCGAGTGGCCTGCATGCCGAACACCAAGCCGGCCATCGACACCCGCGCCGACGTCGAGTACGTGTTCCGCCGCGCCCAGGCGGCCGGCTACTGCCGGGTGTTCCCGATCGGGGCCGGGACACGGGGACGCGAGGGGGAGGCGCTCGCCGAGATGCGTGAGATGCAGCTCGCCGGCGCGGTGGCAGTCTCCGACGATGGGGCGCCGGTGGCCAAGGCGTCGGTCATGCGTCGTCTGCTCGAGTACGCCGGCACCTGGGATCTGCTCGTGATCAGTCACTCCGAGGACCCGCACCTGAGCGCCGGGGGGGTCATGAACGAGGGCTACTGGTCGACCGTGCTGGGGCTCCCCGGAAACCCCGCCGCCTCGGAAGGGATCGCCATCTCGCGCGACGTGCGTCTTTGCGAGCTGACCGGCGCGCGGCTGCATGTAGCGCACGTCAGCACAGCCGAGGGGGTCGATACGATTCGGCGTGCGAAGAACCGGGGGGTGCGGGTCACGGCCGAAACGGCGCCCCACTACATCTCGCTCACCGATGGGGCCCTGCGGACCTTCGACCCGGTCTTTCGCGTGGCACCGCCCTTGCGTACCGAAGAGGATCGGCGCGCGGTGATCGAGGGACTCAAGGATGGCACCCTCGATCTGATTGCCACCGACCACGCCCCGCACGCGAAGGACCACAAGGACAAGGAACTGGACCAGGCCCCGCCTGGTATGATCGGATTGGAGACATCCTTGGGCGTGGGACTCGAGTATCTGCATCATCGGGAGGGGATGAGTCTTACCGATGTAGTGCGGCTCTACGCCACCCGGGTCGCCGAGATTGCCGGTTGGGGCGGCGGACGCATCCAGATGGGTGAGGATGTGGATCTGACCGTCTTCGACCCGAGGGGCGAGTGGGTGGTCGATCCGGACCAGTTTGTCTCACGCTCGCGCAACTGTCCCTTCAAGGGCTGGAAGCTTCGCGGCCGGGTCAAGATGACCGTGTGTGCGGGGCGCTTGACACACGAACGAGGGGTGCGCTTCCAGGCCTCGGAGCGGTTGCAGTCGCAGTCCTTCTGATCAGTCCAATTGCACGAGCGCGGTAGGCCGCGAGCGGCCCGCCACGCAGACCACAGGCGGTGGCTCTCTTGAGCGGCACGGATCGGTACACAGCGCGGTACACAGCGCGACACACAGCGCGGCACACAGCGCGGCACAGCGCGTCGCGAAGAACGGAGCGCGCGGCACGGCCGCACCTCGTGAGCATCGCGACCCTCGTGGCCTCGGCGCTCATTTTCTTCTCGTCGGGCTGTGCCTATTTCAACACCTTCTACCACGCCAAGAAGTACCACGCCAAAGCGGTGCGCATTCAGGAAGAGTCGGCCTCCGACAAGCTCTCCTCCGAGGCCATCCGCGCATACGACGAAGCCATCGAGAAGTGCGTCAAGGTCATCGTCGAGCATGGCGGCGGATGGAATGCCGGCATCGACGATGCGCTTTTCTTGATGGGGGCTTCCTACTACGGGAAGCGTGAGTATCAAGTTGCGATCGAGAAGTTCAGTGAGCTGATGCTCAACTACCCCGACTCCGACCATGTGCCCGAAGCCCTTTTCTACACCGGGCTCTGTTACCACAAAATGCAGAATTTCGGCACGGCCTCTCGCGTCTTCGACCGTGTGCTGCGCGAGTACCCGGACATGAAACGGAAGGACGAGATCTACTTCATCACGGCGCAAGGCCACGAGGCCAATCGCAACGAAGCCGCCGCCCTTCGGGAGTACCGCCGGGTGGTCTATGACTTCGGCGGCGGCCGCAAACGCGAGGATGCGCTCGATCGCATGGGTGACATCTACTTCGAGCGCGGTGATTACGACAGTGCCCGCGTGGTCTTCGAGGAGCTGGCACGGAGCACCCAGGAGGACGAGCTTTACTTCGAGACCGAACTCAAGGTGGGCGCCTGTCTGGTCCGGCTGGGTGAGAACGAAGCGGCGCTGGACATCTACGAGTCGATCGTTCCCGAGACCCCCGAGCGCAATGAGCAAGGTGGGCGAGTGTGGATCGCGATGGCCGAAGCCGAAAATCGGCGAGGCAAACACGCGGAAGCCATTGAGCACCTGCAACGGGTTTCCGAGCACTTCGCCAACCGGGGACTGGGGGTCGAGTCCGATTTTCGGCTGGGATACACCTACGAAGTCTATCTGCAGGACTACGAGAAGGCGCGGGAGGCGTACGAATCCGCGACCGCCTCGCGCCAGCGGTCGGTGTTCCGTGAGCAGGCCGACCGGCGGTTGCAGAATCTGAGCTATCTCGAAGAGTTGCAGGAGTCGCTCGATGGTGAGACCGCTGCCACCGAACGGCGAGCCGAAGCCGCACTGAAGGTGGCCGAGTTCACCCTGTTCGAGTCCGACGACCCCGAAGGGGCCCTCGCGCAATATGCCGACGTGATCGAGAAGTTCCCCGGCAGCGAGGCCGCCGTGCGCGCGGCCTACGCCCGCGCCTGGGTGCTGCAGACGGAATCGGATTCGCTGAGTGAAGCGGCATCGGCCTACGCGAATCTCATTGAGCGATATCCAGCCTCCCCGCAGGCCGAGATGAGCCTCGCACACCTGAAGGACTTGGGGGGCGATGAAGACCGCCGGCTCGATCTCATGAACCGGGTGCGAGCCGCCCAGGCCGAAGCCCAGCGCATGGCCGATTCGCTGGCCGTGCTCGACTCGCTCGCCGCCGCGACGGCGAAGGCCGATTCACTGGCGGCCGCCCAGGCCGACTCGATCGCCCGGGCACAGGACGCCCCCGAAGAGCTTGCCGATCGAGAGGCCGCACTCGAGGCCGCACCCGAGGCCGCACACGAGGCCGCACGTGCGGCCGCACGCGTGCCCAGCGGTCCGCCCGGCGAGACCGACTCGTCAGACGTAGTCTTCGGATCCGACTCCACACTGACCCCTCTGCCGGGGACACTGCCGGGAACCTTGCGCTCGAGCAGTCTGGCCGATACCGCGCGGACTTCGGCCGTGGAGGACTCACTCGACTACGAGTACATCAAGAGCATGCCCCTGAGGCCCCCGGGCCAGTCGCGCCGCCGGGAATCGAACCGTTCGTCGACTACCGAATCGGCCCGCATATCAGCCGACTCGGTCCAGGCGCCGGCGGACTCGGTCCTGGTGCCGGCGGATTCGGTTGCGGCGCCGGCGGACTCGGTCGAATCGTCTGTCGACCAGCCCGACGAGGAGTCCTCATGACCACACCCCCATCCGAAGTGGTCGGCATCCAGGCGCCGGGTGCCGGCTCGGCATCGATCGTCTCGGCCGAGGTCCTCCAGAACCGCCAGGTGGCCGATGGGATGTATGATCTCCAGTTAGCCGTACCGCGTAGTTGGGGACCGGCGGTGCCCGGTCAATTCGTCTCCCTTACCTTGGAGCGGTCCTGGCGTGAAGACCTGCCCGGCGACGGGGGCGCGGCCTTGTTGCGCCGACCCTTCAGCCTTGCCGGTAGCCGCGTTACGCCAAGGGGTACGGAGCTTTCGGTGCTCTACTCGCCGGTGGGGAAGGTGACCCGCGAGCTCTGCAAAGTAGAAGCCGGCGAGCGCGTGGATCTGATGGGACCGCGCGGAACCGCGTTCCCCCTGCGCGAGGGTACGCATCCGGTCCTGGTTGGCGGCGGGCGAGGCATCGCGCCCTTCTTCTTCGTTGGGGCGGTGCTCGAGGCTAAGGACCGGCCCTTCTCAGTGCTCTATGGCATGCGCACGGCTGCCCAAGCGGTTCCCATGGGCCAGTTCGAGAAGGGGACCGTGTATGCCACAGAAGACGGCTCACGCGGGGTGCGCGGAACCGTGATCGATTTGCTCGACCGCCTGCCCAAGACGGCTGACCCACCCCTTATCCTGACGTGCGGGCCGCACGGCATGCTGGCGGCGGTGGCCGAGTGGGCGCGCGCACATGACACCGAGTGCTGGGTCTCGCTCGAGGAGGTCTTCGGCTGCGGGATCGGGATCTGTGCCGGGTGCGCCATTCCTGCGACAACCGCGGCGGGCGGGGAATACGGCCGGTTTCTGTGGGCCTGCCGGGAAGGCCCCGTGGTGGCCGCCTCCGACGTGGATTGGGAGCGCTGGAGATCGCTGTGGGATTGAAGGGGCAGGAGCCTGAGGGACCGGACGCCGAGTGGCGGGAGCCTGAGGGACTGGACGAGTGGCGAGACGCCCCAGGGGCGAGATGACGAGGAGCCGGTGCTGCGAGGAGAAGGGCCGTGACCGACAGAGACATGCCACCTGTCGACCTTAGCGTCCAGCTTGGACCGCTGCGGCTTGCAAACCCGGTGCTCGTGGCGTCGGGGACGTTTGGGTACGGCGACGAACTGCCCGAGATGACCGAGGTCGCGGCCCTGGGCGGTGTGGTGACCAAGACCGTTACCCTGGAACCCCGCGCGGGAAATCCGCCGCCGCGGCTGCATGAGACACCGGCCGGATTGCTCAACTCGATCGGTCTACAGAACGTGGGCTGCGAGGCGTTCAGCGAGAAGGTCCTGCCGCGACTGCTGGGTCTGGGACCGGCCATCATCGTAAGTGTGGGTGGGCGCCAGGCTGAGGATTTCGCCACCTGCGTAGAGATGCTCGATCACCACGATGTGGCGGGATACGAAATCAACATCTCCTGTCCCAACGTGACGAGCGGTCTCGAGTATTCGCGGAGTCCCCGCGAAGCCGCAAAGGTGCTCGCCCTGGTCAGGGCCGTCACACAGAGACCCCTCTTTGCCAAGCTCAGCCCCAACGTGACCGACATCGCCGAGATCGGCAACGCGTGTCTGAACGCCGGAGCCGATGGCTTGACCGCGGTCAATACCTACCTGGGCATGGTCGTCGATGTCGAGAGGCGCCGGCCGGTTCTTCGGCGTGGTACGGGTGGGATCTCCGGACCGGCCATCCGCCCCCTGGCCCTAGCCCGGGTCTGGGAGCTCTATCGCAGGCTGAGCTGTCCAATCATGGGCGTGGGAGGGGTCGTGACGGCCCATGACGCACTGGAGTTCTTGCTCACCGGTGCAGCGGCTGTGCAGATCGGCACCGCCAATTTCCGCGACCCGGCGCGTGGGGCCCGAGTGGTCGAAGGGCTCGAAACCTACGCGCGCGAGCACGGCATCGCGCGATTGCAGGAGTTGGTGGGCGCGTTGGAGGGAGGCCAGGGGTGAGCCCGGCAGTGAGCCCGGCAGTGAGCCCGGCAGTGAGGCCGATAGTGAGCCCGGCAGTGAGGCCGGCAGGGAGTCCGGCAGTCAGGCCGGCAGGGCGATCAGCAAGGGAGTCGAACATGGATCCACGAGATCATCTGATTGTGGCCCTCGATGTGGGGGGCCTGCCGCAGGCCACCAAACTCGTTGACCAGCTTGGGGAGCGGGTGCAGTGGTACAAGGTGGGCCTCGAACTCTATGCGGCCTCCGGGCCCGAAGCGGTCAAGATGCTGAAGGAGCGCAACAAGCGGGTCTTCCTCGATCTGAAGCTCCATGACATTCCCAACACCGTTGCCCGGGCGGCTGGGGAGCTGGCGCGGCTGGGGGTGGACATCATCGACCTCCATGTGGCCGCCGGGGATGAGGCCATGCGTCTTGCCGCCGAGACGGTTCGCAAGGCCGCACCGAGTGGAATCAGGCCCGTGCTTCTCGGTGTCACGATCCTGACCAGCACGGCGGTGGATGCATCCGGGCAGCCGCTCAGCCCCGATGCCCTCATCGAGGAGGTGACGCGCCGCGCCCTGGCAGCGAAGGCAGGTGGCCTGGACGGGGTCGTCTGCCCGGCGCGGGCGGCCGAGGCCGTCCACGCCCGCTTGGGGGACGGCTTCGATCTCCTCGTGCCGGGGATCCGGCCCGCGGGCACACAGAAGGGGGATCAACACTGGGTGGCCACTCCGGCCACCGCCCTCGCCGCGGGTGCCCGCTGGCTCGTGGTGGGTCGGCCCATCCATGCAGCCGACGATCCAGCCGCTTCCGCGGTAAGCATTTGCGAGCAGATCCAGGCGGCCATGGTTTGACGCGAACCTGCGGGATGAGATACCATCATCTCTTTGCTGTGCGCTTCGGAGGATAGGAAGGGCCCGATCCCGGGCCGGTTGGCATGTGAGGAGAGAGCAACATGCAACGTATCTGTATGGTCGGGTCGGGGTATGTGGGGCTGGTGACGGGCACCTGTCTGGCCGATTTCGGCAATGACGTCGTCTGCGTCGACTCGGATGAGAGCAAGATATCGACGCTCCGGGAGGGACAGATCCCCTTCTATGAGTTCAGCCTTCAAGAGTTGGTCCAGCGCAACATGCGTGAGGGCCGTTTGTCCTTCTCGACCGATCTGGCTGCAACGATCCGCAAGAGCAAGGTCATCTTCATCTGCGTCGGCACGCCGATGGACAAGGACGGACGGGCCGATCTGAGCCAGGTCTGGGGGGCGGCGCGAGCGATCGCCGAGAACCTCAACGGGTACAAGCTGGTGGTGCAGAAGAGCACCGTACCTGTGGGCACAGGCGCCAAGGTCAAGGCCGTCATCGAGAAACACCGCAAGACGAAGGTCCCCTTCGATGTCGCCTCGAATCCGGAGTTCCTGCGCGAGGGCTCGGCGGTCGAGGACTTCATGCGCCCCGACCGCGTGGTGATCGGCACCTGGTCTGCCAAGGCCGAGGATCTGCTATCGGACATCTACCGCCCGCTGTATCTGAACGAGACCCCCATGGTCAAGACCACCATCGAGTCGGCCGAACTCATCAAGTACGCCTCGAACGCCTTCCTGGCCGCGAAGATCTCCTACATCAACGAGATGGCGCTGCTGTGCGAGAAGGTGGGCGCCGATGTCAAGATCGTCTCCCGGGCCATGGGCCTTGATCGGCGCATCGGGCCGAAGTTCCTGCATGCCGGAGCCGGCTATGGCGGTTCCTGCTTTCCCAAGGACACCAACGCTCTATCGTTCTTCTCGAAGGAGGCCGGGTTCAACTTCTCGATCGTGGAGGCGACGATCGCCGCCAACCGCTATCAGCGTGAGGAGATGATCTACCGGGCCGAGACGATGCTGGGGAATCCCAAGGGCAAGACGGTGGCGGTGCTCGGGCTTTCGTTCAAGCCCCAGACCGACGACGTGCGCGAGGCCTTTTCACTGAAGCTGATCCCGGCCCTGCAGCGCAAGGGCGTCCGCGTCAAGGCCTTCGATCCGGTGGCCACGGGCACGGCCGCCGAGGAACTCAAGAACGTCCACTTCTGCCAGGACGCCTACGAAGCGGCCGAGGGCGCCGACCTCTTGGTCCTGGCGACCGAGTGGAACGAGTTCCGCATGCTGGACATGAAGAAGATCGCCCGACTGATGAAGGCGAAGAAGCTTCTCGACTGCCGCAACATCTATAACCCCGACGCGATGGAGAAGCTGGGCTTCCAGTTCATCGGCGTCGGGCGCGGACGGTCGGCGAACATGAAGACCACGGCGGGGCGGCCCACGTTGAAGCCGGCCTCGAAACGCATCGCGAAGAAGAAGTCGCCGGCTGCGAGGACTGCGTCTGCGAAGACTGCGCCCACGAGCGCAGCTTCCAAGAAGGTAGCTTCCAAGAAGGCAGCTTCCAGGAAGGTAGCTTCCAAGAAGGCAGCTTCCAAGAAGGCAGCTTCCAAGAAGACCGCTCCCAAGAATGCGGCTTCCAAGAAAGCAGCTTCCTAGAGGACCGCCTTGAAGCAGACGCTCTGATTGCAAGTCGTCGGCGACCGTCGCACAAGGGGGTAGATATGATTGCTGGGGTGATG
>CAZZIF010000166.1:0-9084 GCA_964654025.1 uncultured bacterium
CTGGAAGGAGGCCGGCTACGCCACGGCCTGACCGGGCCCATGGCCTGATTGCAGCCACGGCCTTGACCGGGCCCATGGCCTGATTGTAGCCACGGCCTTGACCAGGGTCCTTCCCCGACCGGGGAGACGGCATCGCCCTTGGCACCACATCCAGATTCCTGATAGCCTGAACAGGAGTTGATCCCAGGCCCGTGGGACCCTCTCACGGGCCTCCTGCTGCCGTCAGCCTGGGGAGAGTGACGTGAGCGCCACCCGCACCACCGATCGCCGGCCCGTTCGCCACGGGCCCTATCCCGAATTCACCTGGCCGGCGGTGATCGTGGGCTATCTGCTCGGCTCGATCATCGCCGTCTCGATCGGCTATGCCGCCCTGATCCTGGGGTTCAGCATCGAAGGGTCCGAGTTGGCCGCCATCTTGGGCTGGGCGATCTTGCGCGGTCTGCTGCGGCGGACGAGCATCATCGAGAACAACATCAACCAGACCATTGCCTCGGCGGTCAACGGTGCTTCGGCCGGTCTCATGTTCACCCTGCCGGCGCTCTTCATCCTGGAGCGCTCGGGCGTCTACCCCGGCATTGCTGAGTTCAACCGCGTGCTCATGGTCTTGGCCGCGGTCACCGGCGGCGTCTTGGGCCTGGCATTCATCATCCCGTTGCGCAAGCAGATGATCGATTTCAGCCGCCTGGCCTACCCCGGCGGGATCGCCGTGGGCGCGATCCTGAAGTCCCCGGGAGCCGGCAAGCGCAAGGCCTTGCTCTTGCTCGGTGGGGCCGCCGTCTCGGGACTGGTGCACGTCATCGTCCTGAACCTGCCCGAAGGCCTGGCGCACCTGGATCACGAGAGCTACGGACTGGGCGCACTGCTGGGCGCGCCGCCGATCCTGAACCTGACCTTCTATCTGTCGATGCTCACGATCGGCGTGGGTTTCCTCTCCGGCCGGGGCGGGCTCGTTTTCGGCCTCGGTGGTTTTCTATGTTACTGGGTGCTGGGGCCCTTGCTGCAGCAGTTTGGTCAACTGACGGGGCCCCATTCGATTGCCGAGATCGTCGCGGGCGGACCAGAGGCCTTCCGCGCGGCCCTCTTCCGTCCCGCGGGCATCGGGATCCTGATCGGCGCGGCGGTCGGCGGCATCGTAGCGGCCTTCCCGCTCATCCGCAGCGCGATGAAGTCGATGCACGACGCGCAAAAGGGTGCCACGGCCGGAGGTGCCGACGAGATTCCCATCAAGTTCCTGTATGCGGCCATCGGCATCGGGTTCATCGCCCTTCTGATTTTGGCCCATCTGGCAACCGAGCACATGACCTGGCTCCGTGCGCTGGGGATGGCGGGACTGGGAACGCTCTGGATCTGGGTGGCCGGGGTGATCGTCTCCGAGTCGCTGGGGCGTACGAACTGGTCACCGCTGTCGGGCATGACCCTGATCGCGGTTACCATCCTGATCTTCATCGCCAGCGGACTCGCCTCGACCGAGGTCATGATCGCCTCAATGGTCGTGGGGGTCGCCATCTGCGTGGCCATCGCCATGGCCGGTGACATGATGCTCGACCTCAAGGCGGGCTACCTCGTGGGTGCCACCCCGAAGAAGCAGCAGCTTGCCCAGCTGGCCGGCAACTGGCTGGGGCCGGTCATCGTGATGGCCCTGATCATCGTGCTTCAGCAGGCGCACGGCCTGGGCAGCGACCGGCTGCCGGCCCCGCAGGCGACAGCCCTGGCCGGCGTCATGGAAGGGATCGTGGGTGGCGACGTGCCGGTCTACCGCTACGCCGCCGGAGCCGGATTGGGCGGAATCCTGGCATTCAGCGGGCTGGGGGGAATCGGGGTCTTGATCGGCCTGGGCTTCTACATGCCCTTCAACATCGTGCTCACCTACACGATCGGCAATGCCATCCGCATGATCGTGGACAAGACGCGCGGACACCGGTTCGTCGAGGACACGGGGATTCCGCTAGCGGCGGGGCTCATCGTGGGGGAGGCGCTCGTGGGGGTCGCCAACGCGCTGTGGATCGTCTTTCACTCGGCGACTCCAGGCTAGCATGCCAGAGCTGGCCGCCCGGGGCCAGCATGCCAGGACCGGCATGTCAGGGCCGGCATGCTGGAGCGAACACGGCCGAGCTGGAGTGGTACACGCAAGGCTGACGAGCAAAGGGAGGAAGACCTGTGCGACGGCTTGGACACGCGCTGATGTGGATCGGTTTCGTGGCGGCGGCCTTTGTCGCGACCCGCCGGCTCGATACGATCACGTGGGGGTGGTACGTCGTGACGGCGGCGGTGGCCATCGTCGGCATCGCGATCTTGCGGCGCACCGCGGGCGCAGCCGCCGCGGATACCGCGGCGGTTCGCGCGAGTATCGGTGTGCTGGAGCAGACGGCGCGCACGCTCGTCGACCGCATCGCCGCTCTCAATCGCGATCGCGACCAGATCTGGGTCTACGACGTCCATGGGCGCATCGACGATGAACTCAGCGACTTGTTCGCCACATTCGCCGATGCGCGCGAGGCGATGATCCACGCCATCGATCTGCAGGCCTACGCCGATGTGATGGACAATTTCGCGCGTGCCGAGCGGCTCGTTAACCGGGCGTGGTCCGCCTCGGCGGATGGGTACATCGACGAGGTCTGGAGTAGCTTGGCCTCGGCCGAGGAAGCCATGGGCGAGGCCGACCGGCTCCTGCGCGATCACCTGTCGAGGGTGGCGCCGGGGGATGGGCAAGGCGGCGCGCGGGCAATCGGGCCTGGTGGTTCGCGGGCTCGCCGGCCGGATGGAACCCCCGCTTGAGCCGAACCTTTCTCCGAGGCCCAAAAGAAACTGCCCTCCGCACACTCGCGGAGGGCAGTTTCTCATGTGGGCAATCGCCCGGCGAATCGTGCGCCGCGAGACGGCAATGAATCAGGCGCCGCGAGACGGCAGTGAACCGGCCGCCGCGAGACGGCAATGAATCAGGCGCCGCGAGACCGCAATGAACCGGCCGTTGCCAGGCGGTCACTGCACGGTTCACGAGAAGCCGTTCGCTCTTACCGGAACAGGCTCTTGACGCCGCCCCAGGTCGTGGATCCAACCGGCGTTACCGGACCCGGAATCCAGGTCGCGCCACCGGTGATCTGAAGCCCCGGATAGGGATTCGTGAACGATTCCCAGGTGCCGCCCGGGCCCTGCGAGAGATCGTAGGCGTAGTAGGGATCGACGTCCGCGACCGCAGCAAGGTAGACCGTGTTGTTGCCCACCGCGAGGGCCCTCGACATGCCGTAGAACCCGGCCGGTCCATTGGACAGGAAGATCATCTCCCCGGTCTCGATGTTGATCGAGTAGAGACCGTAGGCCCCATACTCGGTC
Source organism: uncultured bacterium (assembly GCA_964654025.1). Classification (GTDB taxonomy): domain Bacteria; phylum Eisenbacteria; class RBG-16-71-46; order CAIMUX01; family WJJG01; genus CAYQJL01. Next base: position 3,331 of record CAZZIF010000166.1, read on the forward strand.
CACCCATAGAAGAGACCATCTTCGGGGTTGTAGTCCAGCGCGAAGAAGCGATAGCCCGTGCTGCTGTGGACATCGAGCACCAGCGTGCACTCACCGGTGACCGGGTCGATCTCGTAGATCCCCTTGGGATCGGCGTAGTTCGAGTACCCGTACAGCGCGCCCTCGGCGTAGGCGAGACCGGTGATGTCCACGCTCAATGTGGCCACCTCCTCGGGCATCCCCAGATCGGTCGAGATGTAGAGATGGGTCGTGAAGGCACCCGCGCACAGGTAGAGATTGCCGTCCTCATCCGCCGCGGCGCCGGATGCCTCGAAGTTCCACAACGGTGTCCAGGTCACATCGGGAAACCCCGAAAGATCGCTCACGTAGGTCGGGACGTCGGATTCCAATGCGACGAATAGCTGCTGAGCGCTTGCCGCGCCCGCTAGGCAGACGGTCAAGATCAAGACCGTAGCGAGACTCTTCATGATGTCAGCCTCCCTTCAATGCGAGGATTCAAGTGATGCCGGCGACCGTCCTTGTCTTCTCCAGACGGTGCTATGGCGATAGTAACTCCGTGGACCAAGACGATGCAATGCGGTAGCATCCGGTCGCGACTGAGTTTGGCGCGCTTCTGCGCCGGGGAGCGGCGCATCAGGAAGGGAACGAGTTCGTGCTGGATGGTCAGGAAGCGCTCCTGGTGATGACCGGGCTCGCCGGCGGCATGCTCGGTGGTCTATTGGGTTTGGGAGGCGGCATCGTGTTGATGCCGGTGCTGCGCTTCGTGATCGGCTTGTCGGCCCCACAGGCGGCCGGCACCTGTATCCTGGGTGTCTTCTGCACAACCCTGGCCGGCAGTCTGCGCCACCACCGGCTGGGACATGTCCACCTGGGATCGCTCTGGCCGGTGATCGTCTCAGGAGCTGGGGCCACGGTTTGTTTCAGCCTGCTGTTCGCCGTGCTGGCCCGGCGCGGCCCGTGGATTGATGCCGGCATGGGACTCATGTTCCTGCTCGTGGCCGCGCGGATGCTACGGGATGGATGGGCCGCTCCCCGCCAGCGGCCGGAGCAGAAGATGATCGGCGGAAGGGTCGGGGGCTCGATCGGGAAGAAAGCGGGGATCGGGCTGGCGGCCGGGGCGCTGCCTGGGCTGTTCGGCATCGGCACCGGCGCCATCCTCGTTCCGGCTTTCCACTGGTTCCTGAGGGCGCCGATCAGGGTGGCCACCGGATCGTCCCTGGCATGTTTCGCGATCAACGCTCTCATCAGCACTGGTTTCAAGTGGTCGCAGGGCTATGTCGACCTCGCTGTCGCCACACCGATCTGTGTGGGAACCCTCATGGGCTCGACTCTGGGGGCTCAGCTCAACCGTCGCTTCCCCCCGGCGCGAATCAAGCTCGCCTTCGGAATCCTCTTCGCCTTCGTGGCCATGAGGTTCTTTGCCTCGACGTGGAGTTTGCCGTCATGATCGCTCGCCCGCATCCCCCGTCACTATCCGAAGCACGCCTCCGGTTGGAGGAGATCGCTTCCCGCGAAGGATGCCTCGATACACCGTTGCTGGTGCGTGCCGGCCAGCTCAGCCCACAGGAAGCCATCGGCACGCCGCTGCGCCGGGACTTCCCGATCGTCCTGGGGAAAGAGAAGATCCTCGAGGCGCGTTTCGAGAACGCGCACGGGCACGCCTTCACCGACAGCCCCGTCGAGTTTCGCGGGACGCTGGCCGAGGTCCTGTCCCGCCCGCTCGTGACCAACGCCGACCGGGCGTTGCTGGTGGCGACACTCAACGCGCTCCTGCGACACCTTGGCCGCATCGATCGGACCGTCCACTGCCGCGATGAGGAACCCGAGCGCTGCGGCGCGCGGCTGGCCGCCGAGATGCGCACGCACGCCGGGGAAGCGACGGTGGGTCTGATCGGCTGCAATCCCGCCATGGTGGCCGCGTTGGCGGCCGAGTTCGGGCCCGAGCACGTGCGCGTCAGCGACCGGAACCCGGACAACGTGGGCCGGCGGAAGCACGGCGTGGCCGTTTGGGACGGCGCCGGAGCGACGGAGGCGCTGATTCGAGACACCAGCTTCGTGGCGGTGACCGGCACGACCGTCGTCAACGATACGTTTCCGGCGATCCGTGATCTCCTGCGGCGCTACCGGCGGAAGTACGTGGTCTACGGGGTGACCGGCGCCGGCCTTTGCCACCTCTTCGGTTGGCCCCGCTTCTGCCCATTCAGCCACGACGCCTAGGTTGGCTTGAACCTCGAGGTGCGGCTCCGAACGCGAACCCCTTGTCCGCCGGCGACAGATCGGTCACCATGAACCGCATCTGTTCGAAACGGAGCAATCTTCATGACCAGAACCTGGCAAACGATCGGCCGGCCACACCGGCGCACCGATGCCCTTGGCAAGGTCACCGGGCGATCCCGGTTCGCCGCCGACATGGCGGCCCCCCACATGCTGCACGGCTTCGTTCTCATGGCCCGTCGTCCGCATGCTCGCATCCTGGCCATCGACACCGAGGAGGCCCGCGCCCTTCCCGGCGTCCGCGCGATCCTGACCGGGGCCGATGCGCCGGCCGGCCGGACCTTTGGAGGGGTGATCAAGAACCAGCCCGTTCTGGCGAGCGATCGGGTACGCTACTACGGTGACGGCGTGGCCCTGGTGGCCGCCGAGACCGCCGAGGCGGGCCGGGCGGCGCTCGATCGCATCACGGTCACCTACGAAGATCTCCCCACGGTGACGGATCCCGAAGCCGCGCTTGCATCTGGCGCACCGGAGCTGCATCCAAGCATCTCCGTTCCCGGCGAGCCGGGCCTGCGCCTGCCCAATCTCTGCGCCCGCCACCATATCTCGAAAGGCGATGCGGCCGCCGCACTGGCCGGCGCCGATGTCGTGATCGAACGAACCTACCGGACGGCGCGAATCGAACACGCCTACCTCGAACCGGAAGCGGTGCTGGCCGAGGAGAGTGACGATGGCGGCGTGCGCGTGACCGGCTCGATCCAGAATATCTTCACGACGCGCCGGGCCCTGGGGGAGGTTCTGGATCTCGACCTGGCGCGCGTGACGGTGAAGCAGGCCACGCTGGGCGGTTCCTTCGGCGGCAAGGACGAGGTCATGACCCAGATGGCGGCCCGGGCCGCCCTGCTGGCGCGAGCGACCCATCGGCCGGTCAAGATGGTGCACACGCGCGAAGAGTCGATGCACATCTCCTACAAGCGTCATCCCTACGTCCTGCACTACCGAATCGGTGCCCGCCGCGACGGCCGCCTGGCCGGCATTGCGGTACGGATGGTGGCCGACGCCGGTGCCTACGCCTCGATGTCCCCGTTTGTCACCTGGCGCTCGGCGGTGCAAGCGACCGGCGCCTATGAATGCCCGCACGCGGAGGTCGAGGTCCTGGCCGCCTATACCAACAACACCTACACCGGGGCGATGCGCGGATTCGGGTCGCCGCAGGTCAACTTTGCCATCGAAGCGCTCATGGACGAGCTGGCCGACCATCTGGGCATCGATCCCCTGGAGCTGCGGCGCACGAACATGTTCCGCGACGGGTCGGTGACGGTCACGGGCCAGAGCCTACCGCCGACGGTGTCTCTGCCGCAGGTCCTGGAAGCGGCCGAGGAGCGCGCGAACTGGACGACACGCCGGGAGGCGATCGAGCGTGAGAACGCGGCCCGCTCGGACGGCAGACGGCGCGGGCTCGGCCTGGCCTGCTCCTACCGGGGCGTCAGCCTGGGCGCCGAGGGGGTGGATGCGGTGGGCGCGATCGTCTCGGTTCAGACCGACGGATCGGTGATCGTCACGCTGGGCCTGACCGACATGGGTCAGGGGGTGTCGACGGCCATGGCGCTGATCGCCTCGGAGGTGTTGGGGGTCGAGATGCGGCGCATCAAGACGATGAACGTCCACACCGGGCGGGTGCCGGACTCGGGCCCGACGGTGGCGAGCCGCTCGACGATCATGGGCGGACAGGCCACGAAGAAGGCCGCCGAGGCGGTGCGTGACCGATTGGCCGAGGTGGCTGGAGAGTCGTTGCATGCGCCCGCCGGCACCGTGCGCTTCCGCGCAGGCCGGATCGAAGATCCCGACTCCGGCCGCTCGCTCAGTTTCGAGGAGATCGTAGCCCGCGCGTTCGATCAAGGATGTCCCCTGTTGGGTTTCGGCTGGCACCACGCGCCCGAGACGAGCTGGGACGAGAAGCGAGGACGCGGGCAAGCCTACTTCACCTTCGTCTACGGCGCGAATGTGGCCGAGGTCGAAGTCGATACGCGCACCGGCAAGGTGGACCTGCTCAAGATGTGGGCCATTCACGATGTCGGCCAGGCCATCTCCCCGGCGATGGTTCGCTCGCAGGTTCACGGCGGCGTCGCGATGGGCATGGGCTACGCGCTTCTCGAAGACTACGCTCTCGAAGAGGGAAGGCCGATTCTGGGCAACTTCGACGAGTACTTGCTCCCGACCACACTGGATGTGCCCGAGGTCGAGGTGACCATTCTCGAGAACCCGGATGCGGCCGGTCCCTTCGGCGCCAAGAGCATCGGCGAACCGGCTACCGAGATCGCGGCCCCGGCCATCATCAACGCGATCGCCCATGCCACGGGCAGGCGTATCCGTAGCCTGCCGGCCGATCTGGAATCGGTGCTCCTGGGGCGGCCCCTGAAGCGGCCGGCCCGGCGCGCGCAAGCGATGCGGGGCGAGGAGGGAGAACGCTCATGCCGCCGGTGATCTTCGAGAGCGCGACGGCGGTGGAGCAGGCCCTGGCCTGGAAGGAGGCCCACGGCGTCAACGGACGCTTTCTCGCTGGGGGCACCGACCTCCTGGTGAGCCTCAGGCAAGACCCCGCGCAGGATCGCGCCCTGGCTTTCGGGCAGGACGAGAGACATCTGGAACCGGTGTGCGTTCTCGATCTCTCCCGGCTCGAGCAGCTGCGCCGGGTGGAGGTCGCAGAGGAGGGACTCTTGATCGGGGCGCTGGCCACGCACACGCAATTGATGGCCGATCGACGGGTCCGCACCCATGCCGCGCTGCTGGCCAGGGCGTGCGCGACCATCGGATCACCGCAGATTCGCAATCGCGGCACCGTGGGGGGGAATCTGTGCAACGCTTCGCCGTGTGCCGACACGGCGCCGGCGCTCATCGCACTGGATGCCGAGCTCATCCTACAGTCCTCGGGCGGTACCCGGCGCATCGGGGTCGAGGAGGCCCTGGAAGCGCCCTACCGCACCGCACTGCGTGAGGCCGAGCTGTTGACGCATGTCTGGATCCCAGTTCCCGACCATGGCGGTCCGGGATCCGACGCAGCCGCCAGCGGTGGGTCGGATGAGATGCCCCGGTCGCTCTGCCGGGGCGCGTTTGTCAAGCTTGGCCGGCGCAATGCGCTGGCGGTCTCGCGGATGAGCGTGGCGGTGGTGCTGCGCGAAGACGCGCACGGGCGCCTTGCCGACACACGTGTAGCCGCCGGTTCGGTGGCCCCGACGCCGCGCAGGTTTCGTGACGTGGAAGCACAGCTCAACGGCGAGCGTCCGAGCGAGGCCCTGTTCGAGGAGGCCGGTCGGCGTCTGGCCGAGGCGATGATTGCTGTGACGGGGCAGCGCTGGTCCACGCCCTACAAGGAGCCGGTGGTCGCCGCGCTGCTCGTGCGGGCTCTCCAGCAAGCAGAGGTGGCATCACGACCATGACAGCGCATCGAACCAGAAGAGCGATTGCCTTCCGCCTCAACGGACAGCCCGTTGAGGTGGCCGGCGATCCGGGACAGACGCTGCTCCACCTGTTGCGCGAGGA
>CAZZIF010000167.1:0-9048 GCA_964654025.1 uncultured bacterium
CGATAGAGCCGGTGACGGCGTTCTTCCCGGTGGCGCTTGAAGCGCAGCATCTCGTGGGCCACGTTCAGCGAGGCCATCCCGCGCGGTTCGGCCCGTAAGGCGCAGGCGTAGAGGAAGTAGGCCGCGCCTTCGTGGCGCACTTCTCCTGCGGCCCGGGCGAAGAACAGGGCGAGGTCCTCCCGGTAGCTGGTGGCCGAGGGCGGGCTCTCCGGCATCTGGAGCCGAACGGCCCGCGCGCGGGCCCGGATCACGCGGTCGTCGAAGTACGGATGTGTGCGCCAGTAGCTGAACCGATTGCCCTCGTAGCTGCGCTCGTGCAGTTTCTCCATCAAGCTGACGCCGCCTTCGGGACGGTATCCCGCCGCGACGGCGAGGTGGTTGCCCACCTCGTCGGCTTCGAATTCGAGCTTGCGGCTGTAGCCGCGATCGAAGAGTGCCCGCACCACACTCCCGAAGATCGATGTGCCCTGGAAGACGGCCTGCGCGCCGGTCATGCCCACCGACCAGTTCTGTCGTAGACCGGGGTCTTCGGAGCGCTCGACCTGTTGGGTGCTGGCGCCGTGGTCCACCGAGAGCAGCAGGCCGACGGTGAGGGCGGTCTGCAGCACCGACATCAGCGTGTTGAGCCGCGCCGCTCGCGCGAAGTGGCGTTCGCGGACATGGGCCAGCTCGTGGCCGAGCAGGTGGGCCAGCTCATCGTCGGTGAGGCCGGTATCCAGCATGCCCCGCGTGACAAAGATGAAGCCGCCCGGCAGGGCCATCGCGTTCGGTTCGGGCAAGTCCAGGATCTGGAAAGAGTAGGCATTCCGGTGGTCACCGCTGACGGCCGCGATCCGGTAGCCGATCCGGCTCAGGCGCGCCAGGGCCTCGGGGTCTTCCTGGACCCCGATCAGCTTGGCGAACATCATCGCGACCTCGAGCCCGAGGCGAACGTCGTCGGAGAGCAGGTGGGGGGCCAGATCCTCATCGCTGATTGGCCGCTGCCGCGTGGTCTGCGCCTGCGGGCAGGGGCTGACGGCGGCTCCGAGCAGGAGCACGACGCCCAGCAGGCCGGGCAGGAGCATCTGTAAGAACCAGCGCTTCACGAAGCAGCTTCCTCTGGTCAATAGACGACCCTGAAGTCGGATCCGACCTCGCTCGAATCGTTCCAGTCAACCTCGACGCTCGTGACCTCGGCCGCCGGCGGACCCTCGTGCAGGTAGGCGAGCAGGGCGTCCAGGGCGTCCAGTGCGTCGGGTTCGCCGCGGGCGATGACCTCCACGGCGCCATCGGAGCGGTTGCGCGCCGAGCCGGTCAGCCCGAGCGATCGGGCTTTCTCCACTGTGCTTGCGCGGAAGTACACACCTTGTACCCGCCCGCGGACTGTGGCACGGAATTGGCGATGTGTCATGGTGGTTCCTGGTTCGGGGTCTCGCGCTCGGGCCCTCCGGCCGCAGGCCGGGCCCCTGAGCGTATGCTTCCAGCAAACGAATCGGCAGGTCAAGCCTGGGGTCACCTCCATGGTGATCCTCGCGCCGGCTCTCGGGCCTGAGCGGACGGCCCTCCCTGCACCTTGGGAGACAAGGAAGTAGAGCGGTGGTTCCCAGGATTGCGCGGGCGGGTGGAATTGCGCTGGTCGGCGGGATGGCGCTGGTTGGCCGGCGTGCTCGGGCGGGTGGGATTGCGCTGGTCGGTGGCAGCGGGAGTGCTATCCTGACCGTGGACACTGCGTCCCGCCCAGGCCGCAGAACCCAGCCGTGCCCATGGCGGCCCACAGCGGACCGGCTGGGCCCATCTTGGGGCTGGCCGACCGAAGGAGGATGACGCGCGGATGGCGCACCGCGAGGACCTGTTGGAGCAAGGGATACCCCGGTTTCTGTCGGGGGCGGTGTACGAGTGTGTCCCCGAGGGCTACGCGCGGATTCGCCATGTTCTGCCGGCGCGGCGATTTCCACGGCACTTGCCGGCCGACCTGGACCGCTACGTGCGCTGCCCGAATCAGCGCTGCCCGAATCAGCGCCGCCCAAAGCAGCGCCGCTTGGGGCCGCCTCCCGCAGCCGGATCGGCCGGCGCGGGGGTGCCTCTCGAGGGACCCGACGCGACGGCCACCGGAGAATCGGCGCGCGTCGTGGTCATGGACATCGAAAGCCTGGGGTTCATCGGATCGCCGGTGTTTCTGATCGGGGCGTTGTATGTGGACGTGCCGCACGACGGCCGCCGGAGCACCCAGGCCGAGCTCGTACAGTACTTCGCCCGGGACTATTCCGAGGAAGAGGCGATCCTGCGCGCTTTCGGGACCGACGCGTCCGGCGCCGCGCTGTGGATCACCTACAACGGGGCGAGCTTCGATCTGCCCTTCCTGGAACTGCGCGCCACGCAGCACCGGTTGTCGCCCTATGCTCCGGCGCGACACCTGGACCTGCTCCCGGTGGCCCGGCGGCTTTGGTCGGCAAAGCTGCCGAACTGCAAGCTCAAGACGATCGAGCACTACATCTGCGGCCGGCCCCGTGGCGAGGACATCGAGGGCGCGCGCATCCCGCCGGCCTACCACGCCTACGTTCGCTCCGGCGAGCCGCTCGAGATGCTCGAGGTCCTACGTCACAATGTGCACGACCTCACCAGCCTGCTGGAGATGTACCTGCGCGCGCGGACGGCACTGGGGGAGATCGGAAGCGACAGTTCTCCGTTGACCCGCCGCGCCGACGGGCTAGAATAACCCTCTGCCCGGCACGCCTACTTCGGGTACGCAGATACGCTTCAAGAAGGATCATGCCCATGGCCAGATCCCAGGTCGGACCTGCCCGGGAGGAGTCTACCCCCACACGGCCCAGCGAACGCGGCGGTAAGCGACGCGGTGGGCGGACGCGCCGCCGGCGGCGCGATGCCAGCCGGCTGGCCGCTGATATGGTGGGTAAGCTCGAGGCGCGTGCCCGGGGCAGCGAGTCGCTGGTCCATGTCGAGTCGATTCCGCCCCGGAAGGCGCAGTTTCGTGACCTGGATCCGCCGCCGGCCGGAGCGCTGGGGCGGGCACTGGCGACCCAGGGGATCGAGCGGCTCTACATCCACCAGGCCGAGGCGGTCCGGCGGGCCCGTGCCGGGGAGGATGTCATCGTCGTCACCGGCACCGCCAGCGGCAAGACCTTCTGCTACTTGATCCCGGTGCTCGAAAGCCTGCTCGAGGATCCGGGAGCCACCTCGCTGTTGCTGTTCCCCACCAAGGCGCTGGCGCAAGACCAGCTGAAGAATCTGGAGAGTTTGCGGGATGCCGAGGCGGCCTTCGACTTCCTGGCCGGCACCTACGACGGGGACACGCCCCCGCGCCAGCGCAGTAAGCTGCGTGATGAGGCCCAGGTGATCCTCACGAACCCCGACATGCTGCATTCGGGCATCCTGCCCAATCATGCCCGCTGGGCGCGGTTCTTCTCGAACCTGCGCTACATCGTCTGCGACGAGATCCACGTCTACCGCGGCATCTTCGGATCGAACGTGGCCAACGTCATGCGGCGCCTGCAGCGCATCTGCCGTCACTACGGAGGAAGCCCGCAATTCATCTGCTCGAGCGCCACGATCGCCAATCCGAAGGATCTGGCCGAGCGGATTACGGGCCGGACATTCGCGCTCGTCGACAAGGACGGCGCCCCGCGCGGGCGGAAGCATTTCGTGCTCTGGAACCCGCCGGTCCTGAGCCGCACGACGATGGACCGGCGCAGTTCGAATCTCGAGGCACGCGACCTGTTGCTCTCGTTTTTGCGCGACGGGTATCAAGGGATCACCTTCGTGCGGGCGCGGCAGGTGGCCGAGGTGCTGCTGCGCTATTGCCAGGAAGAGCTGGGCAAAGATGGTGGCGGCATCGCCAAGCGCGTACGCGCCTACCGCGGCGGGTACCTGCCCGAAGAACGGCGGGCGATCGAGAGCGCGCTTTTCAAGGGCGAGCTCTTGGGCGTGATCTCCACCAACGCCCTCGAACTCGGCATCGACGTGGGCTCGCTGGACCTGGCGCTGCTGGTGGGCTACCCCGGTACGATCGCCTCCACCTGGCAGCAGGCCGGCCGCGCGGGCCGCACCGAATCGGAGTCGCTGGCGGTCCTGGTGGGGCACAACACGCCCATCGACCAGTACCTGATGCGCCACCCCGAGTACTTCTTCACGCAGACGCCCGAGAATGCGGTGGTCGATCCCGACAATCCGCACATTCTGCTGGGCCACCTGCGGGCGGCGGCCTATGAACTACCGGTCACCGTGCGGGATGAAGCGGTCTTCGGCGAGTATGCACCGGCGATCCTGCAGATCCTGGGCGAGTTCGGCGAGGTGCGGGCGATCAAGGGCCGCTGGTACTACAGCGCCAGCGGGTATCCGGCCGGTGAGATCAGCCTGCGCAACGCGAGCGAAAGCGTCTACGTGATCGTCGACACGGGTGCGCCGGCGTTCCGGGCGCAGTCGCCCGATGCGATGGGGGGGCGGGTCGACGACCCACCCAGCGAGATCGTGCGCTCTCAGCACCGGACCGTCCGGCGATTCCGCGACCGGCGTGATCAGGCCGCGATGCTGCGCCAGTTGGCCGAGAGAGGTTACCGGGTCATTGGCACGCTGGATGAGGCCAGCGCCTTCACGCAACTTCACGCGCAGGCGATCTACATGCACGAGGCCGAGACCTACATGGTCGAGCACCTGGACCTCGGGGAACGGGTGGCCTACGTCCACCGGGTGAAGCTGGACTACTACACGCAGTCGATCATCGACAGTCGGATCCGGATCGTCGAGGCCGAGCAGCAGCAGCCGTGGCGGAAGTCGGAGACCGGTTTCGGCGCGCTGGCGGTGAGCGAGAAGGTCTATCTCTTCAAGAAGATCCGGTTCGGAACGCGCGAATCGGTGGGATTCGGTCCGGTGGACCTTCCCGTCCAGACGCTCGAGACCGAGGGGTGCTGGATCACGCCGCCTGCGGAGGCGATCCATGAGGTGCTCTCCCACGGGCGGGTACCGGCGGAAGGGATGTGGGGCATCGCGAACGTGCTGGCCGACGTGATCACCTTGCACGCGATGTGCGATGTCATGGACATCGGGACCGCGCAGGATTCGCGCTCGACCGGCGCCGCCTCGATCTTCATCTACGACAAGTATCCGGGCGGCCTGGGCTTCGCGCAGAAGGCCTTCGGTCTCGTGGAGGAACTGATGCAGGGCGCCTGTGACCTCATTCGCAGCTGTCCCTGCGAGGCGGGTTGCCCCTCCTGCGTGGGCGCGCCCATCGTGGCCCAGTCCGGCGACGACCCCGAGCTGAGCGGGCGCGGACGGATCCCGGACAAAGAGGCCGCCCTGGTGCTGCTTCACCGCATGCTGGAGAAGGAACCCTACATCCCGAAGGGTGAACGCCCGCAGCCGCGCACGCTGCCCGCAGGAACCGGCGGCGAAGCCGAGGAGACCGAAGCGGCCCGCCGGCGGGAGATCAAGCCCCTGCCGCCACAGATTGCCCAGCGCTTGCGCCGTAGCCTCGGAGCGATGGGACCGGCCGCGGGCCGGGGAACGCCGGGCGGCGGGACCTAGATCTCCTGCTCGATCAGCTCGCGGGCGGCCTCGCGCAAGCGTTCGGGCTCGTTCATCTCCGGGTCGTCCAGTACCTGCTCGAGCAACGCGTGGAGAATGCGGCCATAGACCGGTCCCGGGGCGAGACCCATCGCTTTCAGGTCTTCACCGCCGATCGCCAGGTCTTTCACCGACAAGGCCGTGTCCTTGGCAATGACCTCCTCGACCCGCCGCAGTAACTCCCTCAGGGGTGTCGTGTCGCCGGACTTCTTGACGTTGCCGGCCATGTCGGCCAGGCGCAGGGCGATCAGATCCGGGATGTTCTCGATGCCCACCGAGCGGGCGAAGCGGCGGACGGCGCTGTCGGTCCACTCCGGCTGGTAGTAGAACATGTGGTGGCGGATCAGGTGCGTCACCTTCTCGCGCACCTCGTTCGAGTAGCGCAGGCGGCGCAGGATGCGGTCCGCCTTGCGCGCGCCGACCATCTGATGGGCGTAGAAGGTGTAGTCGCCTTCCTTCTCCTCGCGCGTATCGGGCTTGGCGATATCGTGCAACAGCGCCGCCAGGCGGACCGGCAGGTTGTCGCCGGGCGCGGCGTCGGCGGCCAGCACGCTGTGCGTGAAGACGTCGTGCGCGTGAAAGCGATTCTGCGTGACGCCCCGGCAGGCCTCGAGCTCGGGCAGCACGATGCCGAGCAAGCCGGCATGATGGAGCAGCTTGAGACCCCGCGACGGTTCGGGGGAGAGCAGGATGCGGGTGAGTTCCTCACGAATCCGTTCGGCGGAGATCCGCTCCAGCCCGGGGGCCGCTTCGCGAAGCGCCTCCATGGTCCGGCGCTCGATCTTGAAGCCGAGCTGCGTGGCGAACCGCACGGCGCGCATCAGCCGCAGGGCATCTTCGCGGAAGCGCTCGGCCGGCTCACCGACCGCGCGGATGCGCCGGTGCTCCAGGTCGTTCAATCCCCCAAAGGGATCGTTCAGCTCGGCGGCGCGCGGGTCGAAGGCCATGGCGTTGACCGTGAAGTCACGGCGCTTGAGGTCCTCGATCAAGTCGGTGGTGTAGGCGACGCGGTCGGGATGCCGCCCATCGCTGTAGTCGGACTCGGTGCGGAAGGTCGTGATCTCGTAGAAGTGGTCGCCGAAGGGCACGAGCAACGTTCCGAAGGCGGCGCCGACCTCGTGGACGCGGCCGAAGAGGGCCTTGACCTGGGCTGGGACCAGATCGGTGGCGATATCGAAGTCCTTGGGCTCCCGGCCAAGAACCAGATCCCGCAGGCAGCCGCCGACGAGGTAGGCCTGGCCTCCCTCGCCGTGGATTCGGTCGATGAGCGCGCGGGCGCCGCGGGGCACGCGGGCGCGCAACGCGGCGATGTCGACGGCACCGCCCTCGGCGGCCATCTGGTCTCGGTGGTCTCGGGTCATGGTCCTCTCGATTCAATGTGCCGCGCTGCATGGCGCTCTTCGCGCACCTGGGCGCGGGTCGGGCGGGGGTCGGGGACGACCTTCGCAGGAGGCAGCATAGCACCGGGCCGCGGGGCCGTCAGCCTCAGCCTCCTCTCCACTTGCTTCGCGCGAGAGGCTGTCTATGATCGCGGGGAATCGACTTTTTTTGCAGGAAGGACGACGCAGTGCGCACACTCCACCTCGATCGCGGCAAGATCTGGCGCGGGGGCCAGCGACAGTGCCTGCTTCTGAGCCAGCATCTGGCCGGCCGGGGGTGGGATACCTGCCTGGCGTGCCAACCGGGTTCCGAACTCGCCTCACGCTGGCGGCGGCGCATGTCCACCGGGGCGGCCGGTGCGCCGGAAGCGGCCCAGACCTTGAACGCTGCCCGGGCGCCGGAACCGGTCCGAACCACGGACGATGTCCGGGCGCCGGACGCGACGGAGGTATCCAAGCATCTCCAGTGCCGGACGATTGCGATGCGCGGCGAGGGGGACCTGCTGGCGGCCGCCAGGCTTGCGAATCTGATGGCCGCCTGGAAGCCCGATCTGGCCGCGGCTCATGACGCCAATTCGATGATGTTGCTCGCCCTGGCGAGGGCACTTCGGCGCCTGCGGGTACCGCTGGTCTTCCACCGGCGCGTGGATGTGGCGCCGCGACGAGGACCGCTCTCGCGGTGGAAGGTCGATCAGGCCGACCTGATCATCTGTGTCAGCGAACGGATCGCACAGATCATGAGCGGCGCGGGGGTGGCGCCCGAGCGCCTGCGGGTGGTCCACAGCGGGACGGCCGGGATCGCCCCGGATCGGATGGGGGGAGACCGGCTGCGCGATCGGCTCGGCATCGCCCACGATGCGCTGGTGCTGGGCGTCGTGAGCAGCCTGATCCCGCACAAGGGCCATCGTGACCTCCTGGCCGCCATGGCCCGGCTCGGCCCGCAAGGGCAGGACGTGCACCTCATCTTCGCGGGGGACGGCTCGCTGCGCGCCACGTTGGAGTCCGAGGCCGATCTGTGCGGCCTTGCCGATCGTGTTCACTTCCTGGGCGAGGTCAAGGAGGTGGCCGCCGTGTTCGGCGCGATCAACGTCTACGTCCATCCCAGCCGGACCGAGGGGCTGGGCAGCTCGATCGCCGACGCGTTCTCGGCCGGTGTCCCGGTCGTGGCGACCCGTGCCGGCGGGATTCCCGAGATGGTGCGCGAAGGGGAGACCGGCTATCTGGCGGACCCGGGCGATGCGGTTTCGCTGTCGGGCGCGCTGGCCCGGGCACTGGCGGACCCCGGCGAACGGCGACGGCGGGCCACGCTGGCTCAGACGCGATTCGGCGAGCACTTCACCGCCGAGGCCATGGTGGCCGGAACGGTGGCCTGCTACCGCGAGCTTCTCGAACGGACCGGCTCCTAGGTGGGCGCTGTGTGGGTGCCAGGTGGGTTCTGTGTGGGTGCCAGGTGGGTCCTGCGCGGGTGCCAGCTGGGTTCTGAGTGGGTGGCTGGGCGATTCCTGCGCGGCTCCTACCAGCCGGGCGGGGGGCCCAGCTGCGGCTGCTCGGGCAGCCGGTCGATGCCGCGCCGGAGGCGGCCGACCCAGCGGTCGGCCATTCGCGTCGGTTCGGGCAACCGGTAGCGGGGCGCCAGTTCCAGCACGCGATCGGTGGCCGCGGCCAGACTGATCCGGTGGCCCACCGACACGAAGAGCGGTTTGACGCCCGCGCGGGTTCGCAGCACGGTGCCGATGATCTCCTCCCCATCACGAAGCGGGGACCGCGAGCCACGCGCGGGGGCCGGGGCGTCGTACTCCCCGCACAGACGAGATTTCGCCACACCGATCGAAGCCGTATCGAAGAGGACGCCCAGGTGGGCGGCCAGGCCGAAGCGGCGCGGGTGAGCGATGCCCTGGCCATCGCAGAGCAGAAGATCGGGTTCGTGTTGCAGACCGGTGAGAAGCTGGGCGTAGACGGGGACCTCGCGGAAGCTGAGCAGGCCGGGGACGTACGGAAAGGACGACGGGCGCTCGATGGCGTGGCACTCGACGATATCTCTCTCCGGATGGCGGAAGACGATGACGCCGGCGACGAGCTTCTCGTCACGGCGCGCCCAGCGGCCCGAGCCCGA
>CAZZIF010000168.1:0-7702 GCA_964654025.1 uncultured bacterium
AGGTCACCGCTGTGCGGCGCAACCCCGGCGACACGGTGCGCGATTCAGGCGGCACGGTGCGCACTCTCAGCGACCCCGTACGCAATTCAGGCGCCGCGGTGGGCCATCCCAGCAACCTGGGGAGCCATGCCGGCAGCGTTCGCATCGCCGGCCCCGAAGCGTTGGTGCAGCTCCTTCCCCGAGCAGACGCCCTGCTGGCGGCCCTCCCCCTGACACCCCGCACCGAAGGCATGATCGGTCCGGCCGAGATCGCGCGGTTGCCCGAGCACGCGGTAATCGTCAACGTCGGCCGGGGACCGGTCATCGACCAGACGGTACTCTACGAAGCCCTCCGCGATCGCCGCCTCAGGGCAGCCGGGCTGGATGTGTGGTACAACTACCCGTCTTCAGAAGACACTCGCACGCACACCCCGCCGGCTGACCACCCTTTCGAAGAACTGGACAACGTCGTCCTGAGCCCACACCGCGGCGGGGCCCTGGGCCTCGAGGAGTCCGAGCTTCGCCGGATGGACGCGATCGCACACAGCCTCAACCAGGCTGCCGCCGGGCAGCCCGTGCCCTATCCGGTCGATCCCGAGGAAGGGTATTGAACGGCCGCGCCGTGCATTCACGCCTGACCCTTGGCCTTCCGGTGGAGATTCATGTGTCGCCGTAGGTGGGCGATTTCCTTCTTGCGCTTGGCGATCGCCGCGGCCTCCATGTTCAGCCGCCGGTAGTTGCGCAGCCGGGCCGGATCCAGCTGACCGGCCTCGATGGCCGCCCGAACCGCACACCCGGGCTCGGCCTCATGCCGGCAATTGCGGAAACGGCACTGGGCGGCAAGCTCTTCGACCTCCGCGAAGGTCCTGCTCACACCGCCTTCGTCCGACCAGGCGCCGATGACCTTCATGCCGGGCGTATCGAGCACGATGCCTCCGCCGGGAATCACGATCAGCTCTCGCGCGGTCGTGGTGTGCCGTCCCTTGCGAGTTGCGTCGCTGATGGCCGAAACCGCTTGCCGGCCGGTCTCGAGGAAGGCGTTGATGATCGTCGACTTGCCGACGCCTGACGAGCCCAGAAACGCGTAGGTGCGGCGCGGCTCCAGATAGGATCGCACCGGCTCAAGCCCTTCCCCGCTGTCGGCGCTGATCGCATGCACCGGTACAGTGCCCGCCATGCGCTGGGTGCTGCGCAGCCTCTCGTACCACTGCGGGTCGAGATCCAGTTTGTTGAGCAAGATCACCGGCATCGCGCCGCTGTCGTGGGCGATGGCGAGATAGCGCTCGATGCGGCGTAGGTTAAACTCGGTGTCGAGCCCCGACACCAAGAACACCGTGTCGATGTTGGCGGCCACCGTCTGCTCCTCGGTGCGGTCTCCGGCCAGAACGGCCTTGCGCACGAAGAGACTCTCGCGCGGCAGGACCGCGCAGATCGGCCGATCGCCGTCTACTGCCCCGTTCGTCTCACCCGGGCCCGCTCCGCGCACCACCACCCAATCCCCCGTCGTGGGGTAGTCGCTGGCGGCGGCCGCCTGGTGCCGGAACCGTCCGGTCAGGCGCGCGCCGTGCTCGCCGGCGGCGGAGGCGACCAGGTAGCGCCCGCGATCCTCGCGGATCACGCGCGCGGGCTCGAACGCACGTTCGGCTCGGGGCCCCGGTTCGGGGTTCTCTTCGGGTTCAGGTGCGGATTCTCGATGCTCGTTCTTCCAGCTCTCCAGTTTTCCAGCCCAGGCCGGTCCCCAGCCCAGATCATCCAGATGCATGATGATGCTCTCCTTCACGCCCACATCGTGGCGCCAAAGTCCCGGTCACGCCGGTTCGCGGCGGACAGGTGACCTGTCAGTCGTCAATGGTTCGTTCAATCAGGGTATCGAGCGATAGAATCGATGGACGCTCACCCACCGGCGGGCGGCGTTAGGGAGGAGAGCTGATGGGACGAAGACCGCAGGAATCGCGGCATGTCCCGGGGCAGACGGATCGGAAGGATCCCTACGAGCCGGACTCATCCTCCTGGCGAGCGACCAATGTGTGATGAGCAGTTACCGACATCAGTACCTCCCTTCGTTACCTTCCCACGGGCACTTCGTGCCAGGAGCGCCGCGCTTTCAGGCGGAATGCGGGAACGGGCCCGCGCTTAGTTCAAGACCACTATTCTACGCGCTTCCGCGTGGTGGCGGGTAGTGACTTTCACAAAATACACCCCGGCTCCGGCCAGGCGTCCCGCCGCATCGCGTCCGTCCCACCGCAGGGCCGAGCGACCGGCCGGCAATCGGTCATCGGCCAGCAGCCTCACCAGGGCGCCGCTCGGATCGTAGACCGCCGCGCGGACCGGCTGGGCCGCCTGGAGGTCCAGCTCGATCACGGTCGCGCCTGCGCTCGCCTGCGTGCGCGGGTTGGGTAGGATCGACAGCACCAGCCGGCGCGGGCCGCTCATCGCGGGATCCTCCTCCACCGCCGTAGGCGACACCGGATACTCGACCACATCGACCCCGTTGTCGCTGAACCGGAAGACCGCTTCCGTCCAGCCCCCCTGGACCAGCGCCTCGATCCCCGCATCGGTCGCATAGATCACCGTGCCGCTGTAGTCGAGCGTCTCCGGATAGAGCGGGTAGGCGTCGGCGCCGTCGAAGACGATCTCGGCCAGCACCGGGCAGTGACCATCCGGATCATCGTAGTCGATCCGCGCGAGGGCCTCGGGCGTTCCTTCGCCCTCGAAGATTGGATCAGCGAGAACGGGGAGAGTGTTCACGCCGGGCTCGATCGTGACCTCGCGCAGGTACATTCGGCCGCCCGGGGTGCGATCCGCCTCCTGCGCCCCGCCGAAAACGGTGATCCGCTGCGTGAACCCGGCCACACCCAGCGCGCCGTCCACCGGATCGAACCACGACTGGAAGTAGGGATCACTGGTCAGGTCGGCGAGCTGGCAGGAGATGCGAAGCGAGTTGGTTTCGGGATGCTCTTGAATCGTCACATCGCCCAGCTGCTCCAGGTCGCCGAGGCCGGTGCCGGTGATCTTGTAGAGACCGGGACTGATGATGCCCGACTGCTCCAGCGTGTACATCATGGCGAAGACGGTGTCGGGATCGGCGAGGGCCGGATCGGCGATACCCAGCAGGTAGCCGAAGAAGGTGAACCCTTGCGACACGGGGAAACCGCCGCCCGTGTTGCTCAGCGAGGCGTGGAGCTGGTCACCGGAGAAGCTCACGCGGCAGTCGACCAGATCCAGGTTCGCGTAGCCGAAGATCTCGTCCCCGGCCGGATCGGTCGCCAACCGGGTGAGCTGGCCGGGCTCGGGGGCGACGCCGTCGCCGAGGCGAACGGGCAGGATGTCGATCTCCTCACCTTGCGTCAGCCGGAAGCCGTAACCGCGGGGCCCGGTCACCGGCGCCGGCGCGGCAGCAGCCAGCGTGGACGGCCCGTCGGGGATCAGCGCCATGGGCACCTCCTCGACCGCCGTGGTGAGATAGAGCAGATGGTTCTCGACTGCCCCGCCGGCAGGGTTCTCCATCCGGATCTCCACCAGGTCGCCCGGAAGCGTCGCGCTATGGCGGATCTGGTTCCAGTAGGCGTATTCCTGAGCTTCGGCAATCCCCGGCAGGATGCCGGCCAATCCCACGCCGCCCAACAACACGGCCGCCATCAGGCAACCGGTCGTCCTCGACCACCCCATCGCCTCCCACCACCCCGTCGCCCTCGACCAACCGGCCGCCATCGGAAACTCACCAGCTCTCATGTGCGACCTCCTAGAAGCGAATCCCCACACTGATGCTGTGGGTCTGGTTCTTGAGTCCCACGGGTTCGTTCTCAACGAGGATCTCATCGTCCTCGAAGGGCACATAGGCGTAGGTCGGCATCGCCAATCGGTTCCAGCCGCTCACGAAGCGGTACTCGATGAGCATGCGCTGTCCCCACGCCGCCACATCGGCCCCCATGCCGTAGACGAAGGCGTAGTCGAACATGTCCACCTCGGCCATGTCCGCATCCGCCCACAGCGGTACGATCTGTTCTCCGTCGTGGACCTCGCCGCGAAGCACATACCGGTCGCGCACCTTGAGCGAGAGGGCTGTGCCCACGATCGAGTAGAGCTCCCGCGCAGGCCACTGGAGCCAGGCGAACCGGAAGAGAATCGGCAGCTCGACGTAGTCCATCTCGTAGCGGACATCGAGCTTCGCCGGCACTTCCAGGATGTCGACATCAATCTGCTGACGCGAACCCTTCTGGACGTAGAGAAACTCCTGCTGGAGTCCGAAACGCGCCGTGACCGGCCAGAAGAGAAACGCGCCCGCCATGAACCCGGTCCGCCATCCGGCATCGACCTCGTATTCGGAGCCTCGCTCCTCGGTGCCGGTGTGCTGCGCGAAAACGATCCCGCCCCGAAACCCCACAACGATCTCGGCCATCGCGGGCGACGAGCCGTCACTGAACGACCCTGACCGCGTGGACCCGGCCATCGCCCCAGTCGCCCGCGCGGGTCCCACGGGTCCCGAGACAGCCAGCATCCCGACTACTCCGAGAACCACGAGTATCGTCATGGCAGACGTCGGCCCCACCACGAGGCGAAGGTAGACGGCCCAATCCCCCCGGCTGGAGCCGTGGCGTTCTGTCACTGATTCGATCTCCTTAAAACATGCGAAGAACGCGGCCCGGATCCCGGCGGGTCGCGCCGACAGGTGCGGGCCGCGCTGACAGGTACGTTCTCGATACTCTAGCAGATCACCCGGCCCGACAGGGAGATTCAGCCTGGTCGTTTTCCCCGGCTTCCGTTTGTGGGGGGGGCGCCGATTGACCAGTGCTGAGCCCGTAACATATTGAAATAAATGAACTTATTTCTCAAGGGCCTTCCGGCGGTGCCCAAGAGGCGGTGACGACCCGAAAAATCACGCAATCGAGAACTGTATGACTTGACATATACACCCAGAGGACCGTATAGTGTATTACGAACCTAATGCGCCCCTTCTTCGTAGAGGGCAGCACAGAGGGGAGGACGATATGAAGCTCACATCGCTTACCAGACCGCCCCGCCAGCGCAAACGCGCGGTCGTTGGAACGGGCCTATGGCTTGCGCTGCTGTACCTCGCTACGCCGCTACTCGGGCCCGCCGCCTCTGCTGTGCCGGCGGAGAAGACCTCCGGGGAGACCCGGGGCGCTCTCGATCGCTTCGTGCAGATTTGCCTGAGCGCGAGGCCCCAACCGGTGGGGCCGCTGCTCACGCTCGAGCTGGACGGTCGCGATCAGGCGGCCATCGAGGCGGCCATCGAGATGCAGGATTCGCGGAATCGGGTGGGGAGCCCGGCCGAGACGAAGCTCGAAGACGCGGAGGAGGGCGGGCTTCTGGGCGGCCGGGTTCCCTTGCCCTCACCGCCCGACATCGGCTGGAAGGCGCTTCTGCATCACCTCGCCGCGGCGGTGAAGCTCTTCGTGAAGATCGCGCTGCAGGTGATCCAATCCTTCATCACCGGGCTAGCCTGAGAGGATCCCGCGGCATGCTTATCGTGGTCGACCCCCACAGCGGCGTACCGGTCTACCGGCAGGTGATGGATCAGATCAAGTTCCACATCGCCAGCGGCCTGCTCCAGCCCGGCGACGAGCTTCCCTCCACCAGGGCGCTGTCTTCGGAGCTCGGCGTCAATCCAATGACGATCAGTAAGGCCTACAGCTACCTCGAGCACGAACAGGTCGTCGAGCGGCGCCCCGGGCGGCCGCTGGTCGTCAAGCAGGTCGCTGCCGGGCAGCTGCGCGATCGCAAGATCGAGCAGCTGCGGGAAAGCTTGGCGCCCACGATCACCATGATCCGCCAGCTCGGCATCGGGCCCGAGGACGCCAAGAAGCTGTTCAACCAGATGCTCGATGAGGATTCGCCGGCCGATGGTGCCGGAGAGGAGAACCCGCCGTCATGACCATTCCAAAGGACAGATCTGAGAACATGATCGGGAGCACCATCCAGACCGCCGCGCGGGACACTACCGCAGAGACCATGGGCGGGCCTGGAGGCGCCTCGAGCGCCCAGCCCGGCGCCTCGAACACATCCGGCGGCACCATCGTGTTCGATGATATCCATCGCGGATACGAGCGCGGCGTCGACGTGCTGCGGGGCGTCACCTTCGCGACCGCCCCCGGTGAGGTGGTGGGCCTGCTCGGCAAGAACGGGGCGGGCAAGACGACCCTCATTCGCGTCGCCATGGGCTTGATCGCACCGCAGACCGGATCGGTGCGCGTTGGTGGGCTCGATCCGCGCGCGCACCCGGTGGAGGTCAAGCGGCAGGTCGGATACGTGGCCGAGGATCAGATCCTGCCGCCGTTTCTCAAGGTGCGCGAGCTCATGGACCTCTACCGCGAACTCTACCCCAGCTGGGACGAGAAGCTCGCCACCGGCCTCCGTGATCGCTTCGGACTTCCTTCGGGGGCCAAGATCGGCCGGCTCAGCAAGGGGCAAGCCCGGCAAGCGGCCCTGCTCTGCGCGGTCAGCCACCGCCCCCGCATTCTGATCCTGGACGAGCCCGCCGGCGGCCTCGATCCAGCCGCTCGACGGGAATTTCTGGAAACATCGATCCAGCTTCTCAACGAGGCGGGCAGCACGATTCTCTTCTCGTCGCACTACATGAATGACGTTGAGCGGATGGCCGCCCGCGTCGTGCTCCTGCACGATGGGCGGATCCTCATCGATCGTCCGCTCGATGATCTGCGAGAGAACCACGCGGTTGCGCTCATTCCGCGCGACACGCCGGTCGACCGCCAACGCATCCTCCAGCTCGAAGGGTGCTTGGGACTGCGCGAGCGGCCCGAGGCCATTCACGCGGTCTTCGGGTGCGATCCCGGCACGGCCCAGTCGATGCTGGCCCGCGAACTGGATCTGGCCTCGGTGCATTGCCGCAGCGTGGCACTCGAAGAGATGTTCATCGAACTCGTGGGAGGCCAGTCATGATCGGGGCCCTCATCCGCCGACACCGGGCCAACCACGGCTTCGCCCGCCTGATCGGGGTTGCCGCCGGGACGGTGGGACTCATCAACGGCTTGCGCCTCTTCTTCGGTACCTCCGACGCGGTTCTCACCGATGGACCCGCGAACGGCATGGCGAATGGCGTCGCGAACGGCATGGCGAATGGCGTCGCGAACGGCATGGCGAACGGCGCGGCCAACGGCGTCGCCAACGGCGTGGCCAACGGCGTTCTCTGGCCTTTGACCGCGGCGGTCTCCCTCTCCTTGATCCCGTTCATCATGTACGCGGCCCTCTCCCGTCGCTACAGCGAGCATGATCTCACCCTGCCGGTCCCAGCACGCAACCTGTGGCTCGCGCATGTCCTCACCCTGCTCATCGAGAGTGCCGTCATGCTCGCGATCATCTTGGTGCTGTCGACCAGTCTGGACGCACTGCGCTACGCCGGCCTACCGGGTGGTCACTCGCCCACCCTTGCGCACATCGAGCACCTGACGGCCCACACCGCCGCGACGCTCATCTTGGGCATCGCGCTGGTCGGATGCCTCCACCCCGCCGTCATGCGGTTTCGGCCGGCACGACGGGGCGTGCTTCCGGTGGGGCTCCTGGCCATCGTCTACTTGGGCCTGATGAGCGGGTTCGCCACCCTCCCGCCGTGGCTGGCGCTGCTTCCGGCGGCGGCCGGCTGCGCGTTGCTGCTCTCCACCTATCGTCGCTTCCCGGTGACGATCGACTACCTGCCGCCGGTGCGCGGCGACCGGGTGCAGGCAAACGAGGACGTGGAGCGGGC
>CAZZIF010000168.1:7802-8952 GCA_964654025.1 uncultured bacterium
ATGACGATCTGGCGGTCGCTCAATCACCAGTTCCTGATCTGGGCCTTCTACATCATCCTCGCGGCGTTGGCCTTTCTGGTGGCGGGCGGCGAGCGCCTTCTGGATGAACCCGGCGGCATTCGCTTCACCAACGTCACGCTGATTGTGTACATGCTCGTCCTGCTCATACCGATGGCCATGAAGAAACTCGCCTTGATTGATTCGCTGCCGATCGTCCGATCGCGAGTGCTCGCCTATCTGATCGTGCCCCCGGCTCTCATTTTGGGCTTCACCTACCTTGGCACGCATGTCGCGATCCAGCTCGCGCACGAGGCGCGGGAGGTCATTGCCTACCACGCCGACGACCCCGAGAATCCTCTCAGGATCACACTCGAGCATTTCGAGTTGCGGGCGTTGGACTCGTCCGGGGAGCTCGCGCCGATCACCGCTCCCTGGGGCGAGACGCATCCGGCTCACAGCGTGACCCTTGCGCAAGGCCTACCGTGGGTCCTCTACAAGCCCTACTCAGCGCCGGCCGGCTGCAGCCGCAGGTTCCTGGCCTGGCAAATCGGTCGCGCCGCCGAGGCGGCCTACGGGATTCGCATTGCGCCCGAAGAGATTGCCGATCGTTACCTGGACGCTGGAACCTCGGGCAGCCTGAAGCCGGAGTCGGCCGGTCTCTCGATCGTCGAGGACTACGCTCCCCCGGCGCGCCCGCTCCACGTGCGGCTCTTCCCGCTCTTGTTCGATCCGCCGGCCGCTAGCGTGTTCCCCTGTGTCGCTGCCGCCGCCGGTGTCCCGTGGCTCTTGCTCTCGGCCTGGACCTGCCGGTTCTACCGTGCCTCGCGCACCAAACGCCGCCGCAACACCTACGCCTTCGCCGTGGTGGGTGGCGTCTTCCTGGTGCACATACTTCAGTTCGCACTGGATGCCACCGGTGTTTGGACCCTCCGGATGATCCCGTCCGCCGTCGTTCTTGCGACGCGCTCGATCGCCGAAGCTCTGCCCGGCGGCACGTTCGCGCTCTATCTGGCGAGCGCGGCGCTGATCCTGATCAGCTACCGGATCCTGAGGCGGGAGTTCGAGCGTGTCGAGATGCCCCCCTTGGAGCAACCGCTGCGTCCTGTCATGGGGGATTGGATTCCGCGCTAGGGCCGGGCGCGATCCGCCC
>CAZZIF010000169.1:0-2675 GCA_964654025.1 uncultured bacterium
TGTAAGGTTTTCTCAACAGTCGACTGATGTCCGGCGAGACTTCGAGAAGCTCAAACCCCGAAGAGACAGACAGTTACCCTGGTATACACCGATTGATGACTCTGTAAACTACACCGACACAGTAGACATTCCCTACGGCAGGTTCGGCAACCACCAGGCCGCCGGCGCGACGAGCAGCTTCCGGCCGTCTCGATCCAGGAGTCGGTAGCCTTCATCCTCATCCACGAGCTGGACAGCCGGAACGGACAGAGCCGTCCGAGATCGCTTCAGATTCACGTCCGGATCATACTCCCGAAGCTTGGCCGAAGCTTGGCCTCGACGAGGAGCAACGGCCTCTTCTTCTCGACCAGCACGAAATCGACCTCCCGGCCCTCTTTGGTGCGAATGGAGTGAAGTCCGAAGCGCCCGAGCCCCAGATCATTCCAGTTCGAGACAGCGCGAAACAACACGAACGCCCGGACGGATCACAGACGGATCCGCGGATTGATACGCCTCCCCTTGGGTGCTAGTCTCCCGCGCGAGGGGCAAACTGTATGCAAGAACGTAAGGAACAAATCCGCGAGCGTGTCCACTGGCTGCGCCACTTCCTGGGCAAGCGACTGTGGGAGGAAGAGGTCCAGCAAATCGGGGGCCTCCACGGTTTCTTCCTGCGCGAGCTGCGGATCCTGGTCGTCGTGGTCCAGTCGATCCCGCGCGGGCAGATCCCGCTGCGCGCGGCGGCGATGACCGTCGCGAGTCTGCTGGCGCTGGTGCCCAGCATCGTGCTCGCCTTCACGCTGGTGGGCGCCTTTGGCGGCATCGCCGGCATCGAGTCCCACCTGCAGCGCTTCATCCTGGCCAACCTGGTGGCGGGCGTGCAGGAACAGGCCTCGGAGTTTTTGACCAACTACTTGGAGGGCGTCCACTCGGGCGCCTATCAAGGGATCAGCTTCATCTTCCTCCTGGGCGCCGTGCTGGGCCTGTTGGCCACCGTCGAGGAGGCCTTCAATCAGATCTGGGGCATCAAGCGCGGCCGCAGTCTGCCCAACCGCCTGACGACCTACACCACCATCGCCGTGCTGGGCCCTTTCCTGACCGGCCTCAGCCTCATGATGACCGCCTCGGTGCAAAACGCGGAGATCTTCACCACCGTCCAGGGCTTCACCCCTGTAAGCGGCATCGTGCAGTTCCTCTTCGGCCTGCTGCCGCTCTTGGTCACGGTCATGGGCCTCACCGTCCTCTACATGATCATGCCCAACACGCGGGTGAGCTTCCTGTCGGCCTCGGCCAGCGCGATCGTGGCGGGCATCGTGTGGGAGATCAGCAAGTGGGGCTATGGGCTCTACCTGTCGTCGGCCAAGATGTACGGCAGCCTCTACGGCTCGCTGACCGCCTTCCCGCTCCTCGTGTTGTGGATCCAGTTCAGCTGGGTGATCGTGCTCTTCGGGGCCCTGCTCACCTTCGCCCGCGAGGCGGCCGACGGCTTCCTCCAGGAAGAAGGCGCCCTGACCGCCAGCTTCCGCGACAAGCTGCGCGCGGCCCTGCGCTGCATGATCGCGATCTGCGACGCCTACCTGCACGGCCGGCAGGCACCCAATGTGAGCAAGCTCGCCACCGACCTGCACATCCCGATCCGTCTGGTGCGCGCGGCGACCAGTGACATGATCAGCGCCGGGCTGCTCCACGAGGTCATCATCCAAACCGGCAAGGACGAGGGCGGCCTCGTGCCCGCCAAAGACGTGCAGAGCCTGAAGGTCTTCGACGTGCTCCACGGCATGCAGACGGTGGGCACCGCCTCGCCGCCGGGCTCGCCCGATGAGGCCGCCCGCGAAGCCGACCGCATCCTGGCCGAGATCGACCGGCGCCTCGCCGAGGAGAGTGACGACCTCTCGATCGTGACGATCATCGAGCGGGTGGAAGCGCGCGAGAGCGGCCTCCCACGGAAGGGTCCCAACCTGAAGTCCACCAAGGACCCCGATTGGGCCAAGCGATCGGTGCAGTAGCCGGGGCGCTGCCGGGCTGCTCTGCCGGGCTCCCCCGGACGCTGCCGGGCTCCCCTGGACGCTGCCGGGCTCCGCCGGGCTCTGCCGCGTTCTCGTGAGTCTTCATCCTCGAGCGAACCGGGTGTCACGCCGGGTGTCACACCGATCTGATAGGTTTGTTGACACCAATACGCACGTAACATCCCCATTTTCGAGTTCCTGGAGCCGATCACTGTATGCTTACGGTGTCACCGAAGCTTACATGTGGCGTATCGATTCATACCCTCCCGAGGGGTCCATTTTGTTGCGATTGACGCCCAAGTTACGGAAATATATCAGTATGCACGCTTGAAAAGATTCTTGACGCAATGTCGGGCCCTCGGCTAAGATTTGTGGACACATGGAGGGTGTGCATAGTTTAGAGCGTACGGGCAGCGTTGTTCTCGAGCCCATTAGCGACCATGGACAACCCTCTGCTCAGGAGAGCATCCAAGATCGCGTGAAAACGGTGTCTCCGAGAACGTCAACCGCAACCGGTCAGCGTGTGGTCTCCGTCCATCCAGGTGGTGCACCCTGGACGAGATCTCTCTGGCCAATGACGCGTAGGGAAATGGCTTTGCGGTCAGCGCCACAGCTGGCGCCGCAGCTGGCTTCGCAGCCGGAGCCGCGGTCTGCGCCGTGGCTGGCTCTGCAGCCGCAGCTGCGGTCAGCGCC
>CAZZIF010000169.1:2775-3954 GCA_964654025.1 uncultured bacterium
AGCCGACCCCTCTTGCGTCACGCGGCTGCCCCAACGGCCGCTCTGGTGACAGAGCGCGCAACGATTTGTCGCTTGGTTATCGTGAACGCACCACGTGCACATTGAGAGGGGCAGAAAGCGTGGCAAACCGACCCAATCCACTCAACGTGGCGGGCTGGGCCTGGCGGGGGGCCTTCGCGGTCTTCGGCCGTCCGGCCATCTGGCTCCCGTTTCTGATCGTCGCCGTCTTCCAGTTCGTGGTGCTTCTGCTGCTGACGCAGTTCCATCAGAAGCCGCTCTTGCCGATCGCGCTGCCGCTCGTGCAGCTCCTGGGCGGCGAGGGCGCCACCCATTATCCAAACCTCTACTACGCGCTGCCGACCATGTTCTTCCGCGCCAACCTGGCCATCGATGCCGTCATCGCCGCCATCGCCGGCGGCGCGGCCACGGTGTTCTTCGCGCGCGCCTTCGGCTTCGAGCAAGTGCAGCGCCCCTGGACACGCGCCTTCAAGACCGCCCACTGGCTCATCCTGAGTTCGGTGATCCTGCTGGCGCTCATCTTCGCCTCCTCGCGCCTCGAGAGCCTGGTGCCCCGCCAAGCCTACTTGAACGACGCGATGATCCGCTGGGGCACCCGGGCGGTGATGCTCGGCATCTTCGTCATACTCCAGAGCTTCCTGATCTACATGACCGCCTGGATCGTCCTCATGGGACAGAACTTCTTCACCGCCCTGCGCGACTCGATCCGGGTGACGGCCCACACCTTCATCCCCACCGTGCTCGTGGTGGGTGTGTCGGCGGTGATCTTCTACCCGTTCTCCTACCTGTCGAGCCGGGTGGATCTGATCGTCAACAAGCTCAGCCCCGAACTCGTCGCCGGTCTGCTGAGCCTGCAGATCGTCTTCCAGATCTTGATCACGTTCATCTTGGTCGGAGCCATCGTTCGGCTATTCATGTGGCGGGTCGAGGCCGCCCGAGGATGAGAGGCCCACGCATGGGGGTGACGCGAATGAGCGCCCCGCGGATGGAAGACCCGCGGACGGGAGACCCAAGCGAGGCGCGCCGCGCTGGAACCGGAAGGGAGCTGCGAGAGACGATGAAGAGCCAATCGGAGCGTGAGTCGATGAAGGCGAAGGCCGGAACGCCCAGGCGGATCAACGGACTGGGCACAGGCGCGATCTGGACCGAAACGAGCGTGGC
>CAZZIF010000169.1:4054-8868 GCA_964654025.1 uncultured bacterium
TTCGAGCGCAGCCCACCGGCGGCACCATCCCATTCCCAGGTCCGCCGCCCGCCTGCTCCTGCTGCCCCTGCTCCTCGTGCTCGCCGTGACGGCGATCTCCTGCAGCAGCGACTACGAGGTGGGGCGCCGCTACCGGGCCGAGAAGGCGCTGGCCGAGGCCGACTGGCAGTACCAGAACTATCAGATCCGGCCGGCGGACGTGAGCGATGCCCAGTGGAAGGACCTCGCGCAGACCTACGAACAGGTCGCCCAGGAGTACACCAAGCCGGTCGGGACCGTCGCGGCCGACTCCACCGTGCTCCTGACCCAGACGCTCGCCGCCCGCGCGCTCTTCTCGGCCGCGCGCGTCTACGCGCAGCTGGGCGACTCGATCCACGTCGAGCAGATCTTCGAGACCATGGCCACCAACTATGCCGACGTCCCGCAGGTAGCCGCCGAGGTGAACCTGGCCCGGGCCGGCGTCGCCGAAGGGCGGCGTGATTTCGCGCAGGCGGCCTACCTCTACCAGCAAGTCGTCGAGAACACCGAGCCCGCACCGGGGCTGCCCAACGCCGCCGGCGCGGTGCTCGAGCTGCCGCTGCGCATCGCGCGCCTGCGCGCGGTGGCCGCCGGGGTGGCCGGCATCAACCCCGAGACCGGTGAGCCCACCGGCGAGCCGCTCGATCCGGTCGATCGCATCCCCTACTACGACGACGCGAAGGCCTACTACGAACGGCGGGTCCGCGACCATGACGGGACCCGCATCCAAATCGAATCCCAAGCTCACTTGGCCGAGCTATACGCCGATACGGGCGACTGGCACGAGGCCACCCTGGCGTTGCGCGAACTCGAGCGTCAGCTCGGGCGGATGGAAGAGCCGCCGCGCCAGCCCTGCGAGGTCCGCTTCGCGATCGCGGGGATCCAGATGCGCACCGGCCTGCCCCCCGACTCGGCGCGGGTGACGCTGACGAACCTGCTCGAGGAGTACCCCGACTGCCCGATCGCCCCCCAGGCGCTGGCGGCGCTGGCCAACAACGCCGTCCAGCGTAACCAGGTGGATGAGGCAATCGATTACCTCGAGCGGATCGCCGACGAGTACGAAAACGAGACCGACACCGCCGCCCAGGCCATCCTGAACAAGGGCCAGTTGCTCGAGGCCAACGATCGGTGGCAAGAAGCGCTGGAGGCATTTCGTACTCTACGTACGGAGTACCCCATCACGCAGGCCGCTTTGAACGCCCCACTGGCGATCGCGGCCCACTACGACCGGATCGGGAACGAGGAGGCCGAGGCCACGGCGCTCGAGCAGGCAGAGCGCGACTACCGCGACTTCATCTCGCGCTATCCGCCCGGCCCCTCATCGCTCTTCGCGCGGGAGCGGCTGGCCCAGACGCTCGTGCTCCGGGACAAGGAGAGCGAGGCGATCGACGTGCTCGTGGAGCTGGGGACCGAAATGCAGGGCACGCGCCAGGGAGCCTCGACTCTAATTGCAGCAGCAAGGATGGCTTACGCCGATATCGCCGACACGGCGCGGGCGGCGTCCATCTTGGATCAGGTTGGGAAAGCTTACGCCGAGGTCGATGTAGGAGTGTGGGCTACCAATGAGGCCGTGCGCCTCAGAGAGAGCATGACGACCGGGCAGTAAGCCAGGCAGCAGCGATCGCCGGCCGGCAAGCCCGCCCGAGCGGCGATCGGAGCACAGACCACGGCCCCTGAGAAGCGGCCGCGGCGCCGACGGTGCACACCGTGAAGGCGCGAGTCCAGGCGGAGCAGGTCGCGGGGAATCTCGCGACGTCCCGAGACATCTCGGGGATCCCGAGGCATCCCGAGGCATCCCGAGGCATCCCGAGACGCCCCGGGACACCCCGGGACATCCCGGACCGTCCCGGATTCATCCGGGACCACGCTCTGGAACGCGGTTTCACCCGTGGGGAATTCGGCGTCCGGCACTGCTCGCAAGGGCGGAAACACAAGCGCACAGACATGAGCTTGCAGGAAACCATCCTCATCATTGCCATCCTGGCGACCCTGGTGCCGGTCGTCGCCGTGGCGATCCGCGGCCGCTCGCGCCAGATCGTGGGCCTGGCGACCGTACTCTGCACGCTTGCCTTCGCTTTCCACCTGTTCTCGATCCTGCGCCTGGTGCAGATCGGCCCGCGGCCGGTCCCGATCTCCTGGACCTACACCGCGGTGGCCTCGGCCGTGCCGATGCTGCTGGCCGGCTTCGTCTTCTCGGCCTGCTTCGGCCGCCAGGATCCGGTCGGCGCCTTCCGCATCCAGCGCCGCACCTTCCTCTTCTTCACCGCGGTCGGCATCGGCTTCCTGGCCCTGCTCCACCACCCGGAGTTCATCGTCGGCTACGACTGGGCCGACACGCTCGGCTCGGTCCACCTCGGCTTCCTGGGCAAGGCCTACCTGAGCTATCTTCTGATCGGCCTGGTGATGGTGGGCCACAACCTGGAGAAGGCCTACCGGATCTCCCCCTCCGGCGACCGCTACAAGCTGCGCCTGGCCCTGCTGGGCCTCTTCAGCCTGCTCGGCTTCTTCGTCTTCGTGCTGGCCAGCGGCCTTCTCTACGCCACCCTGGGGCTCGGCAAGCTGATCTCCTCCTCGCTGCCGATCGTCTTCGCCAGCCTGACGGTGGCCTACGGGTACCTGAAGGGCGGGATCACCGACGTCCACGCGCCGACCTCGCGCGGGGTGGTCTACTCCTCCTTCACCGCGCTGGCCGCCGGGCTCTTCGTGCTCTCGATCGGCCTGGCCGCGCAGGTGGCGACCCTGACGAACTGGTCGCCCGATGAGATCCTGGTCATCACCTTCGGCTTCCTGGCCATCTTGACCACGGTGCTGCTCTTGATCTCGAACCGCTTCCAGCGCAGCGTGCGCCGGTTCATCGACCGCAACTTCTACGTCAACCGCTTCGACTACCGCTCGCAATGGGCGAAGATCACCGCCGCCCTCGAAGGCGCGCGCACCCCCGAGGAACTCCTCGAGGCCACCAGCGCCTACCTGTGCGACACCTTCGATGCCAACGAGCTCACGATCTCCACGCGCTCGCCGGCCACCAGCACGCTGCGCCCGATCTGTGGCACAGGCTCCGACGACGGCTCGCTCGTGCTGCACTCGGACTCGCCGCTCTACAGGCGCATGGAGAAGAACGGCAAGGCGCTGATGCTCGAGCGCCGCCCCGACGACATGATCAACATCCCCATCTACGCCGAGGACCGCGAGTGGCTGGACCGCACGGCCAGCACCATCATCGCGCCCCTGCTCTCCCACGGCACGCTGATGGGCTTGATCGGCCTGGCGCGCGAGGAGGACAAAGATCCCTTCACCTTCGAGGACGTGGCGCTCCTGGAGAGCATGTCGGCCCACGTGGCCGCGGCCCTGCGCGCGATGGAGCTGGCCCAGCAGGTGGCCGAGACGCGCGAGACCGAACTGATGAGCCAGTGGAGCAGCATGCTGCTCCACGACCTGAAGAACTACCTCTCGCCCCTGCGCATGGCGAGCGCCAACCTCGAGGAGTACAAGGACGACCCCGAGGCGGTCGCGATGTGCGCCGCCGACGTCCGCCGCGTGGCCGAGAAGATGGAGAAGCTGGTCGCGAGGCTCGCCGAACTGCGGCAGAAGGCGAAGCTGGGACTCGAGGAGATCTGCCCCAACGCGCTCGTGCAGGATACGGTGACCGAGATGCAGCTGCGCCGCCGCGGCGGCATCACCACCACGCTCAAGCTCGACGCGGAATCCACCATCCGCGCCGACCGCGACATGATGCGCCGCGTGATCGAGAACCTCATCACCAACGCCGTCGAGGCGATGGACGGCGAGGGCCAGATCACCATCGTGACGAAGGACTTCCGGCAGAACGGCGAGCCGCAGGTCCACATCCAGGTGCAGGACACCGGCAAGGGGATGCCGGCCGAGTTCATCCGAGACGGCCTGTTCCGGCCGTTCTCGACCACCAAGAAGAAGGGACTGGGACTGGGACTGTATCAGTGCCGCTCGATCGTGCAGGCACATGGAGGTGAGCTCAGCGTGGAGAGCCGCGTGGGCGAAGGGACGCGATTCCAGATTGCGCTCGACGCCGCCCGGCAGCGCGAGAGCCGCGAGCCGGTATCGCTCGGAAGCCGCAGGCAGGCGGGCGCAAGCTCGGACGCGAGCGCGAACGCAGGCGCGGGCGACGGCGCCCAGGCGGCCACCGGCACCGATGGGGACAGGAAGGCCCCTCCGTTCGGATCCCAGTCGTTTCCGGATGGGACGACGCCATGAGTTCCGCGACAGAAACCATGACCGAACAAGCCAAACTAGTGATTGTCGACGACGACCCGGAGGTGACGAGCCAGCTCGGCCTTGCGCTGCGAAAGGAATTCGCGGTCAAGACCGCCGGCAGTCTCGAAGAGGGCTGGGAGGTGATCCAGCAGGTGCGGCCTGAACTGGTGACCCTGGATCTGGCCTTAGACGGCGTCGACCCCGAGACCGGCTTCTCGCTGCTCGAGAAGTGCCTGAAGTTCGATCCGCTCCTCAAGGTCGTCATGATCACCGGCAACGACGAGGAGGAGAACGCCCTGCGCGCGATCGAGCGCGGCGCGGCCGACTTCCTGAGCAAGCCGGTGGACTTGAGCGAGCTGAAGGTGCTCTTGAAGCGCAGCCTCGCCACCGGGCGGCTGGAGCGGAAGAACAATCAGCTCCTGACCGAGATCGGCCAGGAGAAGCGCTTGGGCTCGATCGTGGGCCAGAGCGAGCCGATGCGCGAGATGTTCAAGCGCATCGAGCGCGTCGCCGCCGCCGACATCGCCGTCTTGATCCTGGGCGAGAGCGGCACGGGCAAGGAGCTG